>CAYFOG010000031.1:0-1005 GCA_964344705.1 Candidatus Woesearchaeota archaeon | reverse complement strand
TCAGAGCCGTCTGAGGCGGCGAGAGAGCGTTGGGAAAAAGGTAATGGCGGAGGGAAGGTAACTGGAATCCAACCTTCTCCATTTTCGCCGCGATTATCAAGCAGTCTGACAATTTCGTCGCCAACCTTGTGGCCACGGGCCCTCGCATCAATGGCTCGCGCGGATGCCGACTGTCGGTCGACAGGTGCCCCTACAATATGTAGACTACAATTCAATATGGCCCGGCTACGCGACAACGAGGAACTGGTTCAAATTGGTGCCCGCCTGAAGGCGGCGCGGCTGGCGCTCGGGCTGAACCAGAAGGACCTGTACGAATCCCTCGACGTGAAGGCGGCCGCCTGGAACCATTGGGAGACTGGTAAGCGCATGCCCGATCCCGTCAAGATGTTCCAACTTTACCAGCTTCATGGCATCACCCTGGAGTGGATCTACGGAGGGGATCCGAGGGGGCTCCCCTTCGGTGTTGCTCAGGAACTTCTGAAGGAAGCGTCGTGATCTTCGACCCCCATCGAGCCCGCAAATAGCATTCTGTCAGCGACTTGGGTCACGTCGCACCTTGATTATATACAAAACGTAAAATATGATCGCGTCTGGAATAACCCCAACGTGGACACGGCGTGGATCATATGGCGCGACCAGAAGACGAAAAACCAAGCCAGGACCTCTCGGCGCCGATTTGTGCCGCCGAGTACGTCAGGATGTCCACCGAGCATCAGAAGTACTCGACCGAGAACCAGGCCGACACCATCCGCCAGTTCGCCGCTCGGCGGGGACATGAGATCGTTCGCACCTATGCCGACGAGGGGCGGAGCGGTCTCAACATTGACGGTCGCGACGGGCTCAAGCAGTTGATCGCCGACGTCGAGGCGGGGCGGACGGATTTCTCGGTAATCCTGGTCTACGATGTCAGCCGCTGGGGCCGATTCCAGGATTCCGACGAAAGCGCCTACTACGAATACCTCTGCAAGCGGGCCGGCATCCGGGTCGAGTACTGCGCCGAGCAGT
>CAYFOG010000030.1:0-1040 GCA_964344705.1 Candidatus Woesearchaeota archaeon | reverse complement strand
AGAACGCGCGCTCGGCCTCGTCGGCGATGCCGAGCAGGAAGACGTAGTGGGACCAGCTGAGGGTGAAGGGGGCGGGTCCTGGGACCCCGACTGATCCCGCAGACGGTGTCTGAAGAATCGACGCCTCAGCCGCTGGAGCTGAAATCGCAGACGGTGTCTGCGGAATCCCGATCCGGCCCCGGTAGGCCAGGAAGAACCGCCTCATCAGCGTGAGGTTCGTGACCGACCAGCCGGCTCCGAACTCCGCGGTCAACTCGTCGGAGAGGTGCTGCAACACGGCCCTCCCGTATTCGGCACGCGCTTCGCCTCCTTGCTCGTGGACGACGATCCGCCGACCGACCTCGAACCGCGTCAGCACCACCAGGGCGTTGACCTGCCGTGCAGCTCGGGAGCGCGCCGCGAGGAGAAGCTCGCGGATCTCGTCCAGCAGGGGGGCGGTATCGCTGGTCGGGACGCCCATCAGCTGCCGCCTCCGCCGTCCCGGCTGCGCTTGGTCTGGTCGTCGATCCAGGACTCGATGTCGCGGCGCCGGAAGCGCCACTGGCCGCCGACCTTGAAGCCGGGGAGCTCGCCGGTCTGCGCCAACGTGTAGGCGGTCTTCTCCGCGACCCGGAGCAGGGCGGCGACCTCCTTGATGTTGAGGATCTCGGGCTTGGTCATGGCGGGATCCGTCTCCTCAACGGATTCCAGAGATTACCAAGGGGTTCTGAGGGGCGGGAGGGGACGTCAGGCTCCCGGCGGCGTCGTCAGCGTCGAAGGGTGACGGTTGACGGTTCAGTGACGCGTTTCTGGGGTACTTGTCGCGTAGCGAGGAACCTTCGCGTCGTGCCTGGGCACCATGCCAATGCTTGCGCCTACGGCCGAAGTACCCAGAAGTCGCGTCACACAGCGTCACCCGTCACCCAGCAGCCCGCCGAGGAGAGCGTCGAAGAACGCTTGCACGGTCGCCTCGGTGGCCTTCGGGCTGAGTTCGGCGCCGCCGAATCGGTAGACCTCGTAGCCCGCCAGGCGGAGGTCCCGGTCCGCACGAACCGTCTCGG
>CAYFOG010000029.1:0-1116 GCA_964344705.1 Candidatus Woesearchaeota archaeon | reverse complement strand
GAAATTAACGGATTGGAAGGAAATTCAACAGATTACCAAACTGAAATTAACCGATTAAACGGAGAAATTTCAAACTTAACAGCTGAAATTAACGGATTGGAAGGAAATTCAACAGAACAGCAAGCTGAAATCAATGCTTATCAAAGCACAATTGAAAATCTAACTATGGATTTGTCAGAACTTAATGCTGAAATTTCAGATCTTGAAGACGCTAATAAAGGAACAGCAGATTATGCTAATCAAATGACCATTCAAAGAGATGAGAATGCAACTCGAGTTGGCGAATTAGAAGAAGCATTGTATAGTGAAAATGAAAGTTCTGATATGTGGCTAGGCGGTATTGGTCTAGCAGTTGGAGCATTGGGCGGAGCAATTGTTGCAAAGAAAGGTAGAAGATTCAAAAAACCCGATCGCGATTGGTTAGTTGAGGGAAAAAGATAAAAAATGAAATACAGACTACCTGAATTAATTGAAGCCATGAATGTAGACGCGTCAAGATGGACTGATGAAAACATTTCTAAATTTATTGGAACAATTAAAGATAAAGGAAATCCTAATTATCATTTATTAACTAGAGCTGATCGAAAAGTGGTTTCGGAACTAGGAGACTCTCAATTGAAATCATATGTTAGTTCATTGTTGAGCGGTAATATTTTAGAGGATGCCAAATCTGAGGCTGAACAAATCAAAAACGAAACGCAGCAAATCAAAAACGAAACGAAACGAACCTTAAAGGACCTTAAGGGTGCACGTATGGTTAAATTACCTAGCCGAGAATTATCTTCTGAAAAAACTTTAGAGAGAATGACAAAAGAGACACTTTCTATTTATGCTCAACTAGAAGGAATTGACTTGACTAATAAAACGAAGAAGGGAGATATTTTAGATACGATACTTAGTAATTTTTCGGGTCTCGAAGAGACAGTAGTTGTTTCTTCAGATAACTCTGAAATGGAGCTCAATGGAAATGAAACTCTTGAACGCAAGGTAGCTGAGTCTGATGAGAAAAGATTAATGAATAGAGTTTATAGAGGACTACCTTGGTTAGCTGTTGGCGCAACTTTGGCAATCGGTGCAGGACTTGGCGAATATACTGGAATAACTGATTTTGTTGAC
>CAYFOG010000028.1:0-1200 GCA_964344705.1 Candidatus Woesearchaeota archaeon | reverse complement strand
CGGCCTTGGGTCCGGCCAGTTCCACCGACAGGCTGTCGCCGCGATTGCCTTGAACGTCACCGACTAGGAACTTGCCGCCCTGAAACGCGCCACCCGGCAACAGGTAGGAGAGCACGCCCCGGATGTTAACCAGCATCCGGGTCTTGATCTCTTCGGTGGTCTCTGCCCCATCCCAAGGGCGACTGTCGTCGAGGCGCTGCGGTTCGGCGTCGTTGAAATCGCGCCAGCGCTCCAACTCGATCACGTTATCGTCCATCGCTGACCCTCCAGCAGCGATCGGACCAAGCACAGAACCGGCATTCGTGGTAGTCGGCGGACTGGGCGATGCGGGGCAACAACTCGCCCGCCTCGGTGGCCCGGATGATGCGCACCGCCTTGTCGCTCGCCATCTGGGCCAAGCCGCCGTCGAACGGCACCAGTTCGTGATGCAGCTCGGCGGTGTCCTTGTTGATCGCCGTGAACAGTGCCGGGTTTTGCGAGATCCCCGGCACGCTTGCTTCCATGTAGGCCTGATAGGTCGCGATCTGGGCCGCGTAGATCGGCTTCGAGACCGCCACGCCGCGCTTCATCGTATCCTTCCAGGACTTGTCGTTGAGCGACTTGCATTCCCAAAGCGCCGGGAACCCGGTCAGCACAGGGCCGGCATTGATGATGCCGTCCACATGGCCACGGATGCGCCCGTCGGCGACGGAGAAACCGAACTGCTCGCCGTCCGGGCGGTTGCCCTTGGTGGTGTAGAGATCGAACCCGGCCCTGCGCAGCCAGCCGATGGCCAGATCCTCGAACACATGACCGGCGGCAAAGATGCGCAGCGTCCGGCCGTCGAAGTCGCGGCCATCGTCCTTCGGCGCGTCGGCATACTCGAACTGCAAGGCGCGCTCGCAGGCCACGCCCAGGCGAGAGCCCCCGAGGTAGTCGCGCGACGGCCTCGCGGCATTCTCCGCCTCCAGGGCCTCGTCGATGAGCGCGTTGATCCGATCGGCCACCGAGGCCGAGTGGTTGTAATCCAGCATCAAAAAGGGATCTCCATATCGTCGCCCTTGGCCGTCGCCAGCATGGCGTCCTGAAAGCCGCCGACAGCGACCTCGATCAGGGTCAACACCTGCGCCTCGGTGAGGTCGATCAGCCGGGTATGCCAACCGACCTCCTCCATGATTTCGGCGACCGGCTTCATGGCGGCGCGGATCGCAGCCTGCTCCT
>CAYFOG010000027.1:0-1305 GCA_964344705.1 Candidatus Woesearchaeota archaeon | reverse complement strand
AATAACAATCTTTTTAAACACAACAAATAACTCCAAATATTAACCAATGAGGTTAACGAGGTTAAAATGGAACTAACAAAAGATATTATTGAAAGAATCTACTCAATTATTGAGGATTCTCGTACTGACGGAAAAATCCGGAAAGGTGTAAACGAAGTAACAAAGTCCTTGGAAAGAGGCGAAGCTAAGCTATCTATCGTAGCTTCAGACGTATCTCCGGGCGAAATTATTCAACACTTGGCTCTATTGGCTAAGGATAAAGAAATTATGCACGTTGAAGTGCCTTCTAAAGCTGAATTAGGTGCTGCTGCAGGTTTGCCTGTCGCAACAGCTGCTGTAGCAATTGCAAATCCTGGTGAA
This sequence comes from Candidatus Woesearchaeota archaeon, assembly GCA_964344705.1. Taxonomy (GTDB): domain Archaea; phylum Nanobdellota; class Nanobdellia; order UBA10117; family ARS21; genus JAAZWY01. The sequence goes on along the minus strand of CAYFOG010000027.1, from coordinate 945 downwards.
GCTCAAAAGAAATTAAACAATCTTATTGAAGATATTCAAACTCTGATGAAAGCGGAAGCTGAACCAAAGAAAGCTGAAAAATCTTCTGAAGTGAAAGCGAAAGAAGAGACTGCGGCTGAAGCGCCAGCTGAAGAAAAACCGGCAGAAAAAGAAGCTAAAGAAAAGAAAGAAGAAGCTCCCTCAGAATCAGAAGAAAAAGCTGAGGAAGTTGTAGAAGCTCCGGCTGAAGAAGCTGAACCTGAAGCAGAATCCAAAGAAGATAAAAAGGAAGAAGCTGAAGAAAAGACTGAGTAATGGCAAAGAACCAAAAAACTAAAGACGCAAAAAAGGAAGAGTCAAAAGGAGATAGCAAATTACTAACTGCCTATCCTGCTGAAGTTATTGAGCGTCTTGAAAGACAATCTGGAAAGCAAGCTGTTTACATGGTTCGATGTAAAATTCTGGACGGTAGAGATGCTGGTAAAATTATGCGAAGATTGGTTTACGGTCCTACTCGGGCTGGAGATATTATTATGCTAACTCAAACTGAAATCGAAGCTGGTGGTGGACGAGGAGGTCGTAGATAATGGCCAAATGTTCATTTTCGGGAGAACAAATTCCAAAAGGAACTGGAAGAATGGTTATCCGAAACAGCGGTAGAGTTTATTACTTTTTGAATAGTAAGAATTTGAAAAACTTCTTCAAGCTTGGCAGAAAGCCACAAAAAACAAAATGGACTGCTGCTGCAAGAAAGCTTAAAGATCAAAGAGTTGGTTCTAAGAAGTAAGTTTATCAAGATTCTCTAACCAAAGATTATTTTGTTTATCAGATATACGTGAAATATATATATCTATACATTCAATAATTGGTTCCCAGAATTCATCTCCTTGTTTCATGCCTTCCCAAAGCATCTTCGCTTCGTCATTAGAATAATCATAAGCTTGAAGAAGTTCTTTCCCTTGTTTA
>CAYFOG010000026.1:0-1340 GCA_964344705.1 Candidatus Woesearchaeota archaeon | reverse complement strand
GAGGACCCAACCGATCTCGGAGCTCGGACCCTCTCCCCCGCGAATACGACGGGCTGACCGTGCCGCCCTTGCGGTTCCGAACGGTCGGGATGCCGCTCTCCAGCGAAGATCGGAGCGAGCTGAACTGGCCCCCTGCATCTCTTGGCCCACGAGCCCGTTCTCGAAGCACAGGCCGATGAGCTTCTTGGCGGTCGCCTTGTCCTTGATCAGTGGCGACTGCTGCTGTCGTCCCTGGCGTACGTGCTGCTCAGCGGCATCCGCCGCCTCGCCCTGAAGGGCACGGAGCTGGCCCGGGCGCAGGCGACGACCATCCGGCTGAAGCTGCTCAAGGTCGGCGCCGTCATCGTCCGAAACACGCGACGTATCCGCGTCTTGATGTCCAGCGCCTACCCGCTGCGCGACCTCTGGGTCACGGCCGCACAGCGGCTCGACACGGGGTAGCTGCCGCCCGTCGCAGTCGTCCGTCTCCCCGTCCGAACAGCCCGAATCTGCTCCCGCCGAGGCACCCGTGCGCGCCGGCTACGCCGCCGCTCGCTCAACCCTTGCCGACGGGATCGGGGTAGTCGGCTCCGCCGACTCGCGCAACATCCGGGCTAGGACAGCACACCATCCCCCAAAGTCGATACCTATGACGGAGGATATTCGGTTGTGATGAAGACCGGCGAGACGTGCTGGATCGCGTCTTATCGTCGGCCGGTCCATGCGTTCGCGATACCATCGGGTCGCCTTCGCACCCGGAGCGAGCGACGCGATTCGGAAGTCGTAGGGATCCTCTCTGAGAAGGACATTCTCCGGACCGATCTGCTCCGCAGGCTTGCCTTTGCTCAGGATCGGTGCGGCTCGGGCCAGCCAGAGGGAGTAGCGGTACCTCGCGGTCCGTCGGGTGCTCTTGATCTCAGGACGACCTGCCGCGGAGCCCTCTTCATCGAGAGCTCTTATCTCGTCTAGCTCCTGCTGAACCTTCCAGGCGAGTTCCAATCCGTCCGCCCCCGGAAGCCAGACGCGACCCACCCGCCCTTCGTACTCTCCGAGCAAACGCGCCAAGCCACCAAAGTGGTCGAGATGCGGGTGGGTCACCGCGACAAACTCAAGCCGAGGAACCGCAAGTGACTGGAGCAACCGAAGGGTCGGGTTCAGCTCAGCATCTTGATACGCATCGATGACGCCGTACGCGCCTCCGGGCGTTTCAACGACGATGCTCTCACCCCTGGGACCTCCCAGGACCCACAGAGTGAGTGTCCCCTCCTGCCCCATCATCACTCCCCCTTCGACAGCGGATCCACGAGCGGTATCCCCTTGAGCCGCCGGGAGATTGTCGGTTCCTGCCTGTCCCGATGACT
>CAYFOG010000025.1:0-1359 GCA_964344705.1 Candidatus Woesearchaeota archaeon | reverse complement strand
TGAACAGTTTTGTACCATTCTAACAAAACTTTGGCTGCTTCAATTCCTTGTCTTACCTGTTCTTCTTGTTCAATAAAGCTTTCACTCGTGTTTATTTTTGGAACGTTAAATCTAATTACTCTAGATTTACCTGCCTTGCTTTTTAGCGTTCCTGGTGGTGTCGTATTAAAATCAATATCTTTATACTGTAAATCAACTTTACCGTGAGCAAGCTTATGGACCAATTTTATATTTCTTGGAAAACCCGGATTAAAATATACAAAATCCGATCCTGCTGGCTTTTTGCTTGGATCTTTCATATTTAATTCTGGTGCAAAACTCTGTACTGTTTGATAATAATTTTTCCAAAACGCAGTTACGGTGTTGTCAGGTATTAGTACATATCCCCTCTTGGCTTGTTCTATTCCTTGTTTTATAATCTGTGCTTTGTATTTCCCTCTTTTTGAATTGGAATTTAAGAATCTCATTAATTCTTCATAAGTTATAGTTTTGTCAAATTTTGCAGCTCTTTTCAAATATTTTTTTGGTGAGATTAAGATTGTCTTGTAATTTTCGCATTCTTTGTTTTGTACATATTCATCTCCGCGTTTTTTATATCTTTCATCTTGTTCTTTTTGTAGTGCCGCGTCAATTTTATTCTCTATTAGTAATTTCCAATTTCCAACATCGATTTCCAAATCGGATTCTCCAAAAATTGGGTGAACTACGCTATGTTTTCCTGATTTGAAGTTAGATTCCTTTAGCTTGATTTTATTTAAGAACCATTTTCTGAATTCGGGAGAGCAATAAAATTCTTCAAGAATCAATAAATCAATATCTCTTTCTCTAACTTTTTCCAAAGTCATATTATTGGTTGTACGCCATATTTATTAAGTTTAATTGCGCGATTAAGATAGAGTATAGGATATGAAAATAAAGATTGCAACTTGGAATATGAATTATTGGGAAAAACGCAAATTAATCAAAGATTCCTGGTTCTATTTTTTGAATAATGTTGATGCTGATTTTTATTTATTTCAAGAATCTGTTCCCGTTGATTTATTAGATAAGGATAACTTAGTGTATAATCAATTTGAAGAAAGACGCGACTGGGGAACAGGAGTATATTCAAAAAAATATAAACTAACAAAAGAAAAAATAATGTTCCATAAACCCGGATCGTGTGCAGTTGCAACCGCAGATATTGGTAAAGCTAAACCTCTGACTCTTATTTCATGATATGGTTATTTTGATAAGAAGGGAAAAGATTCAGTTCCTCCGACACCAAATTTACATAGGACCATCTCTGATTTATTTTATGTATTCTGGAAACAACATCGGAAAAGACATATTGTAATGGGAGGAGATTTAAATGAAAGT
>CAYFOG010000024.1:0-1557 GCA_964344705.1 Candidatus Woesearchaeota archaeon | reverse complement strand
ATCCTGGCGGCGGTCACCAACAAGACCCTGCGTCAGGCCTACGACGTCTACCCTCGCACCTTCGCGCTCTTCTGCCGCCAGGTTCTGGCCACCGACTTCAAGGCCATGCACCGGGTGCAGTTGGGGGAAGCGCCGCAGCTCTTGAAGGTGGGAGAGAGCGGCGAGTTCAAGCGGGGCACGCTGGGTGAGTCCAAGGAGAGCTACCGCATCGAGACCTATGGCCGGGTGGTCGCCATCACCCGCCAGGTTCTGATCAACGACGATCTGGATGCCTTTACCCGGATCCCCGCCATGTACGGCAACGCCATCGCCCAGCTCGAAAGTGACGTGGTCTGGGGCATCATCACCGCCAATCCGGCGATGGCCGACAACAAGGCTTTGTTCCATGCCGACCACAAGAACCTGGCCGGCACCGGGTCTGCACTCGCTGTCGATGCCGTCGGCGCGGCCCGGGCGGCGATGGCCAAGCAGACCGGACTCGACAAGAAGACGGTGCTCAACATCCGCCCGTCCTTCCTAATCGTGCCGGCCTCGCTCGAACTTAAGGCCGAACAGTTGGTGGCCCAGAACCTGGTGCCCGCCGACACGGCCAAGGTGGTGCCGCAGTCGATCCGCACCCTTGCGCCCATCTCTGAGCCTCGCCTGGATGCCGCCAGCGAAACCGCCTGGTACCTGGCTGCCAGCCCGAACCAGATCGACACCATCGAGTACGCCTATCTGGAAGGGCAGCAGGGGGCATACATCGAAACCCGCAACGGCTTCGATGTGGACGGTGTGGAGATCAAGTGCCGCCTCGACTTCGGTGCCAAGGCCATCGACTGGCGCGGCCTCTACAAGAACCCGGGCGCGTAACGCTTAGAACAGGCCGATGAGATCCCTTCGGCCATGCACCGCACGCACGATTTCCACCCCGGCGTCAGTGATCCGATAGAGCAACAGGTAGGAACCACTGATCAGGTAGCGTAGGCCCGGGCGAATATCGTCACGGGCCGCGCCCATCTCCGCGTGATCCGCCAGGTGGCTTGCCGCGTCGTCCAAACGGTCGAGTACGCGATCGGCGGCCGTCGGGTCATCCTCTGCGATATGGAGCCAGATATCGATGAGGTCCTCACGGGCCTTTTTCGTGAAGACGACGCTGGGCATGAGATCAGGCGGTGGCTTTGCGGCGTCGGGCTTCGGCCTTGATGTCGCTCATGCTCAGTCCTGGTTCTGCGGGACCGCTGGCGATGCCTTCGTCCCACATTTGGCCGAGAAGCCGACGGTTCTTCCATTCCCGAAGGGCCTCCCGGATCACCTCGCTGGAAGAGGCGTAGTCGCCGCTTTTGACCGCTTCGTGCAAGAGGTGAGCGTGCTCACTCGTCAGGGAAACGCTGATTTTCTCGGTCATGTCCGAATCCTCCTGCCTCCAAAAGTAGGAAATATTCGCACCAAAAGCAAGATTACGAAAGGACCATCTCATGAAAAACTACATCCAACCCGGCAATACGGTCACTCTTACGGCACCCTACGACGTCACTTCCGGCAGCGGTCTGTTGGTCGGCGCGCTGTTCGGCGTCG
>CAYFOG010000023.1:0-1561 GCA_964344705.1 Candidatus Woesearchaeota archaeon | reverse complement strand
GCTCATGGGAGGTGGGGGGAGCGAGGGGATCCCTCGTTCCTTGGTAATACTGTGCCAAACACTTGCCTGTTAGGTCAAGAGCCGGGTGTGTCTTGCGTGAGTGGGAGTATTTTCCAATCCATAAATGCGTCTGAAATCGGGCTGGGCGGGGGCCAGGTTCATGCAGCCCTCGGGGTGTGTCCAAAGATCGTATCGAAGAGTCGTGCCCGTGCCTGTTGCATCTGCTCCCAGGCTTCGAAGTCGGAGTGCCGCGCCGCGATCGCGTCGAGTTGCTCGAAGGTGATGTCGTCCCTGAGGTATCTCTCGGCGTGGGGTAGTGACGCCAGCTTTTCGTAGGGCGTCTTCATGTCTTGCTGGCGGTAGCGTTTCCTCTGTTTGCCCTTGGAATCGGTTTCGATGACCGGGAAGTGGCAAGGCCGGTGGAAATTGATGCAGTGGTTGAGAAACTCGGAGTTGAACGCATCCATCAGCTCGGCGTGCTTTTGCGCAACGTGACCATAGCCAAAGGTCTTGCGCACGACGGCGCTGTTTTTACTCTCAGCCAAGGCGTTGTCGTTGGAATGCCGGGGCCGTGATTTGGTCAGCCGGATCAGGAGGCCGCCAAGCAACGCCGCCACCTTGTGGTTGATGTATTCCGATCCGTTGTCGGCATGGAATCCTTGGATGCGAAAAGGAAACTGCTCGAGCAATGAGCGCAGGGCCCCAAGCATGAACGGCTCGCTGATGCGCGCCGTGGTGATGACAATTTCCCACTGCGTGACCTCATCGACGGCGTTGATGTGGTAGAGACCTTTCTTGCCGTCCAGATCGCCCTGATGGACGGAATCGACGCGCAGATGGCCGGGTTTGCCGCCCGGCTGCGGCTTGCAGCGCTCGCCGATCTGGACTTTGACCCCCTGGGTCTTGGTAAAGGTGCGGCGGCAACGCCGATAGACCTTGCCTTTGCGCAGGTTGTACAGATGCGACACGGAGATGGCGGCAAGCCGGACAAAACGCTGGTCGCCATAGACCGACAGCATCCGCTGGCAAAAGGTTTTGACCATCGTGCCCGAGGCGTCGTCGACGAGGCGATCCACCTGGGCCAGCAAGGCGATGTCGGTCCTGGTGTACTTGGTTGGAAAGCCATTGGTGGTGCGCCGGCGGCGCCGGACACGCCCGGTCTTGCGGTATTGTCTTGCCAGCTTGCTCACGTGCTGGCGGGAATAGCCCGACAACCGCTCGATATAGCGTAGAATCAGGCCCCGGCCTTTCCTGCCCAGCCACATGTAGCGAAATCGCACCAGCGTGTGCTCGATCCACCCGTAGACATCGTCCTTGCTGCCCCCGAGTTTCAGGGACGTTTCGGCCGTGCCAAGCAGAAATTGCGCAATATCCTCCAGGGTTCGGATCCGTGTCTCGTCCATCTGCACCAGCATCCTCCTATGCTGGACAGATCCCTCCCGATTTCAGACGCATTTCATATTGGAAAAGACTTCTTCGAGATCTTCATCGAGCGGCACCGGGCCGGCGCCACCGTGGTCACCTCCAATCGCGGCCCCGATGAGTGGCACGCGCTGTTTGC
>CAYFOG010000022.1:0-1725 GCA_964344705.1 Candidatus Woesearchaeota archaeon | reverse complement strand
TACATGATTTATGGTCAAGATTTACAGGACAACAACCACCAGGAGGCCCAGCACCAGCACGTCCTCCAGCCGCACCAGCACCAGGCCCAGCATTAACTGGAAACCTTGTAGTTCATGAAGTAGATAATAGCGGTCCAGTAATTCCTTCAGCAGGAACAACGCTTGCAGGAGACGTATTCTTTGACGCAAGCACAACAACTGGCGGAACAGCACCATATACTTTTGTATGGACCTTTAGTACGCCTCCGGCAGTAGCTCCAGGAAATGTAGCCACTTTCACGGCAAATTATTCTGGAATCGGAGCAATAACTCCAATAACTGTAAATCTAACAGTTACCGACAGCATAGGAGCAACAGATACAGTTTCATATAATTTCGAGGTACACCCATAATGCCATTCTGGCCTTTCCGACGAGGACGAGATCCAATAACTGAACGTGGCGCTCCGGCTACATTGGGAGCAACACCAACACCAGAGCTGACAGAAAATCCAAATCCAGTAAAGAATACTGAGACTGGAGACTACATCTTAACTTTCTTAGATCCAGCAACCAAGCACATACAATTCACTTTAGAATTATCTTTATTAAAAGCAGACGGCAGCCTAGCAATTGGACCATTAACTCAAAAGAACGGAATTTTCAATTTAGGACAGCTTGAAAATGGCGAATATCAATGGGCATTATCTCGAGTAAATACTGTAAAGAATAAGAAAACTTCTACAAGAAATGGAAAATTCACAATCAGCGACACTCTTCCACCAGTAGTAAATCCTCCAGAAGGAACAGAACCTGGAACCGGAGCTGTTGGAAGCACAGTTGCATCAGAAACAAGAGATTTTGAAGCTGAACACAAAGCTCTCAGAGAAAAGCTTAGAAGGATGGATTTGGAAGCAGAAGACCAAGGAAAGGATTTGACAAATCTAATTGCCTCACCCGTTGATGAGGAAAACAAAGATATTCGAAGAAATTCTTTAATTAGAGAAATAAAAGAAACAACAGACGCATTAGAGCAAGAAATTCAAGTCATATCTTCCATGATGAATGAAAACATGGGCCAACAAATGCTTGAATTCCAACACCAAATCGCCCAACTCGGCGAGATGACGGCTGACGAACTTGACAAGAAAATGCCTCTAAACAAAAATGAGGAAACAAAAAAAATGCGAAACAAGCACGGAGAGGAATTAGGAAATATCTGGGCCGAATATAGAAAAGCCATAACTGGTTGGAGAAAAACTCAAAGAGACATAAACTCAAACGTCAAAGCACTTCAGTCAAAAGTGAGCCAGTTTGAAGAAAAAGAAATTAGCGAACACCAAGCAAACTTAACTCAGTTAGATACAGATTTGAAAGAATATAACGACGCATTAAATACAATTGCTTCAGAACTGGGCAACGCTCAAGATTTAAAACGAATAAATCAATTACAAATTGGAATTGGACAAGCAATGGAAAAACACAAGAAACGCAAAAATCTCAAAGACTTACAAAAATTTGAAGACAAATTAGAAGGAATTGCACAAGCACTCACAAGTCTAACTGCGGAAAAACATAGATTGATTCAACAACAAGAGAAACACCATGAAGACCTAATTGACCACCTAGAAGAATTCAACAACAAGCGCGCTGAAGCACCTCCACCACCAACTGAATAAGAATAATCTTCCGACCTAAGAAACCTTTATAATAATCACACGACTTAAACTTACTAATGGTAGAAATC
>CAYFOG010000021.1:0-1782 GCA_964344705.1 Candidatus Woesearchaeota archaeon | reverse complement strand
AGCGTATTTTTATAAAAATAGTAATTGAAATACTACTGGACACTGGACAAGTACACACAAGCTTTTAAATATTTAATTCGATAATATGAGTATAATGAGGATTCCTACTTTAGTTAAATGGGTTGGTGGGAAAAAACAATTATTATCTCAATTTGATCTATTATTTCCCAAAGAATTCAACAATTATTTTGAGCCATTTGCGGGTGGAGGAGCAGTTGCATTTTATCTACTAAAAACAAGAGCTCCGAAAAAAGTATTCTTGTCAGATATTAATGAAGAATTAATTGACACTTATAATGTGGTAAAAGAAAATCCAGAAAAATTAATCAAAATATTAAAAGAATATAAAAGAAATCACAACAAAGAAAATTATTATGTTGTGCGTGCAAAGGATCCGAAACAACTATCAAAACTTGAACGTGCTGCAAGATTCATATATTTGAATAAAACATGTTTCAATGGCTTGTATCGAGTTAATTTAAAGGGTGGATTTAATGTTCCAATGGGAAATTACAAAAATCCCTCAATAGTAAACAATAAAGATCTAACTGAAATATCTAATTTGTTGAAGAATGTTCAAATTGAACTGAAACAATTTCATGAAGCTATAGAAAATGCAAAGGAAGGAGATTTTGTTTATTTTGATCCTCCATATTATCCATTAAACAAGACTTCAAATTTTACTTCATATAACAAAGATTCATTCTTAGAAAAAGAACAAATTGAATTGTCTGAGATCTTCAAAAAATTGGACGAAAGAGGAGTAAAGGTTATGCTTTCAAATTCAGATACGGAGTTTATCAAAGAATTATACAAAAATTATAATCAGACTTTTGTTCAAGCAAAACGAATGATAAATAGTAATGCAAAAAAGCGTGGCGCAATAAATGAATTAGTTATAACTAACTATCCTATTTCGGAACAGGTAAACCTAGAACTTTAAGCGGTAACTTTTCAAAGTAGTAATCACAACCAACAGATACAATATAATTCAAAGTATCCTTGTATTCTTTTCGTTTAAACCAATCGCCCAGAATATAAATATAACTTACTGAAATTCCGGCAGGTTTTAACAATTTATTATATTGTAACAATTTAAACGCACAAGTCTGTAATTTTTCATCAACAGAACCGGGAGTATGTTGAAATTTCATTTCAATTACATACAATTTTTTCCTAGATGGAATATAAACTGTTTCATCAGGAAGTAATTTTTTAGAAAGTATTTTTGACCATTCAATTTTATGATTTTTTAATAGACCCGAATATAATCCATATTTTTTATAAAATTGGGCAACTATTTTTCCTTTATAATACAAATCATTTTCATCATGAATTTCGTAATCTTTTAATTCTGAAAATGCCGTTCTCAAATCAACTCTTTTCTCAAATTCCAACCCAGTCTTAGTGTTAGCACCACCTTTTCCATCCTTTATCATGGTTGACTATATTAAAACCAAAATATAAAATGTGCGATCAAATGACTGTCAATTCAAACACTAAATACATTATATCAAAATACTTATTAATATTAAGATCAAGCAAGTAATATGTCTGCTTACAATGATTATATGATTTCTTTGAAGAAATGTATTAAATCCTATAAAGGACTAAATCAGAATTATTAAGCAATTTGCCAAAGTATATCCAGCTTATTATTGATTTATTAAATGATGATACATTAAAACGCGGTGAAAACTTATAAATTCGCCCAAATCACCACACCCAATAACAATCTTTTTAAACACAACAAATAACTCCAAATATTAACCAATGAGGTTA
>CAYFOG010000020.1:0-1891 GCA_964344705.1 Candidatus Woesearchaeota archaeon | reverse complement strand
GATTTCTACCATTAGTAAGTTTAAGTCGTGTGATTATTATAAAGGTTTCTTAGGTGACGTCCAGAGGTCCTAAGTGAGGTGTAGACTTGGCTGCTAATTCGCTTGAAACCTGATTTATCTTTTCACCAACTTTTCTTATTTGCATATCTAATGAATTTATCTTTTGTTCTTCAATAAACATATCATTTAGGTCTTGTTCAACTTTGTCATTTTCCTTACGAATTCTTTCTAATGCGGCAGAGTTTGTTCTGGCATCAAATCTTGCTAGTGAACTTAGAATTGATTGCCTTATTGCTCTTGCTTGTGATAAATTTGGCTTGTTTTCCAAATTCTTCTTTGCTGTGTTTAATGATTCCAATTGTGAAGATAGCATATTGATTAATTCATTTACGTGATTCTTTTCTGACTCAATTAGTTTTTCATCTGAATTTGATAGGAGTTCCTTAAGTGCTGTTACTTCGTCGTTGTGCGAATTTACAGAAGATTTATATTCTCCAATATGTTTGTTCAAGTCTTCAGCCAATTCTCTTCTGAGATTTTCTGTCTCTTTATCAGGATTAGTTAGAAGTGTGTCAAATACATCTGGATCATGACGATCTTGCTTTTTTGCCCGAGCATATATTTTATCGTAATTGGTTTTTTGAATGTCGCTTAGTACTTTCCTAACTGCGTTAATTTCATCATTTATTGCATCAATCTCTTCTCCGAGAAGTTCGTGCATTGAGTTTACTCTCGATCTTAAATTTTCCTTATTTAAATCAGTAAGTTCCACCACTCCTCTTAATTTTCCTTCTTTTTCTGTTATTTTTTGGTCTGCTGATGCTATAATCTTCCCATTTTCTCTCATTTCATCGAAAATTCTTCCAATAAATTCCTGGGTGGAAGGTTCAGGCGTTGGAATGTCTTTCTTTCTTTTTCTCTTTCTCTTGAAGAATCTTACCATATTTATCTTGCATATTCTAATATATAACTATTGTCCTAAATTTAATTAGCTTGTTTCTAGATTTCCGAGCTCCTTTTTTGCTTTTTTAGCGTATTCATTATTTTTAGTTTTGAAATTTACTGCTGCCTTCTTGAGATTCTGCTCTAATGTTGTAAGTTCTTGTTCAAAATTACGCAAAGTTTCCAGAGTAGCATCCATCTCTTCTCTGAAGTTACGTATCCTTTCTATGTCTGCAGAATTATCGTGCTCTTTGATTAGCTCTTGTAATTGTGCTTGTACATAATTGATTCCTGAAACTGTTTGGTTTCCTTGAATTCTTTCAATGATTTGAGTTATGTTTCTTAAATAATCTTTGTTTGATTCCAGCATTATGTTTAAATCTTTTAGATTTTTTTTCATGTCTTTTTTAGTTATAACTTTGGCTGCTTTCTTTGCTCCAGTGAGTTTTGCTTTGAAATCTTTTGCAATCGTGACAAATTCATTTTTTGCTGAAACAATTTCTGAATATGCTTCTTCGTTCTTTTCTTTGAGTGCACCAGTACTTGTGCTTGATTTAAAAGCTGCTTCAATATCTTTTTTAGTTAGTGGTGCTTCTTGGCTTGATAATTTCTCCAAAGTTGCGCCAATTTCATGAGATTCATAATCTCTAATTAGTCCTTGAAGCATCCCTGAATCTGCATCAATCAATTTACTCAATTTGTGCAAATGTGTTTGGAGAGAATTGACTCTTATATTTAGATTTTTTTCATCAACTGGAGACTTTAAGATGTTGTTAATCTCATCATTCTCTTCTCTAATAATTGCATGAATTTCCTCTAACTTTTTTGTTTCCTCCAAAGCTTCAAGAAACATATCCTGTGCTGCATTCATGCTTGAGGCACGTGTGGTTCCAGGTGCTGTTTCTTCTGGAGGAAGTGGTGTTGTTCCAGGTTCTGTTCCTTCTGGAGG
>CAYFOG010000019.1:0-2174 GCA_964344705.1 Candidatus Woesearchaeota archaeon | reverse complement strand
TGGTCCGGTAATTCAGACGATTCGGAAACACCAAACTCACGAAGCATTTCTCTCATACGAACCATGAAAACACCCCGCTCATAATTTTCACCATGCAGATGCCAACCCAAATCCAAACATGTATTTGGTGTAAAATCAAATAATTGTGTGAATTCCTCCTGCAGTTTTGTCAAATCAGTCTTGCGTACATGTTGACAAAAAATTGTTAAATCATCTGCCTTCTCACCATTTAGAGATTTGCACACTTTATCCAAATCAGATCGAATATCAGAGTCAGGGTAGGAAATCAAAGAGACTAGTTGAGTGTAAATTTCTGTATTTTTTGTAGCTTCCATAAGATTTACCAGCCCCTTACCGGTTCTTCTCTAAATCCAAAACCGGTATTTTGTTTATGTTCTAGTGGATCTTTCATCATTTCGATGGCTTCTTCTCTATGAGCTGCTGGAATTACAAAACGGTCTTCAAACGTGCAAAGGGAAGTAAGCTGATAGATTCCTTCTGCTTCTTTCTGTGTGCAATCAGCTTCTAATAGTGCTTTTTCAGCATCTATTTTTTCAATATCTCCAACTGTTACAGCTCTGCGGTATGCTCGAATTGCTGATTGTTTTTTCAATACATACCGCAAGTGGCTTTCATTTCCACCACCAAACATTTTGGCCAAATATTTTATGGGTGCTCGAGCTTTATCAAAATCGGGGAAAAATTCTTCATTGATATTTCGAACCGTTTCACCTTCCTGTGCAGACATGACAGGCAGCATAGGTGGCACATAAAAGAGCATAGGCAGCGTTCGGTATTCAACATGCGGAGGCAGTGCAATTCCCCACTCTTTCACAAATTTATAAACAGGTGATTTTTGTGCTGCTTCAATTGTTGAATCGGCAATTCCATTCTTTTTCGCTTCTTTTATAATATTTTCATCGAATGGATTTAATATCATTTCACGCTGCGCATCAACCAGTTCTTCATCCGGTCTTTTGGCTGTATCTTCTATCTTTTCAGCATCATAAAGAAGAACACCTAAATATCGAATACGTCCGACACAAGAATGAAAACAGGCAGGAGCCTGCCCTGTTTCAACACGGGGAAAACAGAGAATACACTTTTCAGATTTTCCTGTATTCCAGTTATAGTATGTTTTTTTATATGGGCAAGCAGATATGCAAGAACGCCATGCACGGCACCGTTCTTGATCCAGTAAAACGATTCCATCTTCTCCCCGTTTATACAAAGCACCGGATGGACATGAAGCAACGCAAGAAGGATTAACACAATGATTACAAATTCGGGGGAAATAAAACATCATCAATCGTTCAATTGCAAACATTTGTTCTCTTTGTTCCTTGGATAATCCATCAAGATTAATATCATTCTCTGCATAAATTGGGGAGCCGCCTAAATCATCATCCCAATTTGGCCCTGCTTCAATATCCATTTCTTCACCTGTAACCATTGATATGGGCTTTGCCGTCGGCTGATCATCACCTTCCGGAGAATCAAATAGATCTTTATATTTATAGGTCCAAGGCTCGTAGTAATCGTCCAACGTAGGCATATTGGGATTATGAAAAATATTTGTTACTGTTTTGGTTTTGCTGGTTGAACGAAGTTTTAATTTTTCATTCTCGATTTCCCAGCCGCCTTTATATTTATCCTGGTCTTCCCATCTGGTGGGAAACCCGGTACCTGGTTTGGTTTCTACATTGTTCCACCACATATATTCTGTGCCTTTTCTATCCGTCCAGATATTTTTACAGGCAATACTGCAGGTATGACAACCAATGCATTTGTCCAGGTGAAACACCATTGAAATTTGACTTCTAATATCCATAATTATCTTCCTCTTTACCAGTTCAAGATGGGTAGTTTTCGCACCATAATAAATGTGTCTCTGTTGTTACCTGTGGGACCCCAATAATTAAAGTGGTATGTAAATTGACCATAGCCACCAACCATTAAATTTGGTTTTAACCGAGTACGTGTAAGAGAATTATTCATACCGGCGCGTTTGTTACCGCGCAAAGGTGATTTTGGTACTGATAAGGTTCGTTCAGTGGCATGATAAATAATAACAATTCCCCTTGGAATCCTGGCGCTCACATTTGCTCGTGTAACGACAACTCCATTATCGTTATACACTTCCACCCAATCGTTATCTACAATCCCCAACTCTT
>CAYFOG010000018.1:0-2222 GCA_964344705.1 Candidatus Woesearchaeota archaeon | reverse complement strand
AAGTAAGCAAATACTTGCTCGAGTGCTTACTCAGATGCGATCTCATGAAAATAAATGTTGATGCTGATTTAAATAATTGCCTCAAGCTTTCAACATCAAAATTTTATTATTTTTTTGAACTAAGTTCTAAATATTTATAATCTTTCTCTAAATATTTTTTAACATTATTATACACTTCTTCTCCGATCCTTTTATTCTCAGCATCAACAAATTCGCCAAATTCGACTGAGGTTTTTTGAGCATCAGTTAATTGACTTATTCGAGATACATAATCTTTTGTAGAAGGTATGTCTGAGGTAGCTAATTCCTCTATTTTTTGCAATATTGTTTTATGCTTCATTTCTTTATTTTTATTACTATCAAGCAAAATTAGATTTCCCAATCTATGAACAAAATGCTTAACTTGATTTTTCTTTAAATTATACAGCACTGGATTTTGTGCAAAAACATGATCTATATCTACAGTTAAAGTATCAATATTCATACTACTTGTATTGATATTTTTAGTATAATAATTTCTAATTAACTGTTGTATAAATACAGTTCTAGTATTTTTATAACTCATATTTTCAATAGTCTCTACAAAGTTAGACTTATTATCATATTCAGCATATAGCTTCATTAACTCAGTAATTAGCTCAAGATACCACTTAATGTATTTTTCAGTATTGTGCAATTCAATTTTATTTAATCTAATTGAATATTTAGAATATAGATGTTCAACTTTATTTTGCCTACCTCGCATCACATTTAAATATGCAAATACAAAATGAGGTAAGTAATTTATGGAACTAATAATTATTTTTTTACATTCAGACGTAGTCTCATTTTTCAATCTTTTAAGAGCTGATAATAAAAATACATTGGATTGGATTGAGTCACTACCTCGAGTTAACGAAAATATTGAGTTGTGTAATTTACGAGCTTGATCTCGCGTAACATGCTTCAAGTAGTCTTCCAAAGGTGAAAAATCATGTATATCGTTATAGAAATAAGAATAAAGCTCAAAAGATTCATGTATATTTTTTAACTCATTAAGAGGTATAATGTTAAGCTTTTTATCCTCCAGAAAGTTCTTATATGCCGAATATAATTTTGAATCTGACGTAAATCCAACCGAAGATAAGTAGTGGTGACGTATTAAAACTTTAGGTTTACATTTATTAGACTTATTTTGAATGGTTCTTAGATTTTTCGTCATACCCTCATAAAGCCTATCAACAGTCGATTCATCTTCTGATAACTCGGCCCGTATATAAAAATAATTTTTAAGTTTATCATATGAATCTATTACCTTTCCGCGAGTATTCATAAGTTCAAATAGTTCTTGACCATATTTTATATCCTCAATCAAAACAAAAATAAGTTTAGACTTATTAATTTGCTCACTAATTTTAGCTAATTTATCGAGTAATTTCTTCGCATATCCTTTCGCAGAGAGCTGGTGATCGCTAACATAATTCTCAATTAGATTATAAAACTTGAAATAATTCGAAAAGATGTTTTTCAAATCGCCATTAATTGTACGACGTAGATCTGCATCATTCAATGAATCATATAGTTTGCTCTTACCTTTATACTTTCTTCGCTCATCTAAAAACTGCTTATAATTTTTACTCTCAAGAATTAATTCTGAACCTTTGACAATATGGCCATACAAAAATGATTTTATATATGCGTCAGGATAAAGCTTTAATTCACGATCAGAATTAGAAATTGGATTCGATCTTACAAGATAACGTGAAGTAATATCATTAATAAGTCTCCTCGATTCATCATATACTTTACTACCAAAATTCTTATCTTCTCTATCAAAATTGTTTTTAGTAAAATTACACAATGCTGCATTTAATAATACAAATGAAACAAATCTTTGCTGGCCATCAATTATTGAATATCTCCCGTCTTTTTCAGCTGAAAGAATAATTTGACCAAAAAAGTGACCTTCAGTTTCATCTCCACTGTAGAACAGATCTTTCCACATATCCTCAACCTGAGTATTGGTCCAAGAATACATCCGTTGAAATTTAGGTATTATAAAATCAGAGTCAAATAGCGTAGACAGATATTGGGCACCAACAGCTATATTAATTTCTTTATTATGTTTAATCTTACTCATGCCGAAATAATGAGCTGAAAGTTAATAAGAGTTACGTTAACTATCAAATGCCCCAGACAGGATTTGAACCTGCGACTCCTTGATTACGAATCAAGTGCTCTAC
>CAYFOG010000017.1:0-2239 GCA_964344705.1 Candidatus Woesearchaeota archaeon | reverse complement strand
TTTTTTGCAGGATTTATAAACATAACGCTTTCAGAAATGATAATTTTAAATTGGATGATTTCTTATTCTGTAAAAACCGTCATCGATAACAAATCTAAAATTACCTTCTTTACCTCCGTGCTTTTGTATCTTGTCATGTCTTTAGAGCAAGATGATAAAGTCTATGCTACCGAAGAACATTTAGAAGCGTTTTCAAATTAAACGAGCAGTTAAATCAAGTTTAAGCAAGATTGTACGCATAAAATTTAATTTGTTCAAGCTTTAATAATTCTAAAAAAACATATTCTGCAGATTCACGAATATTGTACATTGCTTGAGCATGAAACGCAGTATTATCATTCAAATCTATCTTTTCTGTAGAATAAAGAACTTTCTCCACATTAGTTTCAACTTCGGTCACCATCTCTCCACTAATTTGGTCTGGAGTTAATTCTATTTTTGGTTCAGCAGGATGGTTGAGAATACAAGGGAATTCGTTTTCCAATATTAATTCTAATCCCTCCAAAGTTGTTACTTTTACCATATTTTAGATTTGATTTTTGCTCTAAAAGTGTTTCCATTTGGGAAATTTAGTTTCAAAAACTTTAATCCAATTGGCTCCGATTTTTTGCCAATCCTTTGATTCGAGTTCGTGTATTTTGTTAGAGTATTCTTTGGCTAGAAGTTTGAGTGCGCATGTAATTATTTCTGCTTGAACTAAGTAAATGAAGTTACCAATTACTGCATCATGTAGGAAGTTGACGGCGTTTCCATTGTTTACTAAGTGTATTTTGTTTCTGGAGTTGACTAGAGTTGTTCCAAATGAGTTGAGTTCGATTTTGTGTTTTCTGAAGTTATTATTGAAATTGAATTCGTCGTCAGATGATGTTATTGAAAATATGTATTTCTCGCCTCTAAGCTTTTCTAGGTCTTTGTTGTTTAGAGCTTGTTTCCCTGTTACACAAAAGATTAACTGAGAGTTATTGAGTAATCTTTTCTTGTTTTCTATATCAAATCCTTCTGCGGCCGCCTGTACTAATTTGACTTGATCTTTATCATACACTTGAACTCTTGCACGTTTTGCTTCCAATTCTCTTGCGATGTGTTGTCCTATTTTTCCGAAGCCGATTACTCCTGCTTTCTTTCCGCCAACTATTTCGTTTCTTTCTCTAAGGATAGTATCTGCGGAGTAGACGGTCGAGTATGCTACTAATATATCTTCAGCGTATTTCAGTGGACTTCTTGCGACGGAGAAAATTGGTTTCTTGAGTTCTTTTAATGATTCATATTTTTGAACTCCATTTTCAGTGTCTTCAACGACGCCTATGAATTTGTCTCCGAAGTGTTTCGCAATGTCGTTGAAAGTGTATGAGAAATAACCGCCGATGTCTAGGATTATGAACTTCCTTTTCGTGACTTTTTTAATGAATCTGATTATTTTCTTTGAGTTATTCATATCTTCTCGAGTGAAATTGATTATAGGATATCTTTTTTTAATTATATGTAGGGTTTCTTTGTTGATGGATTTTGGTTTTGGGATTATAGCGACGACTTTTCCGATTTTTGATAGAGCTTTTAGAAACGCTGGTCTGTCCGGCAGTAAGTGTGTAACGAGAATTATATCTATATTTTGGTTGACTGTGGTGATTTTCGAGAAGAATTCATCTTCCTTAGTTACTTTCATGTTCATTTACAACTGACAATGCAGTGTTGGCGTATTCTTTGATAGTATCTCGAATTTCGTCGCTTTCTTTAATTTCTTCAGCAGTAAACCATTTCCAACCTTCACTTTTTTCTCGGTCGTTTTCGGTTACTTCTTCATTGTCGGTTTTTGCGAAGAAAACGGACGTTACGTGCTCGTGTTTTTCTTTGATATTGTGACGGTTTATGAAAGCAGGAGTTACTAAATGTTTGTACATGTCGCTGTCAGAATTTAGTATTTTGGTTGTTGGTACTAATTCCACATCGAGTCCAACTTCTTCTTTGACTTCTCGAATTGCGGCTTCGTTGAGGTCTTCATCTGGTTCAACGTGTCCGCCGACACTTAGCCAGATTCCATATTTGTCGTGTTTTCTGAGCAATACTCTGCCTTTACAGACCACGAATACTTCGACTGTGTTATCGATATAATAATTTAGGTGTGGCATAGTGGATGCTCTTTCATATATCTATTTAACTCTTACTATTCAATTGAGAGATTGTAAGGTTAGTAAATTAAGAACTAATCTATTAATAACGCTGAAAAGTAATTTTAATGGAC
>CAYFOG010000016.1:0-2704 GCA_964344705.1 Candidatus Woesearchaeota archaeon | reverse complement strand
GTTCTAAGAAATAATTATTGACTATATTTTTGCTTTAAATCTAAATAAGTCTGCTCAGATATTTCACCAAGTATTAATCGTTCTTCTAAAAGCTGAGCCATGTTAACTTCTGCAGTTTGAGTAACAGTAGCCACGTTAGGAGTTGGTTGTTGATGACTTTCTGTGACAAGCGAATCTAGATTATAGTCTACTTCAGACATAGCTGATGGTGGTGGTGGCGGAGGTAATGGTGGCAGAGGTAATTGAGGAACTACTCCAGACATAGCTGATGGTGGTGGAGGAACAGGAAGTTCATCAATCACTCCCCCTTCAATCACCTGTTCTAAACTATATTGTTCAATATTTCTTTCTGAGTCTGCTTCCCAAACAACTTGTTTTGATGTCTTGCTTCCTTTTGGATAATAAAGTTTTCCTTCAAAACCTGACTCTATTGCTGATTTGAAGAATTTTATGCCAAATTTCTTTTTGAACATTGATCTAGCTATACTTCCCGCTATGAGTATATATGCGGGAATAAGAGGCCCAAAAAGAGGTGTTGGTGCTGCAAGAGCTACACAAAGAGGGATTCTCAGATAATCCCACTTTTTATCTCGAGCATGTTCGTTAGTTACAGCAAGTAAAGTTGCACTTTTTGCATCATCTGGACTCATTCCAAAGGGGTATTCTATATTAATTGTTGCACTCTTTCCAGCAAACATTCTATAAAGAGAACTACTTTCACTATCGGAACGATTAGAATCATAAACTAATTCTGGATTTATACCTGGTTCTAAGGAGAAATATATTTGTTGGTGTTGTTGTTGTTTTTTGAACATATTAAATTCTATCTTAAGCTCTCTTTAAAAAGTCTTCAATTCGACAGAATTATTCATAGAATGAAGGAGTTATTTTACCAATATTTATCACTTCTCCAGGAAATTTGAAATTTTTATCAATTTGGTAGTTTCGAATTTTGTGCATATTGTATAATTTTCCACTTAAAGGAACTAAAAATATACGTCGCAAATTAGCTGTATTTTTCAATGAATTGTAAATTTTTGAACCATTTCGAATATGATAATTTCCGATTAAAAGAATAATTGTATCTTCTGAATTTTTAATTATCTTTTTGAGATTTGACAATATTGCCAAATCGTAATCTTGTTTTTCAAAAGATTTTACGCATTTTATGTTAAATTTTGGATTGTCAACATTTCGTTGTAAAACTTTTATTAGTTGTGGCGTGATTATTCCAGACCCTTTATCTCTTCTAAATCTCAAAAATGATTCAGTTTTAATTCCTTCAATAAATTCTTTCTCTAAAGATTTGTCAACTTCTAAACAGAGCGTAACATTATTTAATTTAATTTCTTCATCAAGAATCCTTTCCATAGCCAAGGCTGATTCTTTCGTTCCATGAACTTCACCTATTAAAATTAATTTAGGATTCATTACATATCGTCGACAACATGTCCTCTTGGACCGTAACATCGCGTACCACTCATAGTTCTATTTTCGTCATTTTCAGTGTGTGGTGTCAAATAGTTCATAAACAGGGGTTCATATGTGTTAGATTCAACAGATACGATCTCAGATAACAGTAATCCAAGCTTTTTTTCCAAAACCATATTTTTTGTTAATAACTAAATTATTTAAGCTTTTGTTAGATAAATCCTACTATGAAAAAACTCCTTGTTTTATCTTCAGGAGGTGAAGTTCACGCCGAGGCAGTTGCAGGTAAAGTTCTTAATTTAGGTGGTGAAGCTTATTGTTTTAGAGTGGATAAATTTCCTTTTGAATATTTTATAACTCGTGATGAATGTGGAACATACACAATTGGGCAACACGGAGTAAATGAAATTGAATTAGATGAATCATGGTCAATATGGAATAAACGTAGAGTATCGCCAACTTTTCCGGCGGACATGTCACTAGATCTAAAATTACATATTGAACAAGAAGCTACAAAAACTATTGACGGATTATTATTGGAGCATTCTGGAAGAGTTATCGATCGACCAAATAATATTTTTCTTGGAAGAAACAAACCTTATCAGCTCATGCTTGCTAAATCATTAGGGTTAGATACTCCAAAAACCTTAATTTCAAATAATTCTTATGGAGTTAAAGAGTTTCATAAAAATCAAGAAAAAATGATTATGAAACAACATACTGTTCCTGTTATTGGAGATAATTTTATGTTGACAACTGCATTAAATATTGAAGACAATATTGATTACAATCGAATCAGGAACTGTCCTGCCATTTTTCAAGAAAAATTGTTGCCTAAAAACGATATTAGAGTCACAGTAATTGGTGATGAATTAATCCCTATAAGTATAACGCCTCGAGAAGAGTATGACTTCTCAGATATTCGGGCCGTAGATTATTTAAAATGTGATTATGAAAAAGTAGAAATTCCTGATGAAGTAGAGTTATCTATAAGAAAAATGATGGAACATTATGGTCTATCGTATGGTTCATTTGATTTTATACATACTAAAGATGATAGATATGTCTTTTTGGAATTAAATCCTCGGGGACAATATTTGTGGCTAGAACATTTATCCGGTTTTGATATTACTAGTTCATTAGTAGACTTATTAGTAAAAGATTAAACGACACAATTATTAACCTGCTTCTTTTACATTTATCATGAAACCTATCCTACCTACTTTGAAAGAGAATCCGCGTTATATTCAGTTCAAAATATCTTCAAAACAAA
>CAYFOG010000015.1:0-2743 GCA_964344705.1 Candidatus Woesearchaeota archaeon | reverse complement strand
AGTATTGTATCATTTGAGATCTGGTTGAAGTTGTCTTTGATTGTTAATGTTACTTGGCATTGGTTTTGTGCGCAAGCTGTTGCGTAGGTGTGTGTTGTGGTTTCTCCATTTCCTTGAGTGTTGTCGCCAAAATCCCAAGAATATTCTGTGATTATTCCATCAATATCTCGTGATGCGCTTGCATCAAAGGTTACTGTGTCTCCAATTGAGATGTTTGTTGCTGATGATGAGAAACTTGCAGTTGGTGGTTGATTTGAATATGGTTGACAGGCGTCAATATCTTCGCCAGTCAGGCTTACTTCGGTGATGTCTGGATTTGCAGTGTATCCTTCCACACAACACCATCCTGAATTTATGATTGGGTCTCCACCTAAGGAACAATCTTGTGAGTTTGGCCCGTAAGGATTGGATAAGTCTCTGGCTGTTGCTCCGACCACTTCAAAGGTTGCGCTTAGGGTTTCTACTGAGTCATCTTCATAGATAACGTGTGCTTGGATTGTACATCCTGTTTCTGAGCAAGCATCTGCTGTACGATAGACTTTTACGAATTGGTCTGACTTGGTTACGTGGTCGCTGTAAATCTTGAAAGTTGAAGGTAAGTCATCTTCGAAAGTGGCACAAGAACATTTTTCTCCGAAAGCTAGTGATGTGTATGTTGCTGAATCAATAGTACAGTAACTTGTTGCTGTGGCTCGGCAAAGAGTTCTTTGATTTGGAGCATCATCATATATTTCATAATCTGTTTCTTGAATTCCGTCAAACCAGTAAATTGCTTTTGTGGTTTTGTCCAAGTTTATTAGATTTGCTGATACTAAATCATTGACATTATAGATTGTGTTTCTTAGTAATATTGCTTTTTCAGGAATTTGTGATATTGAACATCCGATGCTGTTTGCTGTTTCTGTTGCTGGAGTGTTTGGGCATTGGTCATTTGAGTCCATGACTCCATCTGAATCTGTGTCAGTTTGTGAGCTTGAGCATCCTTGAGCGTTTGCTGTTTCTGTTGCTGGAGTATTTGGGCATAAATCTGAGGTATCTGATACGCTGTCGCCGTCTGCGTCAGTTTGAGACAGTCCGCATCCGGAAGCTGTGACTGTTTCTCCGGTTGGAGTGTTTGGGCATTGGTCTATTTGAACTAATGCTGTGTTTTGTAATTCATAATCTTGCACTCCGTCAGCATCTTCGTCTAATGCTGCAATTGGAGTCATTGAATAAAGGTCGTTTGTTGAATCGAACTGTTCTAGTGGAATTGTTTGTGAGAACGTTTCATCTGCGTGAAGCGTTAGAGTATAATTTGTAGATTCTATTGTTGGAGTTAATTCCAGAATATAATCTCCGCTATCAATTGTGTAATCTGTTGCGGTGAAGAACTTTCCGGTTGGCGCAAAAACAAAGACTGTGACGATGATAACTAAGGCAGCAATAAGGAATAAATTTGCTGCATTTAGATTCTTTTTTAAGCGCCGCTTCATGTGATTTGATGCGTGTTTTAATATTTATAGTTATTGTTGGAATTTTAGCAGCAATTAAATCTGTATCCGTGAGATGCTGAACTTGTTGATGCTCCAATAGGTAACCAGTAAGTTTTTGCAAAACAGGAGTCTGCACTATCGGCTCGATGTTCAACTTTCCAAGTATTACCTTTTGCTACTGGTGTTGTTGCGCCATCATATCCTACCAACCTAACAGTTAGTTTGTTGTCTACTGAAACATCTGCGCGACTATCTGAGCCTTGTTCACATAGAGAACCTCCCAAATAAACAGCTAAAAATCCGTCAGAGGTTGCTGTTCCTTCAAAATGTGTGCCTTCTGGTACACTTCCGATTGTACTCCAACTTCCAAACATTGTTCCAGTTACACCTAAGTCTCCAGTGATTTTTACACCTGTTGAAGTATCCTTAACTTTGGTTATTGAATTCCCGCCAACCAGTCCTGTTATTCCGGAACCGTCTCCAGTTATCACTCCGTTCACATTAAGATCTCCTCCTATTGTTGCGTCTCCGTCCACAGTCAGAGCACCTTTGACTTGTAGCGCTAAATCCATTACAACATTCTTTAGGAATCTTGCTACTCCATCAATAAAAGTTCCTCCAGCATATTCACCATTAAAATTTACATAAAGTCTATCTGCGGGATTACCGTTGGTCCAGCTTTCTACTCCAAGAAGCGCTAAGTTTCTTTCATCTCCAGGAGACGATGAGCCAGTTGAACCTTGAATCCAAACGTCATAATTTCCTTCCCGATTTAGTTGTAATATGTTTCCCTCACGAAGTTTGTCTGCTACTCCTGCCTTAGAAGCGTACGTCGCTTTCGGAACTGTTGTGAGCGGAATTCCGCTGAATATGTTTGCTCCGTCTAAATCCATGGTAACAGTATCTGACTCTGCGATTGTGCTTTCTATGCCTGCACCGTCTAACGTTACTGTGAATAATCCGTTGGCTGCGATTGCGACTGATTCTTCATAAACATCTCCGTTTGAGAAAGTAAATTCTGCTCGTGAATGAGTTTTGTCTAAAACTGATACATCTGAAGTTTTTGGCGTAATTTTACCGCTCAGAGTAAAATCTGCTGCCGCTACAACTGATAAGCTGAGTAACAAAACAAGTATGAGTCCTAGTTTTCTCATGATTCTAGAACAGGTTGGAGATATAAAAGCATTACTACAGATTTCTCTTTATTTCGTCTTCAGGCCAGCCTGCGTTTTTTAAGTTCTGTCGAATTACTACGTCTGATTCTCCTGCTG
>CAYFOG010000014.1:0-3118 GCA_964344705.1 Candidatus Woesearchaeota archaeon | reverse complement strand
GGTGCTGGGCCTCCTGGTGGTTGTTGTCCTGTAAATCTTGACCATAAATCATGTACAAATCCTCCAGCTCTATTTGCACCAGTATCACGAAGCGCATTATTTATTTTAACTGCGCCCCAAATAATTAGAACTAGACCGATTAGTGTTGTAAACGGTCCAATCATGAACAAAATGTCTGCTGTTGCTCCTCCAGAAATATCTCCGCCAGTTTGTGCTGCAAAAGTTTCAAGATATTCTTGGAATTTTACAACTGTGCTATTCAATGAAACTAATAATACTCCTGCAACAAGTAATGCTATTCCTCTTTGCCGATCTGCTGCACGCGGATCATTTGGAGGCATGAGCCAAACCATACTTATTGCAAACAGAACTATTACTAACAATAATAGGATAAAAGGCATTACAAAAGTAATGAAATCAAATTTTGTGAAATATACAAATATACCGAAAGTTCCACCTAGCGCTCCGGCAATTGCTCCAGCACCTTTCATTGGTTCGTTGTTTGCGCCACCTCCGAACTTAGTCATGCTTAATGCGCCGTAGATTATTGATGTTGCAGTAATGAATGCTAGCATTGTGTTTGCTATATCAAGAGGGATTAATTCGAAAATGCTACGCATGCCTTCGTGGAATCTTGATAGGTCTTGTTGCTGCGCCAATACTGCTGGAAGTGCCAAGAGTGATGAAAATAGTGCTAGCTTCTTACGCATGTTTTCTAGAAGTGGTTTTTCTATAAAAAGGTTGCTCGGCTTAGATTCTTAATAGCTTTCTGAAGGTTTTGAATGAATCTCTGAACTGTCTTCTTGATTTTTTGACGTCAGAGTGAACGCCTCTATCAATGCGCATCATTCTTCTTTTTTCAGAAGCTAGTTCTCTTAGTGCTCTGTTGTTTTCGGACTTTTGCGCGTTGAAATCTCTCTTGCTGATTTGCTTGTTTCGGTATTGTATTTCAAGCGCTCTGTTTTGAGCCGAGATTGCTTTCTTGCTTCTATTTACTGCTTCAACTGCTTCGAGTGCGTCTTTTTCAATTTTTGAGAAATAATTGAGCTCATCAAGTGCTACTTTGAACCTGCCCATTTTGAGCTTTGCATTGTTGATTATGCTGACTCTCTTTTTTACTTGTTCTGAGTGTCTTGACATAAAAAGTTAAATCAGTCAAGAATTTAATAGTTTGCGATAAATTCTTCTTCTGAGAAATTTAGTTCACCTGGAATAATTATGCAATAAGGAGCTTTTCCGAAGTCGTGGTTTTGGAGGTTTTCAATTGAATCGTATTTGATTTCTTCTGAGTCCAATCCTAAACGTGCGCAACCGATTGCTTTGTCTAATTTGAAGTTTCGCTTGTCTGCGATTTTTTGTAGAACTTCAAGCGCTTCTTTGATTGAGAGAAATTTATCTTCTCTTGGATTTAAATCTAGCAAAAATAAAGTGTGCGCTCCAATTGATTGGTTTTGCTCAAGCAAATCAAAGAAAGATTCTGGTTTATGGTTTTCAGTCCAGAAAGGAATTGATGCAGTTTTTCCGAACTTGTATAATTGCAATCCCGTTCTCGCAACTGCTGTAAAAATTGACGGGGCCTGAATTATGTTTGTTTTAATATTTTGCTTCTTTGCCTCTTGCAGAATTTCTGTGTGAGTTGTTGCTGAAAGAGGATCTCCGTAAATTAGAAGTGTAATTTCTTTGTCTTTTTGGAAGAATGGTTTTTCTTCTTCGACTTCAGAGCGATGTAGAATTTTTATTTCTGTTTTTAGGAATTTTTCAAGTTCTTGGATTGTGTAATCGGATAAAGAAGTGTAACTTTCTATGAAAACTTCTTCGGATTTGTTTATAGCTTCGATTCCTTTGGCTGAAATGTCTTTCAAGCTTAATCCGAGTCCTACTATGTTTAACATGATTATACCCAAAATAGAGCTTTTATAAGAGTAGTGAAATGACTAGTAATATGGTTAAAGTCTTGAAGATTTCCAAAGTTGGTGGTGAGAAAGTCAGGAAGAAATTGATAGAGCTGGATGCTTTGGACACTTCGTATGTTCTTGGAAAAACTGGGAATTTTTTGCTGTTTCCTTTGAAGAAGACTCGTGGAATTGTTAAAGAATTTGGCGGAAAAATTGTTGACAGAAACCTTCGCAAAGTTTCAAAACCAGTTACTGGTTTGAAAGAGGCTTTGGGAAAAATATTGCCTTCTTCTTTAGCTGATAAGTTTCCGCGGAGTTTTGACCAAGTTGGAGATATTGCAGTTTTAGAAATTCCTCGAGGTTTGGGAAAGTATGAGAAAGTTATTGCTCGGACTTTGGGCAGAATTAATCCTCGAATTAACGTTGTTGCAAAACGTGCTGAGAAATATTCTGGAAAATATAGAATCAGGCCGATTACTGTTTTAGATGGAGAAAAAAGAAGTGACACGATTCATCGCGAAGCAGGAGTTCGATTAAAAGTTGATTTGAACACTGTTTACTTTTCTCCGCGGTTGGGGAAGGAAAGATTGAGAATTTCTAAATTGGTTGGAAAGAATGAGAAAATTTTAGTTATGTTTTCGGGAATTGCTCCGTTTGGAATTGTGATTGCTAAGAAAAATCCTGGTGTTGAGGTTTGGAACATTGAATGGAATCCTCATGCGGTTGAGTTGGCTGAAGAGAATATTAAGCTGAACAAATTGGGAAAGCGGGTTCATTCTCTTGGTGGTGATGTTCGAAAAGTAATTCCTAAATTGAAGAAAAAGTTTGACAGGATTGTGATGGTTTTGCCATTTGAGAATGAGGAATTCTTAGTTGATGCTTTAATGGTTTCCAAGAAAGGGACAAAAATTCATATGTATTCTATTCTGAAGGAAAGTGAAGTTGCGGGGTTTAAATCTAAGCTTGAGAAAAAGCATTCTTTGAAAGTTTTGGATGTTGTAAAGGCTGGTGCATATGGTCCTGGAATGTGGCGATATTGCTTTGAGCTGCGAGCAACCTAAAGCTTTTAAAGTAAAAATTGAACGCATTCTTTACTGGGGGCATAGCATAATCTGGTAGTGTAGCCGGCTCCAGACCGGCTGGTCGGGGTTCAAATCCCTGTGTCCCCATCTGGATTTTTCCTATTTGAAATGCTTTTATTCTTTTCTGTCATACCTTAAGTA
>CAYFOG010000013.1:0-3406 GCA_964344705.1 Candidatus Woesearchaeota archaeon | reverse complement strand
CAAACTCCACCCTTAAATCAAAATACTTCCCAAACAAATTATACACAATTGCTCCGACAATCCCAATCACAAACCCAAACAATCCAAAGATGATTGGCATTCCGGCAAGTGCTCCAAACGCCAGAACAGTACCATAACTTAAACCTGGAGTTCCTACTGAAGAAGAAATCCATCCCAGAGTTACAAACAGATCTATGAAAAATCCTCCAACAGAATATAATATTCCAAGAATTAAACCTACAAGAATTCCAATTAAAGTATGCAATCTTACAAATGAAAGTACTTGAAGTTTTTTGGTTTTCATCATTAAAGTTTTCTCAAAATACCGCTGACTTTCTCAGCAGAAACAGTTGCTTTTTTGCCTTTTATGTCTTTGATTAATGCCAAAGCCGCCTTTGTTTCGTTTAGCATTTTTGAATTTGTTCTTAGAACTCCACTTTGACTCTTTGTATTATATTTCATGAACTGGATGCCCGCTTTTGCTGTACCAAGCTCTCCCAAAAATCTTTTGCATCCTGCGAGTATTGCTGTCTGAGCATCCTTTGCAGAAAGGTTCAAATTCTTTGAAAGCTGTTTTGCCTATGTTTTCTGATAAGAAACATAGTGATTTGGAGATTTCTGATGGGACTGAATCTTTTACAGCTTTCTATGATAAATATTATTTGGGTAAGAAAGATGTTTCTCGGAAGGCTTTACTTGATTATTGTGCTTTAGATACTCTTGCAATGGTTGAGATATTGAGGGAGATTTAGTAAATTATTTTTTTATATATAATGATTCCAGCTACAACTGCGAGTCCAATAACAATTATAATTGATCCAGATACAAAACTTGAAAATATATTTTCAAATGTACTTAATAACAAGCTCATATTGACTTTTGTTATCAATATTCTTAAATTTTTGCTCGGTACTAACTATCTTTACTTTTTTATTTATTGGACAAGTGTATATAATATTTATATATCGATAAATTCTTTTACATACTATGCTTATGACCAAAAAGAACCTTGGCGCATTTTATACTCCAGAAAATACAGTAAAATTTATGACTGCATTAGTTTCAGAAGAACTAGAAAATAAGAAAATTCTTGAACCTTCTGGGGGTGATGGCGTTTTTGTTCAAGAATTAATTGAAAAAGGAGCCAAACCCTCAAGCATAACTGTATTTGACATAAATCCTGAAGTACAACAAAAGATTGTATCTTTTGGAGTTAATTTTGAACTTGGTGACACTTTGTTCAAAAATACTCTTGGTGAAAATAAATATGATTTAGTAATTGGAAATCCGCCCTATCTTAGTAAATCTAGTAAATATATTAAGAATAACAAATTAAAACTTAAAAAAATCTATAATGAAATTGGCGCACATGATACCTATGCGATGTTTATTTACCAAAGTCTCAAATACTTGAAAGAAGGCGGGAAACTCTGCTTTATTGTAAGTGATACGTTCTTATCTCTAAATGTTCATGAGAAGTTTAGAAACTATTTGTTGAATCATTGTAAAATCTTGAGAATCGTCCGAGCGCCCAAAGATTTATTTAATCATACTGGTGTGACAGTTAATACTGCGATAATTTTAATTGAGAAAAATAACTCTGTTGATTTAGAAGAATTAGATAATAATGAAATAGAGATTATAGCCCACACAACTTCAGAAAAGGAGTATTACAATTCACCCAAGTTAGTTAAACAAGGCACTTTCAGAACCCTTCCTGGAAGCGTTTTTTATTTAGATAATAATATTCATATCTTAGATTTATTTTCAAAGAATCCTAAACTTTCTGAAGTTATGGATGGTGCAATAGGAATGCATACTAGAAACAATGCTGAAGCCTTGGCTGCGATTGAAGGAAGCAAATTAGCAGAATTATACTTACGTAAAGGAAGAAAAGTTGTTTCTATGTCTGAAGTTGATGGCATTAATTATAAAATTTATTTGAAAAGAGGAGGAGACAAACCGTATTATTATCCTTTCGATGAAGCAATTGTTTGGAACGAACCGGCGCTAGTTGAAAGATATGTGATACCTAAAAATCCTTTCTTTGGAAAAGAAGGAATTGCTATTAGTGGAATAAGTATTAGATTATCCGCAAGATATATGCCTTCAGGTTGTTTGTGGGATACAAATAAAACGATGGGCTTTGTTGTAAAAGATCCAAATATATCTATTCATTATTTAATTGGTTTATTGAATACGGATCTTTATACGCGTCTTGCAGATGTTGTTAATAATACCATCAGTATTCAGATCAAAGATATTCGAAATCTACCTTTTGTTTATCCAGACAAAGAAACTCATGATTTTGTTTCTAAGAAAACTAAGGAAATTATTGATAAACGTAAAGAAGATATTAACTATGATTTTTCTGATGAGAAGTCCAAAATTGAAGAAAAAATAAGTTTGCTTTATTTCAACTAAGATATTTGCCAAGCAGGTCCGTGGATTCCTGCCCTATTTTTCCATCTTAGTCTGAGTTCGAACTCGTCGCCCCGTTCAAGAAAGAGCCTAAATCCGTTTATCTTACCAAAGTTGTGAGGCCTGGAACCATATTTGAATTCAGTTTTTATAATTTTAATTGGAGAAGTTTTCTTCAAACTAAATTTTTTGTTTTTAATATTCCATAAAAGTATGTAATCCTTTTCTTCAAATCTTTTTTTATTGATTTCTTTCTCAACTTTCTCAACATTTAATTTTTTTCCATTCAAGAAACTACTTGTTGAGATTATTGCCCGAATATTTGCAAAGTTATGATTTTCTTTTCCCTTACCCAGTTTTCTCTTTTCTTTATCAACTATTTCTTTCAAATCGACTAAGAATTTTGGAAGTTTTTTCTTATCGTAGTAAAAACTTTGTAATTTGATATAAGCTTTCTTTGAAATATCCGTTCTTAGGTTGTAATGTTTAAGAATTGCGTTTAGCTCATTGTCATAAAATTCTTCTATATAATCTGCATCAGATTTAATATCAAATAAGAAATTAGCGTCCTTTAAATATAATTGAGTCTGCATGTTTTCAGCATCCATTTTTGAGGATTGTGTTGTCTTAAATTCAATTTTTAATTCTTCTTCGCGATTCTTATTTTTGAAGATCACTAAAAAATCTTGATGGTTGTTTAATCCACCTCTTCTTTTAACTTTTACAATATCTTTAACTCCAATTTTTTCAAATTCAGTTAGTAGAGAATCTTTGATATGTGCAAATTCTTTGGATTTGTCTTCACTTTCTTTTCTTGATAATATATCTATGACAATTTCTTCTCTTTCTTTATTATGCAAATCGTTATCTGATCTGCCTTGTGGATTAAACTCGTAGAATAATCTTTTGATTGGCATACCAAACTCTCAGCAAAAACAATATTTAAGAGCTTCGAAAGAACTTGAAATACTTCCCAAACAAATTA
>CAYFOG010000012.1:0-4907 GCA_964344705.1 Candidatus Woesearchaeota archaeon | reverse complement strand
CCACACCGGCCTCTTGGGCGCAGTGCAGGACTCCACCACCGTCCACGTCCAGCCAAACGCCGACATGGATCGGATAGCGGGCTTGGCGCATCAACACGCAGTCCGCCTCTGTCGGAACATCGACCTGGTCCCAGCGCTTCCGTTCCGGGTGATCGCGAAAATCCCTGGCAATCGCGAGCAGATCCTCGGGGTTGGCGATCAACGGCAATATCCGACCGAAATGCCGCTCCTGAACCCAGGAAACGAAAGCCCAACAATGAAACGCGTCTGGCCCTTCCCCCGTGGCGGACCACGGAAGACCGATGTAGTTCTCAGCCCAGTGCATTATCGCGTCAGTCCGGGAAAGCGCTTCGCGGTGTAGGTTTCGCTTGGAAAGGTCTTATTGCCGATGTCGAGCATCCGCGCCCTCCCGGTGACCTGGAGCGCGTTGGCCTCGACCTCGGTCAAAACCAGGGTGATCGGCGGATCCATCTGTGGCCCTTCCAGGTCGGTGGAGAGATAGGGCCGATAGGTGATCTCGATCTTGTCCTGGGAAACAGCCGCCGCATCCAGATGGTGGACGATCTCACGCGAGACGTTGTCGAGCGTCACCGTGATCTCGGGGACCGGCGCAGTATCGATAGGCGGAAGCGACAGGTCGAAGGCAAGCGCCACGAAGGTCACCATCTCCCCGCCGTCGATCTGCGCCGAGGGCTCCAGCCGAGCGATCAGATCCCGGTGATCTCGGACCACGCGAATGGCGGTCGGGTTCCCGTCGTCATCTTCGAATGCCGGGTGGCGGAGTTCCAGCGTATGCAAGATCACCACGTCCGACGGTGCGGCGGCATAGGCCTCGCGGATCGCCTGGGACAGGGTCGGATCAGGCATCGTCCGAGGCCAAAGGCTTCGGATACTTGGCCTTCACCGACAGCCAGGCGCCCATGACCTGATCGAGATTGCTGGTCAGCTTTTCGCCGGCCAGACGCCGGGCGTTGAACTCCTTCATCAGGGCGTCCAACTGGTCGCCGACATTGGGATAGGCGGTGGCACGCTGGCGCTGGTAGGCCGTCGCCTCAAGGTGGGCCTGATAGGCGGCGACCATCCCCCTGATCTCATCGGGAGACGGCGGGTCAACATCCTCGACATCCCAAACGGCGATTTCGGGATCGTAGTCCTCGTCCAACAGGCGGACGAGGACGGTGAAGTTGTGTGGCGCGTCCCCGCCGAACGGGATCGCCCCGTCCACCGCGAATGAAATGGCGTCACGCACGAGAGATTCGTCGATCATCACTTGTTCTCCAGGGGTTGGGCGTAGAGCCCGAAGATGTCGAAGTTGTTGTTGGCGTAGTTCGAGCACTGAAGCTGGATCACGTCGTCCACGCCGTGCCCGCCGTAGCCGAGACATTCCTGCACGACCTCTTTCGGGACGACGTACTGAACCACCTGGGCAGCGTCTCCGAAGCCGCGCCACTGCTGGATCGTCGGGCTGTCCTTGTAATGACCGGCGCGCGCGATGTAGCCGTGGGTGTTGTAGGCTCCGGTGTTCGGATGCATGGGGATCATCTGGAGACCGGTGCCGCCATAGGCCTGCCAGGTTGAGCCGTTGGCGTTGTTGTTCCGCGCAAGAAAACTGATCAGAAGATCCTCGCCGACGTCGAACACCGGCACCCGAAGGTTTCGCACCGTGTTTCCGGGATAGCGGTTGTTCTCGCAGGCGACGTAGGCGAAATAGGCGCCGGTGATATGGCCCTGCCAAGCCCATTCCGCCTGGTACCAGCCGTCCAGGCCGTAGTAGATGCTGTAGGCCGTCTGCACATAGCCGGGGTCATAGACCGGGGTCAAAGCCATGCCGAGGAATCGAACCTGACTGGCGTCGGTCGAATTGTTGTGAACGGCCAGCCCCAGGTAGATGTAGCCATCGCCGTCGGCGTACTGGGCGATCAGATCCTTGTGGATGTCGGTGTGAACCCAGGTGGTGCCAATGGTGTCCATATACTGGACCTGACCGAACGGAGTCAGATGCGGGTCGGACTTTGGCACACCGTTCGACCAGGTCATCGGCGCCATGGCATGCAGCCGCTTGACGATCGAATAGCCATTCGCCGGATCGAGCAGGAACAGAAAGATTCCCCACCACCATCCCGCCGTGTGCTCGGCGATGGAGAAACGATTGTGGACGCCTGGCGATGCCTTCAGTTTCAGCATGTAGCCATAGTGGCCCGACCAGTTGCCGGTCCGCTGGCCGTGGTTCTGGCTCTGCGTCGGCATCGGCCAGTAGTGGGCATAGCCGTAGTTGTTGTTGCCGTGCGCCGAGAAGGAGCCGTAATTGCCGGATGCCGGATCGGTCGAGTTGACGTAGGCCTGGGCGACGACGGCCATGTTGGCGCCGTTGCCGCCAGCGGAATAGGAGGCCCAGTTGCCGTTCCCGTTCTCCCGCCATTCGCCATCCCAGATGTACTGATAGGAATGGCCGTAGTTGTGAATGAAGTGGGTCGGGTGGCCGACGATATCGTTCTGCAGGGCGCCGACCATCTGGTTGGCCGGGTCCAGGCGACTGGAAAAGACCGGCGGGGTCACGCCGTTCATATATGCGGACCCGCGCATGTCCACCTTCTGGTACTCGGGAACGCCGTTCGCGCCGACGCCGAGGAATTCCCCCTGGGTTCCGGCCGCCAGCGGCTTCTCCACGTCGTCCGCGTCACGGATAATGATGTCGCCGACCGCCTGGGTGGTCGCGTGGCCTTGGGCAACCACATCCCATTTGGCGGGCGTTCCGACGGGGTCCTCACCTGGCACTGCGTCGGCGACGCAGATGTAGGTGCTGTTGCCCTGGGAAACGAGGTCGTTGCGGAAGTAGCCCGTGCCGGCGTCGAAGGCTCCCGCCCAGCGGAAACCCTCGGCCATGGCCTCCCAGTGGGTGTCGTCATCGGGATCGACGCCCGGGTCCGCATCCTGAATGCAGACATAGGCCCCGCCCCGGAAGGCTGCCACGTCGTCCATAGAATAGGAAAGGCCGGGATCGTAGACCCCGGCCCAGTTGAACTTGAGCTTACCGAGATTGATCGTCGCCATCAGAACCGGATCTCCATTTCACCAAGGGAATTGAACTGGGCGGTGACGCCCACGGGCAGCAACGCCCATTCGTCGAAATCAGCCACGGCCATGGTCCCGGAGGCGGCAACCGTCCATTCCAGGGAGCCGTCGGCGGCCCGCTTGAAACCGTGGAACTCGGCACCACCTTGGGCGAAAGCTTGGGCCTTGCGTGCCCAGTGGCGGGCGCTGAACCTGCCCGGCTCGACCTCCAGGTCCTCGTCGTGCTCGGCCCATAGTTCGGCCTTCTGCTCGTGGGCCAGGGCCGTAGCCTGGGACTGAGCTGCATTGGCTTCCGAAGTTCCCGCGTTGGTCTCGCTGGCCGCCGCCGCCGAAGCGGACGCGCCGGCATTGGTTTCCGACGTTGCCGCGTTGGCCTCCGATGCCCCGGCATTAGCCTCGCTCAATGAGGCAGCGACCGCACTGGCAGCAGCATTGGTTTCGGAAGACGCCGCATTTGCTTCGCTGGCAGCCGCCGCCGAAGCAGAAGCGGCGGCGCTGTTTTCGCTCGCGACGGCATTGGCCTCGGATACCGCTGCCGCGACCGCACTGTCGGCGGCCAATCCCTCACTGGTGGCGGCGTTGGTTTCCGAGGCACTGGCACTGCTGGCGCTGTCCGCCGCTTCGGCGACCTTGGCATCGAATTCGGCCATGCTGGACTGCAGCTGGACGTCGATGTCGGCCATCGCCTTGGCCACGGTCTTCACTTGACCACCCTCGGTCTGAACCAGGGTCTGGTCATCACCGTGGACGATGTCATGCAATAGGCCGCTGTCCGTCGTCGCCTTTGCGACGGCGGTCGTCAGGTCGGATTGGAGAGACATGGGTCTTCCTTGTCAGTTACCAGGCATGTGGTCCCGGCAGGGTCTGGTGGACGAGGCCGTGAAGACCATCGAGACTGGCAAACAGATCGGCCGGTTCGCTGTCGAGAAAGATCCCGAGGGCATCCTCGTCCAGGGTCGGGCGTTCACGGATCTCCAGTTCGCTGGTGACTTCCCAAAGCACGCCGCCGCGCACACGGGCTTCGAACTGGCGGGTGAAGCGGGCCTCGTGAGCGACCAGCCCGAGGCCGCCCAGCAGGTCGATCTCGAACCACTCGCCGCCCTCTTTCGCATGCCAGCGGTACCAGGCCTCGAACAGGGCGAACTGCTGGCGACGGAATAGCCAGCGCACCGAGATCCGGCTCGGCACCTGGGTGAAACGCCGCCGTTGTCGGGCCGGGCCGGCCTCCATCTCGGTGCGCAGGATCGCCTCACCCGGATGGACGCCGTAGCCCTCGATGGTCGGCAGCGGCAGGGTGGTGGGCCATGCGAGGGTCATCGATAGGCTCCCGCTGCCGGATTGAGGCCGTAGCGGCGTTCCATGGTCGGGGCGAGGCCTTCGCCACGTCCGATGTTGCGGGCGATCTGGCCCTCGATCTGTTCGACCACGATGTCGAGGCTGAGCGCTCCGCCCCCGTCCGATCGCCATTGGGCGCGGGCTTCCGTGCCGGGGGCTCGGTTATCGACATGGACATTGACCTGGACCTCGGGCCGTTGGCCGATTTCCGTACCGAGCGCCCGCATCTGGCCAGGGGTGAACACAGTTTCGCCGCGCTGAGCGATGATCGGTATTTCTCCACCGACCACCCCACCGCCATGGAAACGGGGTGCGTTCTCGAACAGGTCCGATGAGACCGAACGACTTGGCAGAACGTCTTGGCTGACCACCCCGCCACTGTGAGCCACTTGGACCGGCCCTGGTGCCGGAAAGTCACCGATCATCCCGGAACCACCGCCGAACAGACTGCTGGCGATGGAGCCTCCAATGGACGAGAAGATGCCCTCGAACAGCGAACC
>CAYFOG010000011.1:0-4950 GCA_964344705.1 Candidatus Woesearchaeota archaeon | reverse complement strand
TGATTATTGTGCTTTAGATACTCTTGCAATGGTTGAGATATTGAGGGAGATTTAGCTCGGTTAGTATAAATGTTTCTGGAAACCAAAGAAAGTATCTTTAATCATTTTTACATTTCCAAATATATTTATTGCATCTCTATTTGTTCCATATTTTAGTTTTATTAATTCAGGTAAATTTTCTTGTCCCAGTTCTTCAACACCAGATTCAATATACTTAGATAAAACAAAATTTATGAATTCTTTTTGCTCATTTTTAAATTTCTTTAAAATTTTGCTTTCAGATTTTGCAACTCGTTCGCTTCGAGAGATGGGTTTTATTGCAAATGCAATATATCCTAATACATCAAATAAATCACTATTTTCGGCATTAATTAAATTTTGCGCGGTTTTCAATTCAGAAATACTGAATCCTGCAGAACTTAATTTATTAAGAAGTTTCTTTCTTGTTGAAGGGACTCGCCAGATTTCTCTAAGTTGTTTTTCATTTTTGAAGAACTTAGGTAATTCTCCATACAATTTTTTAATAAATTCTTCCAAAGAAATTGGTTTACCATCAAAATAATAAAGTGTTGATGAAAAATGTTCTAACTCCCTTATTTTTCCGTCACTTAATTTTATTGTTAGTTTAATTTTTTTAGTTTCATCTTTAGATTTTTTACGTTTCTTTGATTCAACAGATTTCTTAGCTTTTCCTGTGATTATTGTTTCTGCAGGGGCGTCGTCCCATTCAGGATCATTGAATTTTTTGTGTGCACCCACAAAATCATGTATTGTAAAGAATTTCTTATTGTCAAAAATTCTTGTTCCCCTTCCAATTATTTGTTTAAATTCAATCATCGAATTTATTGGACGCATTAAAACTATATGTCGAATGTTTAATGCATCTACACCAGTTGAAAGCTTTTGTGATGTTGTTAAAATAGTAGGAATTGTTTTTTCATTATCTTGAAATTCTCTTAAGTATTGTTCACCAAGTAAACCATCATTTGCAGTTACTCTAACACAATAATTCAACTCTTTGCTTTTTTTATTTTGATTAATCAAATCTCGAACAATTGCAGCATGTTCTTGATTTGCACAGAATACCAATGATTTTTCGTTTTGGTTAATCTCGGATAAAAATATTTTTACTCGCTGTTCTTCACGGCCTTTGATTTTTATTATTTTATTAAAATCCTTTTCTTCATAATGCACCTTTCCTTGTTCTAGCTCACCTTCAACAATCTCATCATCAGTAGTATATGTATACTCATCAATTGAAGTTCTATGTTTTCTTAATCTGAACGGAGTTAAGAATCCATCATTTGTACCTTCTTTCATAGAATATTGATAAAGTGGTCTACCGAAGTATTTGTAAGTATCGGCATTCTCCTTTCTTTTTGGAGTTGCAGTCAAACCTAGTTGAACTGCAGGAGAGAAATATTCCATAATTTTTCTCCAATTACCTTCGTCGTTTGCTCCGCCCCTATGACACTCGTCAATAATGATAAAATCAAAGAAATCCTTCGGATATTGACCGAAATAAGGTTTATTATTTTTTCCACTCATAAAGGTTTGAAATATTGTAAAGAAGATGCTTGCATTCATTGGAACTCTTCCTCTTTTTTTAATTTCAGAAGGTCTGATCCTTTTCAATGCATCTTCGGGAAATGATGAAAATGAATTGAATGCTTGATTTGCCAAAATATTTCTATCTGTTAAGAATAATATTCTTGGTCTTCGTTTGCCGTCTCCTTTAAGATTCCATTTGGCATTAAATAATTTCCAAACAATTTCAAATGCAATTACTGTTTTTCCCGTTCCGGTTGCAAGAGTTAATAAAAGTCTTTTCTTATCTTCAGCAATAGCATCAAGAGTTTTGTTTATCGCGATTTCTTGATAAAATCTATGTTCAAATCTACTTCCTTTAAGAACCGCATCAAATTTTTCTTTCCACTCGTCATGTTTTGAGAATGATTTATTCCACAATTCTTCAGGTGTTGGGTAGGAATCAATTAATCCTTCTTTTCCTGTTTTAAGACATATCTGATATATTTTTTTACCATTTGTTGCAAAGGCAGTTTCAAGATTTAATTTTGAAGCATAATTTTTCGCTTGCATAACCCCTTCAGAATAACTAAGTCCTGCGCGTTTTGCTTCGATAACTGCCAGTTTTCTACCTTTATGTTTTAGAATATAATCTGCCTCGATAGGCATTCTTTTTCTTCCGTGTCCCTCAATCTTACCTGGAGCAATTTTGTATGCTTTACTAAATTTTGAACTATCCCAACCACTTTCTTTCAGTTTAGGTTCAATGAGTCTAGTTTCAGTATTTCTTTCGTTCATATTAATTCTTAACAAGTTCTCCACTAAATGCTTTTTGCAAAATTGATTTCTTAAGTTCTTCTAAATAGTTTAACTCTTGTTGATATTTGGATTCAAGAGATTTGGTCGATTCAAAGCACTGGTCTAGTTTGGCGACGATTTGTTTTTGGACTGGAAGTGGCGGAACAATTAATTCTTCATTTTTATAATCCTTAAAATAAATATGAGGAATTGCTGCTCCTTTAGAGTATTTTTTAAAATTAATTCCTAAAATAAAGTAATAAAGAAATTTAACATTAATATCTTCATTAGGAAGGATATATTGTAATGTTCCAATAACAGACGTTTTGGCTTTTCTAATATTCACCTTTCCTATTCCTGATCCATCTTTAATAATTGAGATGTAAGATTTATCTTGATGGTAAAAATCCACATTTTTTATTAATCCCTTTGCGCCATAAATTGGATATTTTCCACTATTATTTTTAATCTTATTTTGAGAAACATTTGAAGAACCTTTTTTGCAAACATCGCCAATTGTATTCGATTTCCAACCCTCACTTTTCTGACTAAAGAGGTCATTAAGGTTACTTTGAAACAACTCTTTAGCATTCTCAAGATTCTTGGCTACATTCGCACGGGCTTTATCTATCGCTTCAAAGCACTGGTCTAGTTTGGCGACGATTTGTTTTTGGACTGGAAGAGGGGGGATTGGAATTTTCAATTTTTGAAGTTTAGACTTATTAAGAGTTTTACCTTTAACCTTTTCATCACCTTTTGCTGCTTCATCCCAATCAAAGAATGTAAAGTAATAAAACAAGAAACGCTGATCAAGTCTATCATCTAAATTTATTAAAGATGCAATGGCTTCATTAGTTAAAAGATTTTTTCCTGCAAATGCCACCCTACCTAGTGTTAATTTAAATGTAAGCATTAGTGTACCTTTTGGTGTAATTTTAAATTTTTCAGCACCCAAGTTAGATACATACTCTTTACTATCATACATTACAGAACCATGTTCTAAATCGGCGATTGATAACCAAACATTATTAGATTTTTTTTCTTTATCCCAAAATTTACTATTTTTGCGATATGGCGTTCTTCCTATTTGAATTTTGCAAACATCACCCAACTTCTTCTCAGCCCAACCCTGCTTCATAATAACCTCTTTAATGATTTGAGAATATCTTTATTCTCTTTAGTGAGATTCTCAATTTCAGAAATAATCTCTTTTGGAGACCTTAATGGTTCTTCTTCTGGTTCATTTGGATTCTTTACAGACAAGTCATAAGTATCTGTATTTATATCTGAAATATTTACAGTCCATGAATTTTCTGAATCAGCTTTTGTTTTCTGAAGCTTTACAAAATTATCTAAATCTTTTTCATTCAAAGGATTTGTTTTTCCTAAATTTCTATCAAGATTTAATTGATAATACCAAACCTTTTTTGTTGGTTTCCCTTTTTCAAAAAATAAGACAATTGTTTTTACTCCTGCTCCGGAAAATACTCCACCCGGCAAATCCAAAATTGTGTGCAGATTACAAGACTCAAGTAAATATTTTCTTAAAGAAATTGAAGCATTATCCGTATTTGATAGAAATGTATTTTTAATTACAATTCCTGCTCGGCCATTTGCCTTTAATTTCTTTATGAAATGTTGTAAAAATAAGAATGCAGTTTCACTTGTTCTTATAGGAAAGTTTTGTTGAACTTCTTTTCGTTCCTTTCCTCCAAAAGGAGGATTAGCCAAGATGACTTCAAACCTATCTTTTTCTTGTATGTTTTGAACATCTTCAGCAAGAGTATTTGTTTTGACAATATTTGGAGATTCAATTCCATGTAAAATCATATTCATTATCCCAATTATATATGCAAGAGTTTTCTTCTCTTTTCCGTAAAAAGTCTTTGTTTGTAAAATTTTGGCAGATTTGGTTGTTTTACTTTGTTTGTTCATATAATCAAAGGCTTCAACTAGAAAACCAGCTGAGCCAACCGAACCATCATAAACCTTTTCACCAATTCTTGGATTAAGAATCTCAATAATTCTTCTAATTAAAGGTCTAGGTGTATAATATTCGCCACCATTTCTTCCAGCATTACCCATTTTTTGTATTTTGCTTTCATATAAATGTGACATCTCATGTTTTTCCTCACTTGTTTGAAATTTTAGCTGATCTACTAACTCAATAACTTCCCTAAGTACATAACCGCTCTGAATTCTATTTCTCAATTCACTATAGATTTCTCCAAGCTTATATTCAATAGTATCAGGACTTTCTGAATCTAATTTAAATTTTTTAAGATATGGAAATAATTCATTATTTACAAAATCAATTAAATCGTCTCCAGTTAATGCTTTGTTGTGATCAAAATTACCTTTTTTATCTTTTGGAGCTGCCCACGTTTCCCAACTAAACTTTTTTGAGATTATTGAATTATATTTTTTATCTTCCAATTCTGCAGAAATTTTCCTTTCCTTTTCCAAGTCATTTATGTATTTTAAGAAAATAATCCATGAAGTTTGCTCTATATAATCTAATTCACTGCTACAACCCGCATCTTTTCTCAATGCATCATCAATATTCTTGAATATTTGTTCAAACATATAAACTCTCATCAAAAACACTATTTAAGGGCTTCGAAA
>CAYFOG010000010.1:0-6834 GCA_964344705.1 Candidatus Woesearchaeota archaeon | reverse complement strand
TTAGACTCCTTTTTGTTGTTTTGTTTGAAGTTGAAAATACAACTTCAAAGGAGCATGGTGGCCACAGCTCTTTTTCAGGCAAACTGTCAATACCACTCATGAATAGTTCATCTAAATGGTAAAAAATGTACAGTCATTTTTAAAATTGTTGAAAGTTTAGGCTTTCTGTTAGTAATCTGTTAGAAGCGTAGTAACTACTTAGGAGTGAACAAAGGAGTTGCAAGATGAAAAATATTATATTTAATAAAGAGTGGAATGGAAATTTCGACATCTGTCGGGAATGGATGTTGGCGCTATGAATTATAATTCACTTACCCACCTTTACCCAATTTCAAAAACATTACGCTTTGAACTAAAACCTGTTGCTGAAACTGCAAACTATATTGAGGAATTCAAATCTCAATATTTGAAAGATATTGTAGCTCAGGACGAGCAGCGTGCTGAAGATTATAAAATCATTAAAGAAATTATTGATGATTACCATCGTGAATACATTGAAGAAAAATTAAGCAATCCGTGTAACCCTGATACGGGTGAGCTATACATAACTGAAGAGGATTTTGAAAATGCATTTTCCTGTTTTAAAAACTTTAAACAGAATAATAAAGATAGTGATGCAAAGACAAATTGGAATAATGAGCAAACGTTTCTTCGGGAAAAGTTAGTCAAATCTTTTCATGGATTAAAAAGGTTGTTTAGCAAAGAATTAATCACACAAGATTTAGAGTATTTTCTCAAAAAACGCGGAGATTGGGAAGAGAATAAAGATGTTGTAGAAAATTTCAAAAAATTCACAACCTATTTTACAGGGTTCAATAAAAATCGTAAAAACATGTATAGTGCAGACGATAAAAGCACTACCATTTCTTTTCGATTAATAAATGAAAATCTTGGTAGATTTTTTAAAAATATAATTTTATTTAATAAAATTAACACAAAATACCCAAAGTTAATTAATTCAATCAATACTGATAGTAAATTATTAAAACGCATGGGAGTGAATAGATTAGAAGAAATATTTAATGCAGGGTACTACATAAAATTATTTACTCAAACAGGAATCACAAATTTTAATGAATTAAAAGGAGGAACTGTTGATGAAGATAAGTCCAATCCCTTTGGTTTGAATAACCAACTAAATGAATATAGGCAAAAAAAGGATATAAGCCGGAAAGAACTACCCAATTTTATAAAACTTTATAAACAAATATTAAGCAAAGATGAATCTCGATCATTTACTCCTGAACCATTTATAAATGACCAGGAAATGTTTTCCACTCTAAAAGATAAAATTGAAAAAATTTTCAAAAAGAATGGAATGATTGACCAATTAAAAAAATCGTTAAATAATCTTAATTCTTCAGATTTGGATAAAACATTCATTAAAGGTGATAATAAGCTAATTAGAAATTTATCAAATGAAATTTTTAATAAACACTATGTAATTAATTCTGCATTATCAAATCATGCAGAAACTTTATTTTCAAAACCAAATCAAGATGAAAAACGGAGAAAATTTCTTAAAAAGGAAGTGTATTCAATCAGTGAACTTGAAAAATATATAACCTCTTATTTAGATGAAGAAATATTAGCGGAAATAGAAAATATAAGAAATTTAGAATTTAACCGCCCAATTCAATCTCATTTTGAATCTGCAATACAGGATAAATGTTTGAGTTTAGAATTAGATAAAAAAATTAAAAAAATAAAGCCAATCCTATTACTCGATAAAATAAGTGCTAAAAGAAGATTGCCCAAAAATAAAGACGGAAAAGGAGAAGAAGGATTTGAACAAATTCGAATTATTCAAGAAGTATTGAATGCTTTCATGGCAATTTTATACACCTTAAAGCCATTGCACTTAGTTCATAAAAAAAAGTCAATTGATATTCCCGATATTGATTTAGGATTTTATTCAGATTTTTCTGAATTTTTCGAGAAATATGAAAAACTGGTTTTAAATCTTTATAACAGAACAAGGAATTACTTAACCAAGAAACCATTTTCTACAGATAAGATTAAAATCAATTTTGAAAACCCAAATTTATTGTATGGATGGGATTTCAATCAAGCTAAGGGGAATAATGCAAATATCATTAGAAAAGACGGTTTGTATTATTTGGCAGTTATGCATCCTGGCCATAAAAAAATATTTGATGATTATCCAAATGATGGTTTGTGTTTTGAGAAGATAAATTATAAACAAGTAGCTAATCCTGGAAAAGATATACAAAACTTATTATTTATTAATGGAAAAACTGAAAGGAAAACTGGTGGAAAAAAACAGGAAAAAATAGAAAAATTTTGTCGAAATATGGAAATTAGTATTGAATCTGTAAATTCATTGAATGTTGATAACAAAATACTCGAATATTTGAAAAATACATATTTACCTGAAGAAATAAATTCAATTAGGAAAAGGAGAAGTTATTCCAAAAGTTCAACGAATTTTAATAAAGATGATTTAGTAAAGTTCATTGATTATTATAAAGATAGAGCCAAAGATTATTTTTCATATTTCTCCTTTAATTTTTTGCAATCTGATAAATATGAAGAATTTAATAATTTCACTAACCATATAAATGAACAAGCGTACCAATTATGGTTTACCAATATTTCCGAAGCATATATCAATGACTGTGTAGAACAGGGTGTTCTATTTCTTTTTCAAATTTATAATAAAGATTTTTCAAA
Source organism: Candidatus Woesearchaeota archaeon (assembly GCA_964344705.1). Classification (GTDB taxonomy): domain Archaea; phylum Nanobdellota; class Nanobdellia; order UBA10117; family ARS21; genus JAAZWY01. The sequence continues at coordinate 4,140 of CAYFOG010000010.1, read as the reverse complement.
GAATCGTACCAAAGAAAGGGAGAGAAAAGATAATCTTCACACAATGTATTGGAAAGGATTATTTGACTCAAATAATCTTAAAGATGTCGTAGCAAAATTAAACGGAAAAGCCGAGATATTCTTTAGAGGAAAATCTATTAAAAATGAAGATAGAACTGTTCATAAAGCTAAAACAAAATTAAAAAATAAAAATGAAAATAATCCTGAACCATCAAGTGAATTTCCATATGATATCATAAAAGACAGACGGTACACAGTTGATAAATTTTTATTTCATGTCCCTATAACTTTGAATTTCAAAGCATCCAGTAAATATTTTACACAAAAAATCCCCAATGTGAAATCTTTTGGTGAGATGGAATTTAATAATCATATTAACGAAGAAATTGCACAATCGAATGATCAACATATAATTGGAATCGATCGTGGTGAGAGAAACTTAATCTATTATACTGTGATTAATCAAATTGGTGAAATTATTGAACAAGGATCATTTAATAAAATAAAGACAGACCAAAATTATGAGGTTGATTACCATCAAAAATTAGATAAAAAAGAAAAGGAGAGAGATAGAGCAAGAAAGTCCTGGGCAACCATAGAAAATATTAAAGAATTAAAGGCAGGATATTTATCCATAATTGTTCATGAAATTTCTTTACTGCTTAAAAAATATAATGCGATTGTTTGCCTTGAAGACTTAAATACTAAGTTTAAACAGGGACGATCTAGAGTTGAAAAACAGGTTTACCAAAAATTTGAGAGAGCACTTATCCAAAAGTTGAATTACCTGGTTTTCAAAGATGCACAATTGGGTGAACCTGGTCATTGTTTAAATGCATTTCAACTGACAGCACCATTTATTAATTTTAGTACTTTATTTCCACAAACCGGGATTTTGTATTATGTCAGGGCAGCCTATACATCAAAAATTGATCCTGTAACCGGTTTCATCAATTTATTGTATAGTGATGATTTGAGAAAAACAAATGCGTTAATTCAAAATATGGATGGTGTAAGGTATAATCAGCAAGGTGATTATTTTGAGTTTAATATTGACTATGAAAAGCTTAAACCATCTTACAATTTAGAAGGATATAAAACGAATTGGACTATTTGTACCTTTGGCGACCTTCGGTTTAGAAATGTACAAAATAAGGATCATAAAAAATGGGAGTCAATTCCAATAAATGTAACTGAAAGGTTAAAAACTTTATTTGAAGAGTATGATATCCAATATTTAGATGGTAGTGATCTCCGTCTGCAAATTGGATCTGTAAAAAGGACAAACTTCTATTCTGAGTTACGAAAGCTACTCAAAGATACTTTGACACTCCGCCATAGTAAATCCGGTACTGATGAAGATTTCATCCTTTCACCGGTTGCTGATGAAAATGGCAATTTCTTTGATAGTCGCACTGCACCTGAAACACTGCCACAAGACGCGGATGCAAATGGCGCATATCATATTGCGCTGAAAGGATTGTGGAATATTCAAAAAATCAAAGAATGGAATGGTAATAGCCGTTTAAACCTGGCGATGAAAAATGTGGATTGGTTTTCGTTCGCTTACCAAAAACCGTTCAAAAAATAAATGGAGGTTGGCATGGAATCTTACATGCCCATTTCCTATTTAAACGATTTCATATTTTGCCCCCGGTCTATCTATTTCCATCAGTGTTTTGGAAGGGTTAATAAAAGGCTTTATCATTCTACAGATCAGTCTGATGGATTGAACGCTCACAAAACTATTGATTCTAAAACGTATTCAACATCTAGAGACATATTACAGGGTATAGACGTGTTTAGTGACACGTATCAACTTGCTGGGAAAATTGATATTTATGATACCAAAAAGAAACTTTTGACAGAGCGAAAAAAGAAAATTAAAGTGATTTATGATGGATATGTATTCCAGATATATGCTCATTACTTTTGCCTTACTGAAATGGGTTTTACTGTAAAGCAGCTTCGACTATATAGCATGGATGACAACAAAGTACATCCAATTGAAAAACCGGAAGATGATGCTTTCATGTTTCAAAAATTTGAAGAAGTCATTAACAAAATGACTTCATTTTCTTTGGAAGATAAATTTGAAACCAATCCCAATAAATGCAACCGGTGTATTTATAATACAATCTGTGATGTATCAGCATGTTAACAGCGCCTGACTTTAAAGAGAAACAAATCATTTTTGCAATTTTGAGTCACGGCGAACGATTGAGCTTCCGAAATGATAATGTCATTATTTCTGATTCAAATGGTATTAAACATCAATCAAGTTGTTATAGGTTGTTTGCACTCATTATTGTAGGCCATATTTCCATTACATCCGGATTACTGATGCGCTCAAAGAAATTTGGGTTTTCAATTATTTTAATGTCTTATGGATTGGTGCCGTATGGTATGTGGATGTCAAAAGCAGAAGGCAACGTGTTATTGCGGAAAAAACAATATGAATATGATAAAACCCATATCGCTAAATATTTGGTAGAAAGAAAAATCGAACAGCAAATAAATACACTAAAAACAATTCGGAAAAAGTCTGAAGACATAAAGAATGCAATCCAACTTTTGAATAAATATCAAAATCGTGCTGGGAAGTGCACAGCTTCTATTCAGGATTTATTGGGATTAGAGGGGATGGCATCTAAACTATATTTTAAAAATTATTTTGGTGATATTGGTTGGAACGGACGAAAACCCCGAGCAAAAAGAGATATACCCAATGTGCTATTAGATATTGGTTATACTCAACTTTTTTATTTGATGGAAGCATTGCTCAATCTATATGGATTTGATATATATAAAGGGTTCTACCATCAAATTTTTTATCAGCGAAAGTCACTGGTCTGTGATATGGTTGAACCGTTTCGCCCATGGGTAGATCGAAGAATTCGTAAAGCATTTCGTTTAAATCAGGTACACGAAGAGAATTTTGTTAAAAAAGATGGACAGTATCGGTTATTTGGCGATCAGGCAAAACCCTATCTTGCGTTTTTATTAAAAAACTTGTTAAAACAAAAAAATACTATGTTTTATTTTGTTCAATCCTTTTACCGTGCGTTTATGCAAGGAAAAGAAATCGTAGATTATCCTGAAATTATTTTGGAATAAGTATGTTAATTGTCACTTATGATATTAGAAATGATAAACTCAGAACAAAATTTTCAAATTTTTTAAAAAAGTTTGGATACAGATTACAATACTCTGTTTTTCAAATTCGAAATAGTAAACGACTTTTAAATGTAATTATTTCTGAAATTACCGGTGAATTCGAATCGCAATTTGATCAACATGACAGTATTATTATTTTCAATATGAGCCAACAGTGTAAAATAACTAAATTTGGATATGCAAAAAATGATGATGAAGATCTCATAATTATTGATTGAAAAATTTCATATGTTAGTCTTAATGGAAAAAATGCGTGAAATTTATGCTTTTTGACAATTATTTAAAGACATGTCAAAATCGTTTCTCTGTCGAGAAATCAAAAAATACAGCCCGTGTAGCTGTCTAAACCATACATGAAATTTCTACTGTCGTAGATAAGGTTCCCGCCGGGGCCTCAAAGACCGTCTAAACCATACATGAAATTTCTACTGTCGTAGATTTCCTTTTAGCTGGTGATGCTTATGGTCTAAACCATACATGAAATTTCTACTGTCGTAGATTTTCCTTATCACCGAACCTGAATTCTCGTCTAAACCATACATGAAATTTCTACTGTCGTAGATATAACTGCTCAACGACCTGTTCAATAGAGTCTAAACCATACATGAAATTTCTACTGTCGTAGATACAGGTGAACGACATGTATATTAAGGAGTCTAAACCATACATGAAATTTCTACTGTCGTAGATCTGCCTTCTTTTTTTCCTCGGTTAGTTGTCTAAACCATACATGAAATTTCTACTGTCGTAGATTAATGGCAAGGCCTGGTATTTCATGGGTGTCTAAACCATACATGAAATTTCTACTGTCGTAGATGGTATTGAGGCGACAAAAGCCAAAATTGTCTAAACCATACATGAAATTTCTACTGTCGTAGATGGACCGGCGGTAGCCTCCACCATGCCAAGTCTAAACCATACATGAAATTTCTACTGTCGTAGATATATGCGTCCTAGCAAAAG
>CAYFOG010000009.1:0-7430 GCA_964344705.1 Candidatus Woesearchaeota archaeon | reverse complement strand
ACCGTTCGTCGGCGGAGATGATGGGCAAGAGGCGCGGAAGGCCGGAGGCCTGACAAGGAGACGACAAGGTCATTATTTGCGCTCCTTCGTCTCGGCCACGGCGTCGAGTGCGTTGTCGGCCCCGACCGCGCCGTTCTTGCGCGCCAGGTCGTAGAGCCGGCGCAGGGAGTCCATCTCGGCGTAGAGGGCCGAGGACTTGGCCTGCAGCGTTAGTTGGGCGAAGGCGATATCGTCGAGCGACGCCGTCTCGATGGGCTTAGTCACTTCCTCGCGGCGCTCTCCCAGGGGCGGAATGCGGATCGCTTCGGGGAGTTCGGCGAGAAAGCAGTTGTCCTCGCGCAGGCGATCGAGCTTGGTCTTGGCGGTCATTGGGACACCTCATCGTTCAGGGAAAGACGGAAGGAGGGCTTGCCGACGTGGTTCGACATCACGCAGCCTCCTCGGTCATCAGGGTTGCAAAGGGGATCGGCGCACCGCCGGGGCGCGGCCGGGCGATGGCGAGATAACTGAAGCGGTCCGGCCCCAGCCGGCGCTGGACGAGGTGGACGAAGCCGCGTTCCGCCAGCCGCATGGCGCGGGCGCTGGTGCGGGCCAGTTCCTCGCGGGCTTCCGGCGCCATGGGATTCCCGAACGGCATCCGGTCGACGGCGAGGAACCCTCGGTGATATTCGAGGACGTCGCCGTGAGCCGCCTGGCTGAGCCAGGAGCAGAGGGATATCTCGGTGATCGGCTTTAATGGCCGAGTTCGCTTTGCGTGCCCGATGCCGTTCATGCCACTGCCTCCTGGCTCGACGGCTCGGTTTCAGTCGGGACGCTATGGTAGACAGCGATAAGTGCGGTGCCGTCACTCGTCGTTCCCGCGTCCTCAAGGTGATAGTTTTCCCTGGGCTTAAGCACCTGCTCGAGCTCCCATCGGCGGAAAAGACCGGGGATCCGTCGCATTTCGCAGGAAACTGTTGGGATCGAGTCGGACATGGAACCTGCTTTCCTGATGTTCTGACGCCGAACCATCCGACGCCTACATTGGAAAAAAGCCGATCCCGACCGCGTTTTGGGACAAGCGCTCACAAAATTTCCTCGATTTTGATGCGCAGTCGCCTGGTGGCGCGCTGATAGCGCTTGCGGGCGGCGGCCTCCGACAGGCCCAGTTCGACGGCGACCTCGGCCTGCGAGAAGCCTTCGATCGCCACGCGGATCACCAGCACCGCGTCCGCGCCGATCAGCTTTCGTAGGTTCTCCTGCAGGTGCGCGTCTTCCGCCGCCGGCTGTCGCCTAGCCTGATCGGCCGGCACGTCGTCGGGGTCGATGTCGATGGCTAGGCTTTCGCGCGCCGCGTCGCGCTGGCGCGCGCGGACCATGTCGCGCTCGATGTTCCGGAGGACCGTGGCCGCGACCCGGTTGACGCGCCCCAGGTCGAGGTCGCGAACCGCCTCGGTGGTGCGTGCCAGCACGTCGGACGCGATCTCATCAGCGGTACCGATCCTGCGCCAGATCGACCGGCGCCGGATGGCATCGAGGCCGGGCCACAGCGCCAGCAACAGCATCGTTAGGGCGCAGTTGGACGCGGGGCCGTTGCCCTGCGCCGCTTCGACTAATGCCGAGAGGATCAGGTTCTTGTCGTCTGGATCGCCCGGGCCGCGATGCAGCCCGTCCAGCAGGGCGGCCGGATCCCGGAACGGTGCGAGGGGATCCCACGCACACCGGATGGTATCGAAACTGCGCTGGAAGCTGAGGGTGGAAGAGGAATGCATGAGGTGATCACGGATCTCGTGCCACGCGAAGGACATAGGACGCCTGCCTTGCGGCCAGGCGTCCGGCGCCTTCTCGTGGCCAGGTCAGGACGTCGCGCGTCTCTGTGGTTTCAGGGGTTGGGTGGATGCGCGCGTCAGCGCGCGGGGGCGGTTGCGTGGTTCAGCGTGCCGCAGCCGCGGCAGGTGGCCTGAACCGGAAAGCCCACGAAATACTCGTGCCCCCGCGCAAAACGCAGGTGCATGCGGCCGTCCCGGCGAACGCCGAGCAGCTTGTCACAGCGCGTGCAGCGCCATTCCGAGTTCGAAGTGGTGGGCTTGGTATTCGCGGAGCCGGGCCAACTCGTCGGGGCTGCCTGGCGGGAGGGGAAGGGGGTCGGCATTGGAATGCTCCTCTATGTGGAGCCCTTCCAATAATCAGCGGTTTGTTAGACCGTCCCCCGTCGCATGTTAGACCGCTGTTAGACGGGTTCTTCGACTGACGCTTCGGCGGCGTCTTCCGTCGGCTGCGCATCCACTACCAGGCGCCAGTATCCGCGTTTGGCGCCGGTGCTGATATAGACGTCGCGGATGCTGTCCCAGGTGTCCTTCCGGAACGCCTGCTGCGGGCTCCTGGACTCGAAGCCTTCCATCAGCGCCTTGACCTGAACATCCGGGCTGCCTTTCCCGGCTGCGACCACGAGGCGCTCGAAGATTGTCAGCTGTTCATTCCCGGCAAGGTGCAGCGGTTCCTTGCCGGGAATGAACAGAGTGCCGGACTGCTTGTCGGTTCTAACCACCCGAGGCGACACCCCTCCGCGCGCGAGCGAAAGGCCGTTTCGATATGCGAGTTCGAGGCCGTCCCGGGCGAACAGGATCTCCTCGTCAGCGGATGCAAGGTGCGACAGAAGCGGCATGACGACATTCGGCCCGAGGTGCGACGGCATATCCTCGCTGGCGGCGAGGATGATGCCGACGCCAGCAGTGTTTCGCGCGCGGAGCATAAGGTCCAGTCTCTGCGCTGTTTTCGGATCATTGAGCCGCCGAGCGAAATAGACGGACACCTCTGCGCCATCGATCTGCATCGCGCCGACGAGGGTCAGGTCCGGGTCGAGGATCTGGGCCGCGCGCTTGCTCAGTAGCGGCCTCATCAGGCGCATGAGCGTCTCGTGAAGCCACTGAGCGTTGATAGAGAACATCTCGACATCCGACGCGGGGCGCGTGCCGGCATCTTCGCCGAAAGGACCGACAGTCTGGACCATACCGTCCGTCGCCGACGGATTGACGACGGCTTCCCCTTCGAGTTCGTCATCCTCGATGAGAACCACATCCTGACGGTCGCGGCGCTCGAGCAGGCCGCCTTCGATCAGGCGCTTCGGGTCAAGCCCGAGTTCCAGCAGATAGCTTCCGCTCACCTCGTCCTCGATGCGATCGTGGAGTTGAACAAGCTGGGGGAAAATTGCGCGAAGGTCGTCGGGTGCGATCTGCCGAAATGCGCTCAGGATTCCCCATTCCTGGAGCAGAGCGAAACCGAGGCTGCGCTCTTCTGGGTCCTTATTGCTCTGCAGGTTGCAGCTCTTCGTACCGGAAATCGTAATGTTGAGCGTACGCTCCTTCCCGTCGCCGACCCGATTATAGGCAACCGCGATGCCAATACGGCTGAACGCTTCGGCGCGCCGAAAGATGTTTCTGGCTCCGAGGTACTGGTCCGCCACCTCCTCGATGTCGTCCTCGACGGTGACCTTGAGGAGCAGTTTTCGGCGCCACATCCCGAGCCGGACTTCCGCCTCGAGCACGCGGGCAAACTTAAACTCGTAGCCATCGATTTCGGGAGGCTCGAGACGCAGCGAGGTGCGAAACCGCGTGAGATTGTAGCGCTTCCAGGTCAGCGGCTTCTGGGAGATGTCGTGGCCGAGGGCGACTTCGGCGAACGAGTCGCTGACCGTCTGTCGCACCACAGGACTGTCCGCACAGACCTCGATCTGACGCAGCGATGGCGTGTAGATCAGCGTCGCCTCGTTCGGCGGGCGATAGTAGATGGTTCCACGCCGCCCGTCTTGTCGGTGGTCATAAACGCTCGACAGTGGCCCGCCGTGCCGGACGATCAGCATGATGGACGCGGGGTGCGATTCGGTGGCGGGCAGATCGAGCGCTTTCACCGTGCAGGAAATCTCTGGCTTCAGTTCGAGGACTTCCTTGATCTTGGCTGCCAGCGCCGCCTCGTCGACTGCCGCTGCACCGAGGGCCACATGATTTTCAAGCTCGACTTCGAAGGCGTCATAGAGCTTGCCGTGGTCTCGAAACTGCCGGGCGAAATGAAAGCTCTCCGCATCCTCGAAGGTTTCGCGTGCGTTGAGGTAGGTCCAGATGCTTCTGCAGAGCTGGTCTGGCTGTCGGTCAAGCTCCTGTGACTGCACGTCGTCGAGTTGCTGCTCGACGATAGTCATGAGGGAGGTGACGCCTTTTCCCTCGGCGAGGGCCCGAATCCTTCTTGATCGTTGTTCTGCCGGTCGCAGATCGTCCTGATCGAATCCCGACAGCGTCTGGATGAGCGTTTGCCGAAAAGCCTGAACCGCTTCCTCGTCACTTTGGTCGGGAACGTCGTCGGGCAACTTGAAGTCAGGCTCGTTTTCACCCTCCCGGAAAGCAAGGGCTGCTCGGGCGAGATCGACGCGCGCATCCTCGATCACCGCCAGGATATGGGGACCGATCGAAGTTGCTTTGCGCGCCATGAACTTACCTCAATGAACTACTGCTCTTGATTGGTTCAACTTGCGATAATCGGGGACAAATCCGTGATCGGCAAGCCCTGATATTCTCTCCCTATTCGCATTTCTACATCCCATTCCTCTGAGATGTCCCGTCTCGGGCAGCCGGGTGGCTTTTGATTGGTAACGACACCACCGAACACGGCCAGCCGAGACATGAAACGCCCTAATCCGCTCCCCCCCGACCGCATGACCGCCGCCGAACGCCTCGACGAACTGGCGTCGATCCTGGCTGCCGGCGTGGTTCGCCTGCGGGCCCGGGAGTCAAGGCGACTATCCGCGGACCACGGAGAGAGTTGCCTACACTTCCCGCCCGACCAATGCCGTCATGGTCCTGTCGAAACCCACTCGGAGGAATCCATGCCATGACGGAAACGATTATTACCCGAATCGCCACACTGAAGAACACCCCGACGCCGGACCTGCGCGAGATGTGGCGGGATCTGTTCGACACCGAACCGCCACGCCAGAACCGCCGCTTCCTGGAAAGCAGGCTCGCCTACCGCATCCAGGAACTGGAATACGGGGAACTCAAACCGGCCACCATCGAGCGCCTGGAAGCCCTGGGCGAGGAACTGGACGGCGGCAAGGCGGAGGTCCGCCGCAAGCGTACCGACGACCGACCGATCGCCGGCACGCGGCTGATCCGCGAGTTCCAGGGCGTCGAGCACTGCGTCACCGTGCTGGCCGACGGCTTCGAATACCAGGGCCGCCCCTACAAGTCGCTGTCGGCCATCGCCCGGGCCATCACCGGCACCCGCTGGAATGGCTGGACCTTCTTCGGCCTTCGTAAATCGGGAGCGGGCCAATGAGCAAGGCACCTACCGCCAAGCAGCGCTGCGCCGTCTACACCCGCAAGTCCTCGGAAGAGGGCCTGGACATGGCGTTCAACAGCCTCCATGCCCAGCGCGAATCCTGCGAGGCCTACATCGCCAGCCAGAAGCCCGAGGGCTGGGTGCTGGTCCCCGACGCCTACGACGACGGCGGCATCTCGGGCGGCACCCTGGAGCGGCCCGCCCTGCAACGCCTACTCGCCGATATCGAGGCCGGCCGCATCGACGTGGTGGTGGTCTACAAGATCGACCGCCTGTCACGCTCGCTGATGGACTTCGCCAAGCTGGTCGACGTCTTCGACCGCCATGCGGTGACCTTCGTTTCGGTCACCCAGTCCTTCAACACCACCACCTCCATGGGGCGGCTGACGCTGAACATCCTGCTTTCCTTCGCCCAGTTCGAACGGGAGGTGGCCGGCGAGCGCATTCGCGACAAGATCGCCGCCAGTCGCAAGAAGGGCATGTGGATGGGTGGCAACCCGCCGCTCGGTTACGACGTCAAGGAGCGCAAGCTGGTGGTTAACGAGGCCGAGGCCGCCACCGTGCGGGCGATCTTCGAGCGATTCCTCACCATCGGGTCGGCCACCATCCTTGCCCGCGCCCTGGCTGCCGAGGGCGTGACCACCAAGCGCGGCAGACCCATGGACAAGGGCTACCTCTACAAGATGCTCAATAACCAGGTTTACATCGGCATGGCCGTCCACAAGGGTACTGCCTATCCCGGCGAACACGAGGCCATCGTCAGCCAGGACCTTTGGAACAAGGTCCATGCCATCGTCAAGGAGAGCCCCCGGACCCGCGCCAATCGCACCCGGGCGCAGACCCCGGCGTTGCTCAAGGGGCTCATCTTCGGTGCCGACGGCCGGGCGATGACGCCGGTGCACACGCGCAAGCAGGATCGTCTCTACCGGTATTACGTCGCCGCTAAACTGTTGAAGGGCGAGACCCCAGCAAATGTCGTGCGCCGCGTACCCGCCGCCGAGATCGAAACCGCTGTCATCGACCATGTCCGTGGCCTGCTGCGCGCACCGGAAGTGATCGTCTCCACATGGTGGGCGGCCCGCGACCAGGACGACGGTATCACCGAGACCGAAGTCCGGGGTGCCCTGCACGATCTCGATCCCTTATGGGATGAACTCTTCCCCGCCGAACAGGCCCGGGTACTTCAGCTTCTGGTCGAGCGGATCGAGGTCCAAAAACAGGGCTTCGACATCCGCTTCCGGGTCGATGGCCTGCGGACCCTAGTCGCCGATATCCGGGCCGCATCCGAACGGGAGGCCGCGTGATGAGCGAGCCGACTCTCAGCCCCGACGGAAAGACCCTGACCGTCCATGTGCCCATGACCTTCCGGGCGCGCGGTGGACGCAAACTTGTGGTTTCCCCCGACGGCGTGCCTTCCTGGGCCAAGCCTCGGACCCGCATCGACAACACCATGGTCAAGGCGCTGGCCCGAGCCTTCCGCTGGCGCAAGCTGCTGGAGACCGGCACCTACGCCACCGTCGAGGAGATTGCCCGGGCCGAGAAGATTAACACCTCCTACGTCAGCCGCGTCCTCCGCCTGACCCTGCTGGCGCCCGAGATCATCGAGATGATCCTTGACGGTCGCCATCCGACCGATCTGACCATGGCGGCGCTGATGAAACCGTTTCCGGTGGAATGGCGGGAGCAGACCCGGATGTTCCTGCCCACGACCGCCGGCCGGTAACAACACAGCCTTTCCCCAATCCGCAGCCAACACCCGGCACCGTACCGACAACGCTGATGGTCCCCTGTGTTTCAAGGACCGGGTTTGATTCCGGACTCGTTCTCTCGGGCGGCAAGGTTTCCAACTTTCCGGAATTTCCGTGAAATTTTCTTCCTTGAAATCAAGGGATTACAGCCCCGTACCGGATTGGCGCAGTCAACAGGTCCGGAGAGAATGGGCCGAGAGAGAGGAGATTCTGGGAGAAACGCCGAGGGGCCGGTCAACAGCTTCCCGCCCGAAGGCGCGCGGAACCTGGGGTTATCAGACTCCCGGCACTGACCAGGAGAGCGTTCAAAACAGGAAAATGGCGGAGGGAGAGGGATTCGAACCCTCGATACGGTTTCCCGTATACACGCTT
>CAYFOG010000008.1:0-14555 GCA_964344705.1 Candidatus Woesearchaeota archaeon | reverse complement strand
GGAGATTGGTGCAGAAATTGGAAGCGGTTATCCTCACGATCCAGTCTGTCGCGCTTATTTGAAAGAAAACTTTCGGGGTCCGATTCACAAGTATTTGAGAAAGTGCTGGTCGACTTACAAAGCTTTAAATGAGGCCGAGAGTCAGATGAATTTGAGTGAATTCTAGTAAGGATTTTATAGTTCGGTTTGTTTGTTCTTCTATGAATCATAAACATCCTACTATTTTGACATTAAATGGTTCTGAACATTCCGTTGTTAAGTTGATTTCAGAGTTAAACCATCTTGCTAATCAGACTCGTGTGCGTATTGCTGGCGTTAGTTTATTCAGCCGGCGAGATGGAGATACAGAAGTTGAGATATTTCATGATTATGTTCAAGAAACTCATGACAATGTATTCAGCAAGGATTTTGATTTGGGGGCGAAAGCCGGCTTTCGTGACGTTGTTAAGAGGATTAATTCTATTGCAAACGACCGAAGTATTAAGATTATGAATATAGTTTTTGGAGTTAAGGGTCGTGGTCGTAGACATTTGGAAATTCAAGCTAAGAAGTTGCGACGGTGATTTTCAATAATCTTAAATAAGTGTCCGGCGTAATTGGAGTATGGTTAATCTTTCTCAGCGGAAACCGACTACAGCTCTTCAGAAGGCGCGAGTTGGTTCCACAATTGTTCTTGCTGGCTGGGTTGAAAAATCCAAGCACTTAGGTAAGTTGGCGTTTTTGAGTTTGCGAGACCGAGAAGGTTATGCGCAAGTTGTTGCTAACGAGAAATTTTTGGGTTTGCAAAGTTTGAAAGATTTGACTCGAGAAAGTGTTGTTGCAGTTAAGGGAATTGTTAAGACTTCCAAAGCTAAAAGCGGTGGAAAAGAATTACAACTTGTTGAATTAGATGTTTTGAATCGCGCTTCAGTTCCTTTGCCGATTGAATTCTTGGGTGGAAAAGTTGAAACGGATATGAGCAAGAGATTGGATTACAGATATCTTGATTTGCGAAACCACAAGATTCTTGCAATATTTAGAGTTCGTTCGGTTGTGTTAAATGCGATTCACAAATTCTTCAGAGATAATGGTTTCTTGGAGATGCAGACTTCTAAGATTTCTGAAGCTGGGGCCGAAGGTGGCGCGGAATTGTTTGAATTGCCTTATTTCAAGAAGAAGGTTGCTTTGAATCAGAGTCAGCAATTGTACAAGCAATTAATTATGATTTCGGGTTTTGAGAAAGCTTACGAAATTGGTACGAGTTATCGTGCTGAAAAAAGTCATACTCATCGGCATTTGACTGAGTTCTGGCAGTTGGATGTTGAGATGTCTTTCATTGATGGAATTAAGGAAATTATGAGCGTTCAGGAAAGATTGCTTACTGCGGTTTTGAGAGCTGTTAAGAAAGAAGCAAAGACTGATTTGGAATTGTTGAAAGTTAATGTTGATATTCCAAAATTGCCACTTCCAAAGATTACTCACTTTGATGCGTGTAAGCTTTTGGGAATTAAGCAAGGTTCAGATATTGGAACTGAAGCTGAGCGAAAACTTGGTAAGATAGTTAAGCGTAAGTTCAAAACTGATGCGTTCTTTTTGATTAATTTCCCAGAGAAGCTTACTAAGTTCTACGCTATGCATGATGATGACATTGGTCGTTATGTTGACTTAATTTACAAGAACAATGAAATCAGTTCTGGCGGACAGAGAGAACATAGATATGATATTCTACTTAATCAAATTCGCAAGAAAGGTTTGAAGCCAAAAGATTTGGAATTCTACACAACTCCTTTCAAATATGGAGCTCCACCACACGGAGGGTTTGGAATGGGGATCGATAGATTGTTGACATTTATTTTGGATTTGCCAAACGTTCGAGAAGGTGTTTTATTCCCTCGAGACGTTGAGAGGACTGGCCCGTAGAAGTTTTTTTATAGCTCGGAGTAATTAAACAGCTATGCGAAAGACATTTATCACTAACCTGAAGTTAAAAGGTTTCAAGAGTTTTAACAAGCACGCGAACATTCAGTTTGGCTCAGGTTTCAACTGTATAGCTGGCGCGAACGGTAGTGGTAAATCGAACGTCATGGATGCTTTGTGTTTTGTTCTTGGTCGATTGTCTACCAAAAGCATTCGAGCAGATAATTATGGTGATTTGGTTCACAAGAATAAAAATAATCGGGCTAACGGTGCTTCTGTTTCTATAACTTTGGATAATTCTTCAGGAATATTTGGATTGCCTGACCGAAAGATTGAGGTTGCTCGGGAGATTTCTAAAGAAGGTAAGAGCCGTTATTTGATTAATAATAAGCGTGCAACTCGAACTCAGATTTTGGAGCTTCTTGAGATGAGTCAAATTCGTCCAGAAGGTCATAATATTATTTTACAAGGAGATATTTCAAGCTTCATTACTATGCGTGCAGTTGACAAACGAAAGTTGATTGAAGATATTGCGGGGATTGGAGTTTATGAGCGAAAGAAAGACGGTGCGATGAAGAACTTGAACAAAGTTGAAGAAAAACTTCGTGAAGTTCAGATTGTTATGAATGAGAAAAAATCCTATCTTGATTCTCTTGAGGGTGATCGTAAGGTTGCTGAGCAATACAATTCGTATAATTCTGAATTGAAGAGTGCAAGGGCGACTGAGTTGAATTTGAAGCATACTTCTGCGTCATCGCGAAAGCAGCAAATTTCTGGTAAGCTTGAGGCTGTTGAGAAGAAACAGTCTGACTACAAGAAGAAAATTTCTGAGATGAATGAAAAGATTGAGGCTCTGCAAACTAAGATTGAAGTTGTTGAGAAAAAGATTGAAAAGAAGGGTGGTGAAGATCAACTTATCCTACAGAAAGATATTGAAAATTTGAAAGTTGATTTTGAGAATGCTAAGAATTTGGTTACTAGCTCTGAGAATGAAATTCGTCGAGTTGAAGAACGAAAGCGTCAACTGAATAAGAGCCTGTCCGATATCAAAGGTAAAATTAAGATGTCTGAAGATGAATTGAAAGAACAACGTTTGGAAATCCGCAAGCTTGATGTGAAGGAAAGTGAACTTAAAAAATCACTAGGATTGTCAAGTGTATCTGTTTCAGATATTCAAAAAGAATTAGATGAGAAGGAGAGTGAGCTTGACAAGTTTAAGAACACTGAGCTTGAGTTGAAGAGTGAGAAAAGTAAACTGGTCGGTGAGCTTGAAGTATTTAAAGTGAAGGCTGCTGCGCTCGGGGAAAAGATTGGTGAAGCTGCAGGAATTGAAAAAATGCTTGAGGGAACTAAAGGGAAGAAGGATAAATATCGAGAAGTTCTCATGGAGATTAATTCTCTGACTGATCGTGATGCAGAAATTTTTGTTGAGATTAAAGAACGACGGAAGGAAATGTTGGACAAAGAAAGCGCTCTGTCTAAGATTCAAATGGAGATGAATTCTAGTTATGAGTTGTTGATGCGTGACAAAGCAATCGGTGCAATTATGAAGCGAAAAGAAAAGCTTGGTGAAATTTATGGTACTGTTGCTGAGCTTGGACAAGTTGATTCTGAATATTCAACTGCTCTGAAGGTTGCGGCAGGTTCTAGATTGAAAAATATTGTCGTCAAAGATGAGAAGGTTGCAATCAAATGTTTGAAGTTTTTGCGAGAGAAGAGATTGGGTGTTGCTACGTTCTTGCCGATGAATAAGATTAAAGCTTCAACACGAAGTCACGTTCCTAAAGGATCTGGAGTGGTTGGTCGTGCTGCAGATTTGGTAGACTGTAAACCTGAATTCAAAAAAGTATTCTCAAACATTTTGAGAAATACTATTATTGTCAAAGATACTGGTGCTGCTCGAGCAGTTGGAATTGGAAGTTACTCTATGGTTAGTTTGGAAGGTGATGTCTTTTCTGTTGGCGGTTCAATATCTGGAGGTTTCCGCCGTGAGACTGGAATTGGTTTTGGAAGAAAGACTGATTCTGGAGAAATTGACAAAAAAATTGTTGAACTTGATAAAGTCAAGAGGAAAGTTAAATCTCTTGAGAAAGAACGAGATGGAATTGATCGGGAACTTATAGGTTTGCGTAAAATGAAAATTGAGCTTGAAAGTGGAATGGGAACGTTGATTGCTCCTGAAGAAAGCTCTGCTGAACTGAAATCTCGGCAAAAAGATTTACTTAGTGGTTTGAAAACTCGTGAGAATCGTTTGAATGAAATTGCTAAAGTTTCTGAAAAGTTGAAAGATAAAATTCAGAATTTGACTATTGAAAGGAATTCTATGAAATCTAATCTGAAAGAGCTACAATTCGGAAGTAAGAAAAAAGAGCTTGATCGAATTGATTCGAACAAACGGAATGTTGAGGGAAAGATTGCTACAATTAACGCAACGCTCGAAAATGCTTTACTTCCTGAGAGAGATAATATTGATAGAGTAATTTCTGGTTTGTTGAAGGAGAAATTGGAATTCACTGAACAGATTCAGAAGAAGAAGGTTGAGATAGGTAACTTCAAGAAACGTCTTGGAGTTAAAGAGAAAGAAGAGAAAGAATTTTACGGTCAGTTGAAGAAATTATTCAGCGACAAAGGTAAGTTAGCAGAGTTGTTGAAAAGGGAACAGGATCGAGTTAGAGATACTGAGCTGAAAAGTGTTGCAGACAATGAAGGGTTGAATGCTTTGTCCATCGCTCGCGCGAAAATTGATTCTGAATTGAGTGCAGTTCGCGAGGAATTAGAAGAATACAGAGGCATTAAGACCTTGCCTTATTTGAAGAATGTCCAAGCCGCTAAACAGAAACAGTCTGACATGAATCGTAAGTTGAGAAGTTTGGGTAATGTTAATTTGAAAGCTCTTGAAATTTATGAGGATGTTAAACGAGAGTGGGATAAATTGAACTGGCGAATTGGTAAGCTTGACAGTGAGCGACAGAGTATTGTCAATGTAATTAATACAATTGAAACTAAAAAGAAGGCTTCTTTCATGGATGCGTTTACTTCAATTGCAGGAAATTTTGAGAAGATTTATGCAAGCATAAATAACGACGTTGTTAAGGGAAATTTGCTCTTGGAGAATCCTGAAAATCCGTTTGATGGTGGAGTTATGATTAAAGTTGTGAAGCCGGGAGCAAACGCACTTACTGCGCTGAGTGGTGGTGAACGGGCAATGGTTGCTTTATCCTTCTTGTTTGCTATTGCGGAACATAATCCAACACCATTCTATTTGCTTGACGAAATTGATGCGCCTCTTGATGGAGTTAATGTTGAAAGAATGGCTGAGTTGCTGAAGGAATATTCGTCTAGGTCACAAATTATCATTGTCAGCCACAAAGATTCCGTAATGTCTACTGCAGACATTTTACATGGAATCTGGATGAATAAAAAACATGGAGAGAGTTACATTAGTAGCATGAAGGTGAAAAGTTAAATGAATCAAAGTGAACTGTTTGGAGCCATTCTGTCGGAAGAAGATATTAAGTGGCAATCGATAATATACGAATTGATTCGCAGCAAGAAGATTGATCCTTGGGATATTGACATTCAAAAATTTGCTGATGAGTATGTTGGAACTATTGAAAAGTTGAAGCGATTGAATTTTAGAATCTCTGGAAAAGTTATATTGGCTGCTGCGCTTTTGTTGAAAATTAAAACTCGACATCTTGGTTTGGATGATTTTATTATGCTGACTTCTGATGATGAAGATGGTTTTGAGGAAGGAGATTTTGAAGTTGATGGAGATGAATATATTGATCCTGATGAAGCAAAAATTATGAAACTTTCAAATCATATTCGTCATAACACTAAGAAAAAATATTTGATACAGCATAAGACTGTAACTCCGCGAAGTCGTAAAGTTACCGTTATGGAATTAATGACTGCATTGAAGAAGGCAATTGAAGTTGATCGTCGTCGTGAAACTCGTCGTGCGCGGGTTGAAGATTTTGAGGATGTTACAATCGAGCCGGATGAAATATTTGAAGTTAAGAAGGAAAAAATTACTGACCGGATTGGTAGAATTCATAAGGATGTTTTAGACATACACAAGAAGACAAAGTCGCATGTTGATTTTGATGAACTTGTTGGGGATGTTAATCACAAAGAAAGAGTTGGGACTTTCTTGCCGGTTTTACATTTAGCAAATCACGGAAAAGTTAATCTAATACAGGAAAAGTCTTTTGATAAAATATTGTTAGAGGTATTGAAGAATGGAAGAGACTAAAGCCAAGGTTGAAGCTTTGTTACACTGTAATTCTGAGGGCTATACTGTTGATGAGATTTCCAAACACACGGGAATTCGGAAAAAGGGTTTGGTTAAGGATGCTTTGCATCATTTGAGAATTGATTATATTGAAAGAAATGGTGGATTAAAGATTGATGAATTTGATGGTGTCTGGAAAATGTTTGTTAAGGATGCTCATGTTGATGCTGTGACTGAGGCGGCTCGTCCTGAAATTGACAAGGCAATTTTGCAGACTCTTGCTTACATTGCACACAAGCAACCAATTCGTCAGGCAGATGTTGTTCGTATTCGGAGCAACAAAGCTTATGGACACATTGTTGAATTGGTCAAGCACGGTTTCATTGAAGCAAAGAAAGATGGAGTTTCGAAGAAGTTGAGTACAACTCGGAAATTTTATGATTATTTTGATTTACCTGAGGGCGAACCTTTTGAGATTGAGGATTCATCTGATGACTAACTCTAACAAAGATATACTTGAGACTCTTGCCAGAGATTTATATTTGAATAACGTTGAAGAAATAAAATTTTTGTCTGTGATTAAAGAATTGGGTTCTGACTTTTCCAGTCTTGGTAATAAATATCCCAAGCTTTGGCAGGTGAAACAAATTTCAGAACTATTGGTTGAAATTCATAAAGATTTACATGACTTAATTGATAAAGACTCAAAAATAATCAGAAACATTTCAGAAGTTGATATGGATTTTAATTTGCCTCGCAGAAAGAAGGATATTTTAGATTTAATTACGAAACATATTATTGAAGAGCGAAAGCTACATGAACAAATAGAAAGAATTGAGAAGTTGGCACAAAGTATTTCGCACAAGGAAATTTCATCCAATCTGAATAATCTTATTTCTATTTTGTCTAAAATGGAATATTGTTTGTTCAATAGTTTGGAAAAACAAAAAATAGATATCTTGGCTCTAGAACAAATAGAAAATCACGCCATTATGTCTATAGTATATGAATTTAAAAACCAAGCACAGGATTTAGAAAACCTCAAGAAGGAGCAGTTGAAACTGCTCAGCGCATATTGAATCATATTCGTAGGTCAGGTTTGGGTCTTGATAATTTTCACTTTGGCGCTACAGGTCATTCAAAGAGTGGGAAGATTTTTGAGTTAAATATTATTCATACTTTTAGTATTGGTAAATTGGCAGAGGTTCAACCAATAATTATAACCAGTCAGCGTTGTAAATATAACTCAAAGGAATATAGATTTTATTATCAACTAGGTGTTGCTTTGGAATCTTTGGGTGTTAATATTTCTGATGAATTTAGAAAAGTTTATCGAAAACATGAAGGTAATAAACCAAATTAGAACGGATAATATTCAAAAATAGTTTCAAGAAGAATTGTTGAATCTTTGTATGATTTGTTGATGACAATTTCTTCAGCCATTTCGAAATAAGTTTGTCCGTCTTGTTTCCAAGTAGGTAATATATCTTCTAGTACTTGTTGTCTTAATTCCGTCTTTGAGGTCCCTTCAGTCATTGTCGCCAGTACGAGTAGTTGTAAAGCTCTTGCTGGAAATAAATTCCCAGATTGTTCAATTTCCTTTGCCACTATATCTTTCATCTTAAGATTGTATCCTTTTCTTTCCGCTAGATCGAATGCGTTTGCAGTTACATACACATCTTTTAGTATCGTGTCTATCTCTCTAATTACGCTATTATATCTACTACAACCGTATTTTTCTTTTATCGATTTAGCTTTTTCCGCATTATTTGAATAGGCTTCTCTCCAATTTGTATGTATAAATGGTAACTGTGCGATCCCATACGCCAGCTCTCCCTCTACAATTGTATCTTCAGATAAATTACTTATAATCGCTATTAATCCGTGTGGTTGATTGTATTCTGAACCTACAAAAATTGGATCTTCTTCAGGATATGAAGTTGTTGGAGTAAAGAATTGTGCGCCATTAATGGAATTATATAATCTGGCTTCGAATGGGTTGTCACTTTTCGTACCCAATATTTGTGTACTAATATTCCTTATCTTATCTTCAAGTTCGTCACCAAGTTCAGAAGCTTCATCATGTCTAATAATTCTTAATTTTGGTTCTGAGCTCCTTTGTTCATAGTTATGATTATCGGTAGTAGTTTTCACGGTTTTTATTTGGGCACTCATAATAGAAAACTCTTGTGTTTTGCTTAAAAGTGTTGTTTTTTGACGTGTTAGAAGAATAAACTCTTATACTTTATTTTCTTAGTTTTTACATGCGCGTGCTGACTTCGCTTGAATTGAGAATTGTTGTTAATGAACTTAAAGAGCACTATCTGAATTCTAAACTTGCAAAGATTTATTTGCCGAAAACTAAAATTCTTCGGCTTGAATTGCATCGTGCAGGTCGAGGTAAAAGCACTTTGATTGTTGATTCTGGAGTTGGAATGTATTTATCCAAATTTAATTTTGAAAATCCTGCTGTTCCTCCAGCGTTTGCGATGTTCCTCCGGCGGCATTTGCTTCAAGCTACTTTGAAAGATGTAGTTCAGCGCGGATCTGAGAGAATTGTTGAATTTAGATTTAATACTAAAAATGGGACGCGGTTTTTGATTTGTGAATTGTTTGGAAAAGGTAATTTTATTTTGACCGATACGAAGTATGTTATTCTTAATTCCGCAGTAATTCAGAAAACAAAGGAAAGAACAATTAAGAAAGGTGAAACTTATTCTTATCCAAAACAAGGTTTTGATATTTTGAATTTAACTCGTGCTGATTTTGATAAGGGTCTTTCAAAGTGGAAAGAACATTCAATTGTTAAATATCTTGCAAGTGGTTTGGGTCTTGGCGGAAAATATGCTGAAGAAGTTTGTGTTCGTGCTGGAATTGATAAATCTGAACAGGTTGGATTGCTTGAGGATAAAGATTTGACTAAAGTTTTTGATTCTGTTCTGAAATTGGTTTCAAGTTTTGGTTCGGGAAAAAGTTTTGTTGTTATGGAAGACGGAAAGGCTGTTGACGCTCTTCCATTTATGGTGTCTGCGTTTGAGAATGCTGAAGTTAAAACGGTTGGGAGTTTTAGCGAGGCTGTTGATTTGCTTTTTTCGGTAGATCGGATTTCTGAAGTTCGAAAACAGAAATCGGGTGCTTTTGATAAGAAATTGGCAAAGATTGAGAAAATTGTTGAAAGTCAGCGAACTTCAGTTGAAGTTCTTAAGTCAAAGCAAGCTGATTTGAAATCTAAGATTGAAGTTGTTTATCGAAATTATCAATATATCTCTAAGATTGTTGATCGCTTGAATAAGGCTCGAGATGCTGGACATTCTTGGCCTGAAATTATTGAAGCTGCTGAGAAAGAGCGTTCATCAGGACTTGTTGAGGCTGAAATGTTTCGAAGTATTAAACCTGAGGAAAAGTTGGTCGTGTTGGAGATTGAAGGGCACTCTGTTGAAGTTCGGTTGGATAAAAAGATTGAAAATTTTACGGACGATTTGTACAATCAAGTTAAGAGCATGAATTCTAAGATTGCTGGTGCTGAGAGGACGATGAATAAATATATTGCAGACCGTGATAAACTGTTGGCTCAGCAAAGCGATATTATGGAAACTGTTGAGGCGTCTCTACCTAAAGCGCGTGTCGCTATAAAGAAGGAATGGTATGAAAAGTTCAGATGGTTTTTTACTTCGAGCGGTTTGCTTGCAATTGGAGGTCGTGATGCCACTTCAAATGAGGTTTTGATTAAGAAGCATATGGAAATTGAGGATTGGGTATTTCATACTTCCATGGCGGGGAGTCCGTTCTTTCTTTTGAAGAAAGGAAAAGATAAAGCAAGTGAAGAAGATATTGAGGAAGTTGCCATTGCAACTGCTTCGTATTCTCGGGCTTGGCAAAACGGTTATCGCACTCAAGAAGTTTTCTACGTTCGACCAGAGCAAGTTAGCAAGAAAGCTGAGGCTGGTGAGTTTCTGACTAAAGGTAGTTTTATGGTTAGAGGAAAAAGAGAATTATTGAATCCTGAACTTGAAATTTGTGTTGGTATCGTTGATGGAAAAGTTGTTGGTGGTCCGCAGAGAGTTATTGTGGAAGGCGATGTTTTTTGTTTGGTTCCCGGAAAAACTAAGAAATCAGATATTGCCAAAAAGATTGCTCATAAATTGGGAAGAAGTGTTGATGAAGTTATGTCTGTTCTTCCGAACGGCACCAGCGATTTAGTTTAATCTCTTGTTTATCTCTTCTTCCGACCATCCGACGCTCATTAATTCGGTTTTTATTTGATATTGTGATTTCTTTTTTGATTTTGCTTGATTTATGTAATCAGTTAGCTCATCGCCGGTTGAAACTATTGTAGTTTGTGTTAGTTTGTTTCGTTTCATTCCTCTTGCGACAAGAATTAGTCCTGAAATTGCCAATAACAGTATAATTCCTAGAAATAATCCTGAATTGTTCTTAACTGCGAGCGTTGTTGCACCAGTTATTCTACTTACGTCTGGCACCATGAACATTGATGAGACAAAAACTAGCATTGTTCCCATTCCGGCAAATAATAGAGTTAAGATGGTTTCGTCTCTCATAGAATTAGAAAACGCTGTTTGTATTTAAATTTTGACCAAGACTTAAATAGTTTTACTACTACAAATGTGTATGAAGAAAGTGATAGACGCAGTTGAAAGTGCCGTTATATTGGGTTCTGACGAATCTGAGAAATTATCGACCGTTATGGCTAAATTTGAGGAAAAGGTCAATGCAGAATTGGCTAATCAGGGCGTCGCTGCTAATCTTTTTGTTGGTGGAAGTGTTGGAAAGGGCACGTGCTTGCCCGGGATTCATGATATTGATTATTTTATGCGGTTTGATTTGAACAAATATGAGAGTGTAGATATTTCTACTGTTTGTGAAGGCGTTCTGTCTGGCGTTTTTGAGGATGTTTTGCGATTAAAGGGTTCTCGAGACTATTATCGAGTTAAGATTGGAGAATATGAAATTGAGATAATTCCGGTTTTGTACATCAAACGAATTAATCAGGCCAAGAATCTTACTGACCAGTCTCCATTTCATGTTAATTGGATTAAGAAGAAGGTTAAGGTGAAAAAGGGTTTGGATGTTGATATGCGTCTTGCAAAGCAGTTTTTTAGGGCATCAAGAGTTTATGGTGCTGAATCTTGGATTGGTGGTTTTTCGGGACACGTGACTGAAATTTTGGTTGTTCATTATGGTAGTTTTGAGAAATTATTGAAAGCTGTGCTCAAATGGAAGGATAAAACAGTAATTGATGTTGAGAAAGCGTATAAGGGAAAGGATGTTCTTGAGATTTTGGATGGTGCCAAGACTGCTGGGCCTTTGGTTGTGATTGATCCAGTGGATAAAGATAGAAATGCTGCTGCTGCGCTGGGTTCTGAGAAGTTTATGCTCTTGAAAGAAAAAGTTGAATTATTTTTGAAAAAACCGCACAAGAAATTCTTTGATGAGGTTGAAATTACGGTTGAAGATATTAAAAAAATGGGAAAACGTAATTTGGTGCTTATATGGAAGGCTCCTCCAGAAGATGCGAAGATGGATGTTTCTGGCGCAAAGATGGTTAAGTATATTGAAAGTATTGTGCGATTGTTTAAAGAGAATGAATTTATTGTTATTGATCGTGGAATGTATTGGAATAAGTATGACGATGGCTTGATTTGGCTGATTATTGACAAGAAGGATTTATCTAAGAAGCAAATAATTAAAGGTCCTCAGACTTTTGGTATGCAGAATCACATTCTGGCATTTAAGAAGAAATATGCTCGTCGTAAGAATTGGCGAGAAGGGTATCATTATTTTGCTGAAATTCCTCGGAAATATACCAAGGCAGATCAAATTTTGAGATTGATTAAGAAAGATGAGGCTTTTTCTGCTTTGAAATTAATAGTAAAATGAAGCGACGAATTAAATCTCAGTGGGATAAGATTGCTTCTATTGGCAGGTATCGTCGAAATTTAGGAATTGACTTGTCTGAATATGTTTCTGGTCGAAATTTGAAGATTTTAGACTTGGGTTCTGGCGGTCGTCGAGGTCTTGAGAAGTTTGGTAAAGTAGTTTATAGTGATATTTCTCTTGAGATGCTTAAACAGGGAAAATTGAGCTCTGGTGTCAATTTGGATGCATCTTCTCTGCCGTTCAAGGATGAGAGTTTTGATGTCGTTACAAGCATTGCAATGTTTCATCATTTGCCGACTAAACAAGACAGATTGAATTTTTTGAAGGAAGTTCGGCGTGTTTTGAAACCTCGCGGAGTTTGTATCGTTAAGTTTGGTTTCATCGTGGGTGTTACAGACGAGCGTATTAAGGTTAAATGGGTTGATGTGGATAGATTTTATTATTCCATGTCTTTGGATAAGCTGAAAGAATTGGTTGAGAAGGTGTTCTCTAATTATCGTGTTAAAATGGGTGAATATTCTTCGCGTGAAGTTAAATATTTGAAAAATCATATTGAAAAGCGCTCTCGCTTTGGTAATTATGAATTAGTTTTAAAAAAATAATGAGCGGATCTTAAAGATCCGCGTCACTATAACTCGGAGCTTAGCTCCGCGGAACTCCGACGCCAATTATAAATCAGCGTCTGAGTAGACTTGTACAGCAGTTTGCCGTGTTGGCTTTTTGTCTGCTATGATATACTTGATGTCGGCAGAATCTGCAGCTTTTATGATTGCTGCGTTTGTTTTGCCGTCCATGACGATTGCATGAGCACCGTCAATGTCTTCAAGAGTTGAAGCTAATTCTGTAACTGGAACTCTTCCAAGTGTTTGGAGTGAGTCATCAAGAATTAAAGCTGCTCCGTCTCCTACAATTTCTTCCTTAAGATCTTTCAATACTGAAGTTTCCTTTGGAAGCTTGCTTCTAGGAGCTCTTCGTCTAGGACTTTCTGACTTTTTAGTAGTTCTTGAAGTTCTAGTCGTTCTAGTAGCTCTTGGTTTTGCGTCTTTTGACTTACCTCTAAGAGCTTGAATAATCTCTTTTTGAGTAAGTTCTTCGACTTCTTTTCCGTCTGGTGCCTTTGCTACATCTTTAATGTTTAGGGCTTTTGTTAGAGATTTTACAATTAAATCTCCTCCTCTGTCTCCGTCGACAAACAAAGTGACAGTTTTTCCTTCGATTAACTCAGGAAGTGTCTTTGGTAGCTTTGCTCCATTTAATGAAATTGTGTTTTTTATGCCGTATCTGAGTAAGTTAACTACGTCAGCTCGACCTTCAACAATAATTACTTCATCAGAAGTGTCAAAATCTGGACCTCCTGGAAGCTTGTCTTCACCGTAGTGTTCAACGTCAGCTATTCTAACGTCTTCTGCGACTTCTAATTTCATTTCTTTGACGTCTGGTTGCTCTTCAAGCAATTGCTTTAGCAAAACTTTGGCTCTCTTCATCACGTAATCGCGCTTAGATTGCCGTACGTCTTTGATGCTCTTGACTTTGATTTTTGAATCTGATGGTCCAACTCGGTCAATTGTTTCTATTGCAGCACCAACTAGTGCTGTTTCAGATTTTCCCATACTTGATGGAATTAGAATTGTTCCTTGAGTTTTACCGTTCTTTTTGCGAACATCTACTTCTATACGTCCGATTTTACCGGACTTCTGTAATTCTCTTAATTCGAGGTCTGCGCCTAGCAATCCCTCAGTTTGACCGAATATAGCTCCGATCACGTCTGGCCGTTCAGCCATTCCGCTTAAGTTAATTTCAGCTTGAATGTTGTATTTTATTGATACTGGACTTATTTTTCCCATTTTTATATCCTCAGAAATCAAATATAGCTGTTTTGCTATACTACTCGGTTGATGTTGCCTTTCGGCTAAATACTCAAAAAGAGCATGAATAGTGATTTTGAATCAGTGTGATTTCTGATGTGGTTTAGATGGTTGAAATTCATTTAAAAGCCTTTTGAATTAGGTTCTGGATGCGTTCATGTATCTGTCAATATCACCGTCTCTCCAACCTTTTCCCCTCAATTTTGTTCTTATTTCTTCATTTGAAAGTCCTTGCTGTTTCTTTGTTGAAATGAAATTCCTGATTGGACTTGCGGTTGGTTGTGCTGGAGTTGATGGCGTTGTTGGTTGAGCTGTTGTTGGTGGGGCAGGAGGTTTTTTTCCTCCAAATTTCTTGTATGCGAACCATCCTCCGACTCCTAGAAGTGCTAGAAGAACTAATGCCAATAGCCATCCAAATCCTCCTCTGGTTGGTTCTTGTTGTTGAAGTTGTTCTTGTAATGCTCGTTTTTGTTCCTCCAGTTCTTGTCTTTGTTGCTCCAATACAGCTTGCTGTTGTGTAACGGATTGTGCTGCTGACGCTGGCGTAGTGGATGTTTCTTCAATCTTTGGTTCTTCTGAAAGAGTTGGAGCTTTGATATCAAGCAGTATTGTATCATTTGAGATCTGGTTGAAGTTGTCTTTGATTGTTAATGTTACTT
>CAYFOG010000007.1:0-18855 GCA_964344705.1 Candidatus Woesearchaeota archaeon | reverse complement strand
TAATAATATTTCTAAGATGGAGGGATTGGATGCGTTGGTGAATCTTCGGGAGCTTTGGTTACGGGGTAATAAGATTAAATATCGCCGTCGGGAAAATAGAAACGAAAAGTTGAAGTTAAATAGAAGACTTGTCAGATTCCACCAATAAAAATAGTTATTCGCAGTATCCTTCTCGCTTGGTTATTCTTCCGCAAGTTGGTTTGATACATGCATTATTTGAATCTGAAAGTTTTATGTCTCCTCCCGTAATTCCGTAAGTATTTGGATTAAGCGGATCTGAACCGACAAAATATCCTTCTTCGCAATCTACTACTTCACCACCGGTTGGTCCGATTGGTTTTGGCTCTAATTCGTATCCATCCGATAATCTGTCGTTGTCGGTGTCTCTGTCTTTTGGATCTGTTTTGTGAATATTTATTTCGTCGCCATCAGTTAGTCCGTCGCCATCAGTATCTGCATTTGTTACGTTAGTCAGGCTTTCAAATAATTCATAATAATCATCAAGACCGTCGCTGTCTGAATCGTTGGTTGCGGGATTTGTTCCGTAGAGTCGTATTTCGTCGCCATCCATTAATCCGTCACTATCTGTATCATTTAGTTTTGGATTACTTGAATATTCTGCTTCCTGATTATCAGGTATTAAATCAAAATCTGAATCTGGATTAAATGGATCTGATTTGTGAATTAGTAATTCATAGTAAGTTGATAATTCGTCTTTATCAAAATCAAATGCTGGAACAATTACTACTAATGCAATTAGAATTACTGTAGATGCGTTTAATTTCTTCAATTTTAGTTTTGACTTACTTCTGCGCTTACGCATGTTGTTGAATATTGTTTGAGGTATTTAATGGTTGTCCTAAGTTATTTAAACATCTAATTTCTAATCTTTTCATGGCAACAGTAAACCCTTATGAGGTTTCAGGCAACATTGATTATGAGAAATTGGTTAAACAGTTTGGAGTATCTAAAATTACTCCAGCTATGCTGAAGAAGCTTGGAACTGATAATTTGCTTGTGCGTCGGGGCGGATTTTATGCTCACCGAGACTTAGGAAAAATATTGAAAGGTAAATTTGCAATTGTTTCTGGACGGGGACCGAGTTCCAAAATGCATTTGGGACATTTAGCAATGTTCAAAGCAGTTAGAGACATTCAGAAAAAAACTGGTTGCTTTGTTTTTATTCCATTTTCTGATGATGAGAAAATGTTAGTTAAGGGTTTGGATTATAACGAAGTTAGAAAAGTGGCTCTTGAAAATGCAAGAGATATTCTTGCTTTGGGTTTTGATCCTCGCCGAACCAAAATTATGTTTGATTTAAGCGGAATGAATCAAGATGTCTACAATCTTGCAATTCAAGCAAGTTCTAAAATGACTTTGTCTACAATTAAGGCCACGTTTGGTTTCAAAGACAGTAAGAACATTGGTAGTTTCTTTTATCCTGCAATTCAAGCTGCACATATACTCTATCCAACTTTCAAATACAATGTTCCAAGTTTAGTGTTGGTCGGAATGGATCAGGATCCGTTTGTCAGATTGTCTCGAGATGTTGCTGGAAAACTTGGTTTGAAAAAACCAGGAGATTTGATTAATATTTATTTGCCTGGATTGAGCGGTGCAGGAAAGATGTCTTCTTCTGATAATCGTTCTGCAATTTACACAACAGATTCTAAGAAAGATGTTGAGCGAAAAATTAAAAGAGCATTTTCTGGAGGAAGAGATACTCTTGAAGCTCATCGGAAATATGGTGGAAATCCTGATATTGATGCTAGCTATCTTTACTTGAAATACTTCTTTGAGGAAGATGATAAAAAATTGGCACAGATTTACAAAGACTATAAAGCAGGGAAAATGCTAACTGGTGATTTGAAGAAATATACAATTGATAAAGCCAACAAATTCCTAGCAAAGCATCAGGCTGCTCGGAAGAAAGTTAGGATTGAGAGATACTTGATATGATAAATAATATTTTGATAGTTATTGTTGGAATTTTTTGGTTTATTGATGAAGTTGAAACGTGGATTGATTTGAAGAAATTTGGAATCAAGCGTGAATTGAATCCTCTGGCTAAATATTTTGTTAAGCATGGTAAAGTCGCATTTACAATTTTTAAGATTGTAACTTTCGGAATACTTGTTGGATTGATTAAATTCATTGAATCAATTGATGCTCAGATTGCAACGTACTTTTTGATTGGCATTGGTTTGGTTTATTTAATTGTAGATATTAGAAATTATGAGATTATGAAAGGTAAGTTATAGAAATTCTCCAAGACCTGACTGACTAAATTGTTTTTGTGCTTTTTGTAAAGATTTTATTGCTTTGTCTATTCTTTGTTCTGAAAATCTGTTTGCTGAAAGTATTTCTGTTAATTTTTCTGGATTTACTCCTGACCAGTTCAGTGAGTAGTCGGATATTTGCGGAGAGTTTAGGAATATATCTCGGACTTGCTGATATCTTGGAACTTTTTCTTTGTGTTCATTAAACTTGTCTTCTTTTACAATCTTCATTGAGGTCTTTGGACCAATTCCGCGAACTCCTTGATTGAAGTCTGTTCCGATTAGAATTGCTGCATCAATTAATTTTCCTCTATCAATTTCTAAGTTGTTTAGTGTGTCAGTTAAATCTACAATTTCTGGTTTGACCATAATTGTTGAACGTGTTCCTGCAACTCTTCGCCTTTGTGAAATTGTTAAGTTTCTAATTAATCTTGGGGCTCCGAAAAGCAAGGAATCATAATCTTGTGAAGCTACGCCCCAAACATCTCCTTTGATTGCCATGAATGCTGCTTGAGCTTCGCCGTCTCCAAGGGCTTGAACGGTTGGCACGCCCATTGCATGAAGCATTTCTCTTGACTCTGAAACCATTTCGGGAGTTAGTCGAGAAGTTTGCTGAGCATATTTTTTCATTAAATCTGTGTCGCCATCTTCAGTTGCTTTCTTTAATTTCTCTGCTGCTGCGAGCTTTATGGCTTTACGTTTTTCTATGGTTTCTAATTTTAATTCTGGAGCTTCGCCGTCAAAAACAAAAACTGGCTTGACTCCCATTTCCATGAGTTTTGTTGTTCGTGCTAATAATCCTAATAAATGTGAAGTTATTTTGCCGTCAGAATTTTTTAGTGGAGTTCCGTCAGGTCCTCTAATTGCTGATAGAAATTGATACAGAACATTATATCCGTCAAACGCTAATTTCTTTCCATTTAATTCGTCGATAGATATTTCTCTTTTTGAAACTATATCTCTGAGAGGAATTCCCATTAAAATCCTTTGTTGAAATAAGATAAAAGTTTATCCAATTGTTCTTCGAACGTCAATTGTTTCGGCGTTTTGTACGCCTTCAACTTTCTTTATTTGTTCTTCAAGAGGTTCAGTATCTCCCTTTGCTTCTTCCATTAAGAAAAGCAATTTGATTGCTTTTAATCCGAAAGCTAAAGGTTCAAGTTTTACATCCACTCTCTCAGTTTCAGCGTAAGCTTTGATAAGTTTAGAACATTCTTCTGAGATTTTATCAAAATCTGCATCAGGGCTTCCTGGAACTACTTGTATAATTACTCCTACTGTTGCCATTATGGTCCCTCGTGGCCACACTTACATTTGTATGGTAGTGCGTTCTTTCTTGCAAAACCAGAACGAGTTATTACTTCTTTGCAACTTGGACAAGGAAAACTAACTGTTCCTTCTTCGTTGACTGTATTCATTCCAGTTGTTATGCATGTTTTTGCCATACGGTTGGTCTGTTGAGAGTGGTTTATAAATCTTTTGAAGTAAAGAGTATTATGATTGAATATTTGATTGCATTTATCATGAGTGGAACTCCAGTAATTGAAGGTCGTGGTGCAATTGCTTATGCGGTGGCAACAGGTTTGAATTTATGGTATGTTTTTCCTCTGGCAATTTTGGGAAATTTGATTATAATTCCTATAACTTTTTGGTTGTTGGACTGGGCGCATTTTTCTGAGTGGGTTTATCGATTGTTTGGTAAGCGATTTGAACGCAAGATAAAGAAA
The DNA here is from genome assembly GCA_964344705.1 of Candidatus Woesearchaeota archaeon. Lineage (GTDB taxonomy): Archaea > Nanobdellota > Nanobdellia > UBA10117 > ARS21 > JAAZWY01. The sequence continues at coordinate 14,849 of CAYFOG010000007.1, read as the reverse complement.
TATACTTTACAATTTGAAACTTGGGAAGAGTTGGCATTGTTATTATTTGTTGCAGTTCCTTTGCCGGTGACGGGGGCATTTACTGCCATTGCGATTTCTCGGGTTTTGAATTTAAAGAAACGTAAATCTGCGTTTGTTATTGGATTGGGAGTAATTATTAGCACAACAATCGCGTTACTTTTAAGTTTGGGAATAATTAGTTTGTTATGAAAATAAAGCAGGCTTTTGAGGACTTTGTTGTTGATGAAATTTTTGATATTGATCCTCAGGAAGAAGGAAAGTATGCTTTAGTTTTGTTGAGAAAAACTAACTGGACAACTCAGCGAGCAATTTTACAGATTGCCAAACGGTTGAGAATTAGTAAAGTCCGAGTTCATTATGCGGGCATCAAAGACAAGCAAGCAGTGACTAGCCAAGTAATAGCAATTTTGGGCGTCAAGAAAGAAGATATTGAAGGAATTGCTCTCAAAGATATTGAATTGGAGTTTTTAGGATATTCTGATGAAGATATTCATATTGGAAATTTGATTGGAAATAAGTTTAAGGTTCGTGCAGACTTGACTGCGAGTGAGAAAAAGAATATTGACAAAAATTTGCCTTTGATTAAGAAACGGGGTTTTGTAAATTATTTTGGTACTCAGAGATTTTCAAGTGGAAGTAGTTCTCTGATTGGTCGCGCAATTGTCAAAGGTAATTTCGAGGAAGCAGTTAAAGTTATGCTTTCAGTTCATAGTGGTCCGGAAGGCGCAGAGTTTGATAAGTTCGTTCTGAATAATTGGGGACATTGGAAAGACATCATGAAAGTTGTTCCGCGTTTTTTGGGAAATGAGAAAGCAGTTTTAGATTATTTGATTCGTAATCCAACAGACTTTGCTGGGGCTTTGAGAAATGTTTCAAAACCTCTTCGGAGAATTTTTGTTCATGCTTATCAGTCGGAAATTTGGAACCGTGCGGTTTCGAAATATATTGAATCCAAAGTTGATGTTAAATGGGTTGAACTTCCTGGACACAAAATTGCTTTTCCTTCGAAAGAAGTTGAGCTTGATTCAGTATTGGAAATTCCAGGTCATGAATCTAAACTTGAAGGAGAGTTTGGAAAGTTCTTGAGTGCAGAGTTGAGAACTGAAGAAATTGGACTTGAAGTTTTTCGCGTTCAGCGAATGCCGGAGCTTGCTTCTCGTGGAGCAACTCGAGAAGTTTTTGTTGAACCAAAGAATTTGAAGTTTGATGGAAAAGAATGGTTTGAATTTGAACTTGGTAAGGGCGCTTATGCTACGGTTTTACTGGATGGATTGATATCATAATTCTTATTAAATTACGCATTAAGAGTAAATATGCTTGGATCATTCATCATATTTTCAGCTTTGTTTATCTCGTTGTTTACGGGAACGTTTTTTCTGTTGACTTTTTTAGATAATTTGGATAAGATGCAAAATCCGAAAATAAAGAAATATCCTTCAGTGACAATTATAATTCCTGCTCACAACGAGGCGCGAGGAATTGCTGGGACTATTGAGAGTGCTTTGGCTATTGATTATCCTAAAAATAAGTTGGAAATAATTGTTGTTGAAAATGGCGGTTCAATTGATAAAACTGTTGAAATTGCGAACAAATACAAGAGTAAGGGTGTGAGAGTCTTTTCCCTCAAAAAGGGCGGAAAAGGTCATGCAATGAATTACTGTATCAAGAAAGCAAAAGGTGAAATTATTGTTACGATGGACGCCGATACTTTTTCAGAACCGGACGTTCTTCACAAAATGATGGGTTATTTTGGTGACTCAAAGGTTATGGCTGTTGCTCCAACGATAAAGTCCAAACATCAGAAAACTTTTGTTCAGAAAATCCAGAATGTTGAATATTTGCTTGGAGGTTTTGCACGTAAAGTTTTCCAATTCATTGATTCAATGTATGTTACTCCGGGCGCATTTACTGCTTATCGGAAAAAATTCTTTGAGAAATATGGTGGATATGATGAACGCCACATTACTGAGGATTTGGAAATTGCTCTGCGGATAAATGCTAAGGGTTACAAGTTGGCTAATGCTCTTGACGCTTCAGTTTATACAATTACTCCGAGAACATTCAAAGCGCTTTTCTGGCAAAGGGTTCGCTGGTTCCTTGGTTTCATTGATGCGTTCATACAATATCGTTCGATGTTATTTGGATCTCGCCACGGTTATCTAAGCGCGTTAGTTATGCCTGCAGCAATTATCTCAATCTTCTTTACAATTTATATTGCATTCTCAATGATTAAGGAAAGTTTGTTGATTGGGTACTGGTTCTTGTTTGATGGAAGCTTGGTTGGAATTGAGAATGCTAAGCTTGCGGTTCTTAAAGATTTGTTAAAGTTGAGCCCTTTTAGATTTGGCTTTTCTTCAATAGAATTTGCTGGGTTTTCAATAATCATCATGGGCTTGCTGACATTTTATTTGGCTAAGAAGTATTCACTTGATAAATCAGAATACAAGTTTGGTTATTTGATATACATCTTTTTGTACATTATCATATTTGCATCTTGGTGGGTTGGAGCAATTTGGTATAAATTGTTTGGAAGAGTTCTAAGATTTGGGGGTGTTACTTGGGAAAATAGCGTACTGAATAAGTATCGTTATAAATTATTCCCACAAAGCTAAATATGGCCAAAGTTAATTACTCTCGACTGACTGCTGCTTTGTCTATCACTCTTCTTGTATTTTTCTCAGGATTTGTTGGAGGATATTTTCTCACTTCGGGAAAAGTTACTCAATTGACAGAGTTGCAGAACGAAATTTACACTCAGTCTTTGAGTCTAGACGCTTTGTTTGATTTGGCTACTGAAAATTTATGTGATGAGGAGGGATTAATCCCGATTAATAATCAGCTTAATGAGTTGGGCAACAAGTTAACAATCATTGAGGAAGATACTAAACGTTCTTTAGAATCTCAGTTGCTCGCTAATCAGTACGTCGCTCTTGAAGTAAAACACTTCCTTCTGATTAATGAAATCAATCGAGAGTGTGGTGAAAAATATTCAACTATTTTGTATTTCTTTTCTCCAGACCGAAATGAGTGTTCCAACTGTGCGGCGCAAGGAGCTTTGCTGACTGAAGTAAAAGAACAAAAACCTGCACTAATGATTTACTCATTTAATTGGAATATTGATTCTCCAGTTGTTGACAGATTATTGTTAGATTATGATATTAATAATATTCCTACTTTGATAATCAACGGTGAAAAGTTTGAGGGTATTTTGGGCACTCAAGAAATTATTGATAATTCTTAATAAATTCCAACGAAAGAATAACCTAATCGGTCTGCAGATAGTATCAAATCGTCCGCGTTCCTTCCAATTATGTGAATACAGAATCCTTCTGAATTGACTCTGTTCTGGTTTCCTATTTCAAAGGAGATTACTGGATATTCTAAGGTTGCATCTGAGCAAGTTTTGATTGGGACGTCGGGATTTACTGGTTCTGAATCTTCAGTAAATGCGTTCTTGCTTACTGCTCGATTCTTTGTTACTAAAGGTAACAATCGAGTTACTTCTCCTATTGCTACCGCAACTTTTGAATAACTAGTGTCTAGGTTTGGGTTATAAGTTGTGTAAATCTTTGTCGCATTACGGATTTTTTGATTAAGATTTGTTTCAATCAATATGTCGTCCATGGTTCTTGGATCTAACCTGAATGAAATTGGTTGTATCTGTCCGTCTGAACGCTGTAAATATACTCCAAAGAAACCATCGCTTTGTTCGTAGAAGGCTATTTCGTTATGAAAGAAGGATGGATCTGGTGTAGATTGCTGACTTGATTGTGGTCTGTTCGTATATAGACCAAAGATAGATGTTACAAGAACAAATATGACTATGAAGGTTATTACGTCAGCTCCACGAATCTTTATTTTCATGCTGATAGATTAGATAGAGGTATACTAAAAAAGGTTTTGGTAAAAAAGAAAAAAGAGGGGATGAATCCCCTCCTTGCGTTTTAAGACTTAAGCAGTTGTTACGTCGCCACCAACGGCAGTAACTGTACTTCCTCGAACTTCTACTTCAGAGTTACCAGCTAATGCTGATGCGTGTGAAGCGTAGTCTTGTAGTACGCTTGCTGCGTTTCTGGTGTCATCTGCGTCCCATCCTGCTACAACTAATGCTGAGTTGGATCCTCCGAATGCGTTGGATACCATTCTCAAAGTTGCTGCGTTTTCTGGGATTGTAGATGCTGCTCCAGTTGTTGGATAGTCTAGTCCAAGTGCTGATGCGGTCAAGCTGTTTACAGCTGGTCCACCAACCAAGATTAAGTTCTTGGATGCCGGATCAGTAACTTCTGAATCTAGCTTAATTACACTTACACCTGCAACTGAGTTAACTTGTGTTGATCCACCTGTTGTTGAAACAGTCGAAGTGGTTCCAGACACGATAACTTCTACATCGTAGTCAGCATTGTCTCCCGGTACAGAGAACATAAACTCATCAGCTGAGTCTGTGTCATAGTACGAGTGAATAATGAATCCACCGTCTGTTCGTGTATCTTGTTTCCAACCAGAAATATCTGTTAGATTGTATCTTACGTCATTTGCAACTGTTGTATCTCCGTCAGTTTCTCCCAAATACTTTAATTCGTTTGAAGACATTTCGGTATTAATGATGATATCTCCATGTTGAGCTTCATCATCAATAGACCAGTTTACTTCTGTGTCTTTGATTCCAGTAGAAGTTACTGCTAAAGACGAATCTTTGAAATCAATTGTGAATCTTGTAGCGGAAGTTGCGTTGTGTTTTGTACTTGTTGTGTATGTAATTTTGTTGTTTGTTGTATTATAGTAGTAGTACAATACCGCAGTGCTGTTTGATTCTATCCAAACATCATCTGTTTTTTTGTTGTTAACTGTGAATGCGTCGTCTCCTGTTGCTCCAACAGCTTCCCAGTGCATTACAAATGCGTTGGTGTTATCTGCTGGTCCACCACCAGATTCATAAAGTTCTTCTCCAGTTTCAAATGAAATCTTGTATTCTTGTCTATCTTCTTGTGTGTACTTGTTCAAGTAAACTTGTGCATAGTTGTTTGGTAGCGTAATTGTTTCACCATTTTCAACAGAAATCAAGTGGTCATCGTCTGCGTCGTTAACAATTTGATCCCAACTTACGTTGATATTTGGATTGTTTGTGTTAAGTTCACTGAGTTCCCATACCCAGTTTGGATCGTTTTCATCTTCACCAATGAATTCATCATTGTGACTGTATGTCTTGGAAATATCTTCTCCGATAGATACTGTAGCAGAACCTGCTCCAACTTCATCTTTATTGAAGTAACTTTCTCCTCTTACTTTAATTCCATTTACAGTCTTTGTAGTTCCATCAACTACTTCAGTTACGCCATCAACATCAACCACTACGGAGGAAGAACCTACTTCCATCAAAGTAACAGTCTTTCCACCAACAACTACTGAATCTCCTACGTGTAGGAAATATTCTGTAGCTAAGTTTGTGGTTAAAGATGTTGCTGTTGCTGCAGTAATTTCAAGATCATGTCCCAATAGTGTTAATGAAATTGGAGAGGCACTTGTTGCGTTTACTAAGAAGTTGTTTGTGTCTAGCAAGTCGTCAAATACGTATTTGTACTTAACAGAATCTTTATCCATTTCTAGGAATGTGTCTGTTCCAAAGTTCTCAGATTGACTTGCGGAAGTTGTACCTGTTTCAACGGATGCTCCGGAATTAAACCAAATTGCTTCGTGAATGTCGTAATTCTTGTCGCTTCCAACATCAATGTTAACTTGAGTATCAAGTAATACTGATACATCATCATCGTCAACTCCGTTTGTACCAAATGCGGTTGTGTCATTCAAACCGGTTCCGATAAGAACTTCTTTTGCTAATCCGCCTGTTACGGTTGTTTCACCAGTACCTGCTACGGTTGTAACAGCTGCTTGTGTTAGTGTAGAAATAATGTCACCTGCTCCTACGATGTCGCCTGCTGCTGCGTCTGATCCTACAACAACTAATCCAACCAAATCTCCGTCTGCGACGAATGGTGCTGGATAGTCACCTAGGTCTGCTGCAGCGACTGCGCCCATTGCAGTTGCTCCTAACAATGTAGCCCCAGCAGTAATTGCTGCGACTCTCTTTACAGTTTCTCTTGCCTTCAAGACAAATTGTTTCTGCATTTTTTATCACCTTGTTTACATAGAACATAGTTCTATGTCTAAGTAATCTAGTTATGGTTGATTGGTTTAAAAACATTATTGTCATTTTTCAGTAGACTCCGCTTCTTCCATTTTTGGAACATTTTTCCGTTTTGCGGTTTTTTGATGTAGTTTCCATTGAACAAACCATTTTTATTCGTATCTTTCTTAAGATTTACATGTCTGATGAAGATAGTTCTCGTGAAACTAAGAAGATTGTTCGTGATTTAAAGATAATTACGGCAATATCTCTTGGAAAGAATCGGAACAAAGACTTGGCCAAACTTCTAGATACGGATAAATCATTTGCTTCAAAGAAAGTTAAAGAACTTGAAGCACAGGGATTGGTTCGCAAAGAGGGTGAAGGTAAGGAAGTCAGATATGAAGTTAATGAATTCAATGTGATGAAGTTTCTTCAAAGTCGAGTTGTTATAAAATGGGGAAAGGAAAGGAAAAACCAGGAAGATTTGAAATAACAATGTACAAGTTGCTTGTCATTTTTGCGGTAAGCATATTTGTAGCTCTTGGTCTCGGAGTCTTTATGGGTCAGAGTCTGGGAGAAGCTCAAACGTTAAAGGAGCTGGAACTGCCAGATTACTGTTCGGTTTCCTCGGATACTGATAGTAATGTTATAAAATGTAATGAAATTGGTACTGATTTGAATGCAAACGATGTTTGTTCAATCTTATCTACACCAGTTAAAGACAAGCTCAGAGTCGTAATTATCCCTTAGACTTTGGGCTTTTTTTCTTTTTTGATTTAGATTTTGGTTTCTTTAGATCTGCAATTTCTGCTTCCAACATTTTTCTATGCGCTGCGAGAAGAAGTATTGCTTTTTCTGATTCTCGGAATTTTAGAATTAAATCGTTTAGTCGGTCTTGGTGTGTTTCCGATTTCAGTTCAATTTTCTTTGGTGCTAGAATTTCAATATTTGTTACCATGTAATCTAGCAAGATGTCAAATATGATGTCTGAATCTGGAATTAATAATTCGATTTCTGCATATTGGGAGAACCATCCTTTTTGCTGGTCAACCAAATCTGGTGCAGAGATTCTTGCTCGGATTTCTTTTCCTAAATCAACTATTTCGTCGATTTGTTTTCGCGTTGCTTTGTCGATTGCCTCTGAATTATTTCCTTGTACTTGGAGATTTATTAGAATTTGAATATGTCCTTCTTTGACTAATTTCTTGATTTCTGATTGCTTCATGATTTGGAGTTATGTGTAGGCTTTTAAATTTGACTATTTGAACATCACCAAAATTATGTTGAAGAAGAGTGATGAGATTAGGAACAAATAGAATCCGACAACTATGTGTCCTTTGTTCTCTGATTCGTAAGCCAGTTTTACCAGCTTGTTTTCTATTCCCGGATCAGGAATTGGTTCTGGAATACTTGGTACTTCGAGCAATTGAATCTCTGGAAGAGGTATAACTGATTCGTTATTTTTTGTAGTGGTTTCTTCTGGAATTTCTTCTGGTTCTTCAATTAGTTGGAAATCCGATTGGACTTCTTTGATGACATATTCTGATTCATTTATTTCTTCAGTTTGGTTTGGCTCCGGAGTTTCTTCAGCTTCAGGTTCGTAGCAGAAATTTTCTTGTCCTGGTGTTGGTTCGCAAGCTCGCCAAGAACTGTTGATTAGTTGCAAAGATGCTCCTTCGCCGTCTGAAGCATTTGTTGGTAGATAAGTTATGTTGACTACGACCGGTCCGTCTTTTGAAAGTCTTAGAACTAATGGCTCTCCTGAATTTGCAAGTGATGACCAAGAACTATCAATTATTGTTCCGTTGAAATCTGTGTCATTAAGAAACGCTTCAGGATTGTTTACGATTACTGCGTATTCGTTTGTGTCAAGAATTAAATCGTTTGTATAATTTTTGAAAGTGTGGTGCTGACTATTTTCAAAAAATCTCCAACCCGAAATATCAGTTTCATTTCCAGTGTTTCGTAGTTCAATCCATTCGCGTTTTCCGTCTGCTCCCGGCAAATCGTACATGATTTCGGTGAGTTCGATTTGCGCTGAAACTGTTGGCAGGAGCAGTAACAAGAGGATAATTCTTTTCATAATCTTAGAAAGAATTTAGGATAGATATATACTAAGTGACAAAAAAGTTTGTTGTTGGTTTTGAGTGGTCCGACCAAGATTCAGAACCAACCTTTTTCATAAGTTAGATTGGTTAGAAAAACGTTGACGAAAAAAGAATAATGTAGTGGTCCGACCAAGATTCGAACTTGGGATCTTCCCGGTGTAAACGGGACGTCATAACCAGACTAGACCATCGGACCGTAAAATAGGCTAAATTATTTTGATTAAAAAGGTTTCGGAAGAAAATTATTGACGATTCAGAGGTGGAAGCTTGGAGTTCACTTCTGCGACTCGGTCCCTTGCTTCGTTGATTAAATTGTTCCAAGAAGCAATTATTTGCTGCTCGGAATCTTTTATTGAAGTAATTTTTCCAAGTGCGTTTTGTAACTCATTAATCTTGGATTCCATGTTATTTATTGTCTTTAAAATATCAGAATACTTATCCAGTCGGACGAACACTTTTGCTCCAGGTTGTGATGCCGTTGGTTTCTCTGCTGGTGCTGTTGGTTCTGAACTCTCTGGCAGCGGTGGTAATTCAGATTCAAGTTTTGAAACTTTATCGCTCATTGCGCTCACTCTTTTTGCAACGCTTCCAACGTCTTTGGAAATGTCTGTTGGGAGTGGTGGCAATCCTTGCGGTGGTGCTATTTGCGGCTTGTTGTTTATTCCTAATTGTTCTTTCAAACTTGCTCCTTGAGAAGGTTGGCTTGGAATAAAAGGTGCAGTTGGTTTAGGCATCATTGGTTGTGGTTGCTCCTTCTTTTTACGGAAAAGTCCCATTTTAATTTTGATACATTAGTCCTTTTTATTAGTTGCGGTAGCAGACTACAAGAAATCTTTTTATTGTCTTGTAGTTTAGTTTATTCATGTCTGAGGGAGAATATATCCAGATTGAAGATGAACAAGGAGTATGTAACTGTACTGATTCTTTGACTGGACTTTGCGATGATGTTGTTGAAAGCACTGCTCGCTTGTCTGTGTTGGTTAAGGAGAAGCATAAGCTGTTTGCTGAGGCAAGAGTTCTATCTACATCTTTAATTAATGAGTTACATTCCTTGAACAAATACATGCAAAAAAGCTCCGCTCTGAAAGCTAAAACTCGTGCTAAGAGCGTTGTTGCAAAGAAAGTTAGAGCTAAGAAAACTGTGAAGAAAGTTGCACGTAAAAAGGTATCAAAGAGAACGGTTACCAAGAAATCAAGTTCAAAAAATTCTATGAAATCTTTGAAGGCCAATCTCAAGAAAATTAACAAAGCCTTGAAGTAATTCTGAATGATAACACTTAAAAACGAGTTAAATTAATCAAATCTACGCACGAGTTCCAGAGCGGTCAAATGGGATGGACTCAAGATCCATTGGCTTAGTGCCTTCGCAGGTTCGAATCCTGCCTCGTGCATATTCCTACAAACCTTTTTATTGAACTAAGCGCTTAGTTGAGCATGGGCAAAATTGATGTTCCTCTTGATAAACTTGCTAGCCGATTGAGTGTAGGATTTCTTGCTTTGTTTATTTTGATTGTTGGTGGTGGATTAGTTATTGCAGTTGACCAGGGACTTGGAACTCAGGAAGGAATGTTGTTATCTTTGAGTTTTGCTACACATATTGAGCCCGGAACTTTGAGTAATGCTCATCTTCTTACTAAGGCTGTGTTTGTAACTTTGGCCTTTGCTGGAGAAGTTTTGGCATTTTATGTTTTCTATGTAATGATTGAGTTCCTTCTTTCCGGAGAATTTAATAAGAAGCTTGGCGGAGTTAAAGATAGAACGATGGTGAAGAATTTGAAGAATCATGTTATTGTTTGTGGTGGTGGCCGAGTTGGAAAAAACGTTTGTATGAAGCTTAAAGATGGCAAACAAGGAATTGTTGTCATTGACAAAGATGATGCTCGAATTGAAAGTCTTAAGCGTGAGGGATTTCATGCTATTTTAGGTGATGCGAATGATGAGCGGGTTCTGAGAACTGCAGGTGTTGAGCATGCACATTCTTTGGCAGCAGTTATTGGAGATGATGGAGATAACTTATTGACTATTTTGACGGCCAAGGAATTGAATCCTGATTTGAGTGTTGCCGCACGGGCAAACGATGAGAATATTGTTTCTAAGTTGAAGCATGCGGGCGCAGAGGTTGTTATTCTTCCAGAAGTTGTTGGCGGATTGAAACTTGCTGATGCTTTGTTAGGTGATATTGATCATGGACATGTAATTCATCATCCTGAAAATCGTAAGAAAAATACTCCTGCTCGACACACTGGTGCTCATAAAGGACACCATGTTATTCATTAAATCCGGCAAATTCTTTTATAGCTAGTTGGATTGGGATTCTTATGAAGGAGAAGATTGTTGATTTTATTCGTGAGAACGGTCCAACTTTGCCAGTTCAGATAGTTAGTGAAACTGGCGGAAATAGTTTTGTCGCTAGTGCTTATTTGTCTGATTTGGTTGATAAGAAAGAAATCCTTCAGAGTGAGGAGCGCGTTGGTTCTGTTCCTTTGTATTATTTGGCGGGGCAAGAAGATTTGTTGAAGAAAAAACTTGGTGAGTTAAATTCTGGCGCAAAGACTGCTCGAAGTTTTCAAAAAAAACCAGTGAAGGAAACTCCCGAGTTGGAGTCCAAGCGTAAAGATTTTGATCGTCGGTTGAAGCAAATTGAAGAAGATGAATCTCGTCGTCAGGAATTTAAGAAGAAAAGTGCTCTCGAGAAGGCGCGTGAGTTAATTAAGAAAACTGTTGAGTTGCCGAAACCTAAGGTTGAAATTCCGTCACCCAAAATAGAAGTTCCTATGTCGAAAACTGAAATTCCAAAACCGGTTGAAAGACCTCGAGTTTCAAAACCAAAGGCGATCAAGAAAGTTGAAGAAGTTGATGAGCTTAGTTTTTCAAAGCGTGCTTTGGAATTCTTGGAAAAATTAAATGTTGATATTTTGAAATCGGATAAGTTAACTGATATTTCGGGCGAGTGTATTGTTCGTGCACCTTCTTCCGTTGGACCTTTGAAATTCTATGTAAAGATTTGGGGGAAGAAGCGTCTTAACAAAAGCGATGTGGCTGAAAGCTATGCTTTGGCTCTTGAGAAAAAGATGCCAGTAATAATTCTGACAAACGGTACTGTGGCTAAAACTACTAGAAAGTATTTGAAAGAAGTTGGAGGGTTTGTAAGAGTTAGAGCATTAAAATAGCGAGAGAAGGATTTGAACCTTCGACCTTCGGGTTATGAGCCCGACGGGCACTCCAGACTGCCCCACCTCGCTGAGTGGTGGTCTTATTTTGGGTTTAAAAGCATTTTGATGAACGGCATCAAGCTTATAAATTTGTGCGCGAGAATTAACTATGATTTGCGGAATTGATGAAGCTGGCCGAGGTCCGATTGTTGGTCCGCTTGTGATGGCAGGAGTTTCAGTTACTGAAGATAAAATTGAAACTTTGAAAGAAATGGGTATTAAGGATTCAAAGTTAATTCCTGCCGAACGGCGCGAAGAACTCTTTGATGAGATTATTGCGCTTGTTGATTCTTATGATATTATTGAAATATCTGCTTCAGAAATTGATGATTATCAAGATAAAGGAATAAATCTGAATAAAATGGAGGCGCGTGTTGCCGCCAAGATAATTAACAAATTAAAACCTTCCAAAGTTTATGTTGATAGTCCTGAACCTGCGAACGGTGGAGCCAAGTTTGGATTGATGATTAATGAGTTTTTGAAAGAAGAGGTTGAGATGATTGCAGAGCATGGAGCAGATAATAAGTATGTAGTTGCGGGAGCTGCATCAATTTTAGCTAAAGTTACTCGTGATAGAGAAGTTGATAGGATTGTTGAAGAGATTGGAGCAAGTATTGGAAGCGGTTATTCTCATGATCCTGTTTGTCGGGCTTATTTGAAAGAAAACTTTCGGGGTCCGATTCACAAGTATTTGAGAAAGTGCTGGTCGACTTACAAAGCTTTAAATGAGGCCGAGAGTCAGATGAATTTGAGTGAATTCTAAAATGTTTTATAGCTCGTCTGTATTGATTTTGTATGAATCATAGTATTGGTAGTGGCGTAAAGATTGATGATTTTGTTATTGATAATTTGTTTAAAAAAATTGAATCGTCTTGGTAGAGAAACGAGAGTACGTGTTCGAAAAATTACTCGATATAATGATAATTTATTGATTGAGACTGTTCCTATTGATGGGACTTTTGAAAGAGGGAGAGAGTTTGATTTTGATTTTGAAGGTATGCCTGATTATGGAATGATTTTAGATAAACTAAACAATGAAGTTTTGAAAACAGATAATTGGAAGATAGTGGGAATTAGCGGCTTGCTGATACGAGGTACTTATTATTTGAAGGTTCAAGTTCGAGGAGCTAAAGGTAACTCAATTACAAATTAGCTTTCAATAGTCTTAAATATTCTTTCGTGTAAGTATAATTAATGAAATTGAGTCAACGTATTTCAACTTCTGAATTGCAATCTGCCAGTATTGGTTCTAGAATTGTAACAGGTGGATTTGTTGAGAAAATTAAACACTTAGGTAAATTAGCATTTATTACTTTGCGTGATTCAGAAGGTTACGTTCAAGTTGTTGCTAATGAGAGTTATGCTGGCTTGAAAGATTTACAAAATTTAACTCGAGAGAGTGTTATTCTTGTGCGAGGTGAAGTTAAACGTAGTAAAGCTAAATCAGGTGGGAAAGAGCTGATAGTTAGCGATGTCGAAGTTCTTTCAAAAGCGCAAGTTCCTTTGCCGATAGAATTCTTAGGTAAAGATATTGAGACTGATTTGAGTAAACGGTTAGATTACAGATATATTGATTTGAGAAATCCAAGAAATTTGTTAGTTATGAAAGTCTTGTCAACATTTACACATGCTTCAAGACAATTCTTTATTGATAATGAATTGGTTGAAATTTTCTCTCCAAAATTAATTGCAGCTCCAAGTGAAGGAGGTGGCGAGGAATTTGCAATCCCGTATTTCAAGAGAAAAGCATACTTAGCACAATCTCCTCAATTCTATAAACAGATGGCAAATTCTGCTGGACTTGGCGGAGTATTTGAGATTGGACCCGTATTCCGAGCTAATCCTTCTCGCACTACTCGACATGATACTGAATTTACAAGTTTAGATATTGAGATCTCTTGGTTAGATGTTGAAGGTATAATGAAGTTTGAAGAGCGATGGTTGGCAAGTGCGTTGAGGGAAGTAAAGAAGAAGCACGGAGCAGATATTAAGAAAGTATTTGGTGTTGACATTACAGTTCCAAAAGTTCCATTTCCTCGAATAACAATGGCTGAAGCCTTAAAGATTTCAGGACTTAAAGGCGATGATTTAGATCCTGAAGGTGAACGTAAAGTCTTTGCAAATATTAAGAGAAGATTTGGTCATGAATTTGTTTTTGTAACTGATTTTCCAAGTTCTATTCGTCCATTCTATCACATGAGACCTGATGATAAGTCTCTGACAAATAGTTTTGACTTGTTATTCAGAGGTGTTGAAATTACTACTGGTGCTCAGCGAGAACATAGATATGATATTTTAGTTGAGCAAGCGAAGGAAAAGGGTTTGAATATGAAAGAAATACAATTTTATCTGGATTACTTTAAGTGGGGTTGTCCTCCTCATGCAGGATTTGGATTGAGTCCGACTCGAGTAATTATGCAACTTCTAGGGTTAGGAAATGTTCGTGAAGCAACTTTTGTTCCAAGAGATACAGAAAGATTGACACCATGAGAATTATTGATAGCCAAGTAAATTCGGGTAAAGGTCCATTTGGAGGAGATTGTAATATTGATTTTTATGATTCAATTGCTAAAACAGTTGGTATTACTGATGCTCTTGTAGTTCCCAGACCAACACACATTTTGAATTTGGAAGATTATAGTGAGACTTCGTGTATGTGGCGAATTGAAGATGATGAGATTATTTATGAGACTCATGTTCATGGTCCTGAATTAAGAATAATTGAAAATCCTTCCAATCCTTATAGTTTGAAAAATGATCATACTCAAGATGAGATTAGAGATTTAAATATGAATTCATCAATAAATTATCATTTACTACCTAAATTTCATCCAAAGTTGGATACATTAGCTGAAGTTGAGAGAGTTTTATCTTTTCCTAGTTCGGTGGGTTTGAAAATTCAAGGTCTGGCGACTCAATCCATACCTACTGATGTCTCCAATGCGTTGGTTGATTTGTTGAATAATCTTGGAAAACCGTTATACGTTCATACAGACTATCTAAATTCGAATCTAAAAGATAGATTAGAACCTAATATGTCAAAAATTATTTCAAAAAATACTCCTACAGCTTGGATCAATTGGGCAGAAGAAAATGATTTAGAAAGTTTATATCTTGCTCATTTGTTGCGTCTAGATCCGGTGGCAGCTGAGATGGCTCAGGATTCAGGAATTGATATATTAGTTGGAATTGGACCAGATTTATTGTTACAAGATGAACCTGAAAGATTGGCAATTGAATCAAATAATGTTCTTGAAGATGCTTTTAGAATGTTTGATTCTGAAATGTTAACTTTCAATACTGATTTTGGCTGGAATATCTTTAGGCGCGGAGATTGGTGCAGAAATTGGAAGCGGTTATCCTCACGATCCAGTCTGTCGCGCT
>CAYFOG010000006.1:7926-30084 GCA_964344705.1 Candidatus Woesearchaeota archaeon | reverse complement strand
TCATTTTCTTGACGCATTGCTTCAAGAGTTTGATAGCTTTCATTCAATCCGGCACTAAGGTTTTCCATGGTTTGATTTCCTTCAGCCCAATCTTCTTGAAGATCTTCCAAACGTTGAGCTTCAGCTTCACGTTCTTCTCGAATTTCAATCAAAAGTTGAGCAACATAATTCAAAGTAAGATTATATTCTGCTGATTCGTTTTCCAATTCACTAATCCTTTCCAAGAGCTGAGAAATGTCCGTCCTGTTCAAAGTCACATTTTCAGAGGTCTGATTATTAACTTCATCTTGAATTTCAGTAAGATTGTAGTCCGGTAATACTTCCTCCAAAGTCGTATTTGTTTCATTGAAATTATATCCTTGAATATCTGCAAAATATGCTTCCTCATCTCCGCCCAATGCTTCTTGAATCCATGCAAGAACTGAGCCGCCAATTTTCAAATCTCGACGAGAAATATAATTTTCTCCAAAAACAACTTCCTTATCATGCTCAAGATTATGGACATGTATTTCAGATTGGTAATTATTAACTTCAAGCCATGAAAGGTTTCCGTCGCTAATATCTATATCTCCGACCGGATTGAAATCGCTAAAAATTAATTTGTCAGCACTCTCGTTGATATCATATACCCAAAGTTCAGTCTTTGAACCATTATTCAAAGTATAAGCAACATGATTTCCATCGAGGACAAATGACTCCAATAAACCTTTGTCAATTATTTTCTGAGTAAAACTAAACTCATCATCACTCAAAAAAATTGCGTCAGAATAGTATTCAAGAAAGATTACATTATCTCCATCTACTTGAGGATCAATATGATTTTCTCCACTCAATGGCGAAGACTTTAATGAGGCAGCACCTGACAAATTCATCAAATAAGCACTGTTTTCATGATTCATGATAATTCTTCCAGAATCTGAATCGTGATTATAATCCCAATAAGTATATCCTTGGTCTCGCCGAGTGGCGGGTAAAAGGTTTCCTTGCAAACCATTCTCAAAGTCTTGAAAATACATATTGAAAGTTTCGGTGCCAGCATTCTTAGCTTTTACACTT
Source organism: Candidatus Woesearchaeota archaeon (assembly GCA_964344705.1). Lineage (GTDB taxonomy): Archaea > Nanobdellota > Nanobdellia > UBA10117 > ARS21 > JAAZWY01. The sequence goes on along the minus strand of CAYFOG010000006.1, from coordinate 29,028 downwards.
GCAACGCCTTCATTCAAACTAAAATCTTTGTAACTTTTGTCATCAGCTAAATCAAATATTGGCAAAACTCCGATTGTATTCAAATCAACAGTATTAATTGCTGAAGGTTCTGTAAGAACTGAAATTCGTTCGCCATCAGTATCAATTGAAACTGGAGCATCGGCAAAATTAATTTTATGATCCACAAATTCAAAATCTGAATTATTTCCTGCAGAATAAACAATCTTATCCTCAACCAACTCAGAACCAATTTTATTATCATAAATAACACCTGCCATTGCACCAATAACAATGCTCGCACCCGCAAGAACCGGTTTCATAATTCCAGAAAGTCTTGATGGTTTTCTAACGCACGTATCTTGCGAATAAAGTTCAGATTCAAGATTTCTTTGAGCTTGCTGAGCAGAAGCAATTCCCAAAACATCTCCCCTATTCCAAGCCAATTCTTCAGAATTATATAGTTTTGAACCTCGCTCAATAAAATCTTCCATAAATTTACTAAACACTACATATTTTTAATAATTCCGACTCAATTCACTCCAAAGTAGTAGCTAACAATTTTATTCTATAATCATATCAAAATAATATGACTGAATTAAAGAAGAGTATATCCTTCAGCGTATTAATTCTTCTAGCAATTAACGCAATCATTGGAACGGGAATTTTCTTCGTTCCGGGAATCGCCGCAGCAATCGCAGGTCCAGCTTCGTTAATTTCGTGGATAGGTGTTGCAATTCTTGCAATGCTCGTTGCAGCTTGTTTTGCAGAACTTGTAGGAATGTTTCCAAAGGCCGGAGGAGTTTATGAATACACCAAACAAGCTTTTGGAGAGTTTGGAGGATTCCTGGTTGGTTGGACTTCTTGGATGGTCGCAAACGTAACAATTGCTATGCTTTCTATTGGCTGTCTTGAATATCTAACTCTTTTCTTTGACATGTCACAAATTCTAAAAATTTTAATCGCGCTGGGAATTGTTGCGTTAATAAACATAGTTTCATTCCGTGGAGTTGATTTGTCAGTAAAGGTTCTTCTGGTTTTCTCAATCATCACAATAATGTCTCTTTGGACTTTAATCAGTTGGGGAATTTACTACTTCGATTTTGGTAATATTCAGATAATAAATATGCTACCTCACATTGGAGAAAAAGGATTAATAATCTCCTTAGTTATCGCAATGGTTTACATTCTTGAAACTTTCTTCGGCTGGGAAACCGTTGCAAACTTAGCAGAAGAAACAAAGGACGCAAGAAACGTAATTCCAAAAGTTATGATGTGGGGAACTTTGTGTGTAACTCTTCTCGCAATAGGTGTTGTTTCCGTTGCGCTCGGTGCAGTCAATTGGGAAATTCTTGCTAATTCAAACGCACCATTAACTGATGTAGCAAACGCAATAATGGGCTCAACAGGAGGAAAAATAATGACCATCTTAATTTTCCTTAATATATTTGGGGGAGCAGCAGCTTGGATTATCACCACTCCGAGATTAATTTTTGCACTTGCAAGGGACGGACTTCTTCCAAGAGCTCTAGAAAAAATTCACCCGAAGCATCAAACGCCTTACATCGCAATTTTAGTTCAAGCAATCCTTTCAGGGTTAATTATAATTTCAGGATCATATGCGCTTCTATTAGAATTAGTTCTGCCTCTTGCAATCTTCATGTATTCAATGGTTGTGGTCAGTGTAAGTATCTTAAGATTTACTAAACCTGAACTTGAACGAACCTTTCGAGTACCTTTTGGAAAAACCATGCCTGTCGTTCTTGGATTAGTGCTAATGTTCTTGCTGGGTGGAATTGAACCAATTACTACTGCAACAGGTGCAATGTTCGTAGCTCTCGGAGTTCCGCTTTACCTAATGCGTACTGTTGAAAGCAAACCGCTGATTGTTCAGAAACTTCTAGATACATCCTCGAGTCTACAAAAGTTTTCATACAAATTATTCGTAAAACCAAAAACTCACAAATATATTTTGAAACACTTTGAAGGTTTTGAAAATAGAAGAATTCTGAATATGGGTTCAAGTTCTGGAGAATTGGCAAAAGATTTAGCTCTGTTAGTTGGAGCACAAGGACACGTTATTGCGACAGACATTTCAACAAACAATCTGCACAACGCAACAAAACTGGCTCAAAAACATCAACTGCAAAATGTCGAATTCGTTCTTGAAACTTCGGGTTCAAGGCACAACCTTCATAAAAACATCCACACGTTACACGGCGCAACGTCTGTCGGACTGCTAGGATATTTATCCGAACCTGAAAAAGTTCTTCATGCGCTAAATTTAAGAATGGCACAACGAGGAAGAATTTATTTTATAGACTATGATCGAGTTTTCAAAATTTTCAAAGCACCTGAATGGTTGAGAGATGATGTTAAACTCCATCAAACTTTCGAGCAAGCCGGTTTCAAAGTAAAGGTTTGGAGAAGCAAAGGTTTCTTCTGGGACACAATCCACATCGCCGGATGGAAATATAAGTAAGGTTTATAATTCTCTCTTAACAACTTAAACCATGCCAAAAACATTGGACAAACGACCAGACTATAAGAAAATTGAAGCAAAATGGCAACGGTTTTGGAGAACAAAAAAGATTTACAAATTTAATCCAAATTCTCGAAAACCTATTTTTTCAATCGATACTCCGCCACCATACATTTCAGGAAGATTACATATGGGACACGGCGCTTCATACACAATGTTTGAAACAATTGTGCGTTTCAAAAGAATGACTGGGCATAATGTTTTCTTTCCGATGGGTTTCGACGACAACGGATTGCCAACTGAAAGATATGTTGAAAAGAAACTTGGAATCAAATCAACAAAAATGTCTAGGCAAAAATTCATAAAGATCGCACTTAAAGAAACCAAAGAATTAGAAAAATCAGCAAGAGAAACTTTTGACAGATTCGGACACTCTTATGATTGGGATTTATTTTATTCAACAATTTCACCAAAAGCAGCAAGAGTTGCGCAGAAATCTTTCTTGGATTTACACCGAAAAGGGAGAGTTTATCGTTCAAGTGAACCGGGTTTATACTCAATTGCAGGTCAAACAGGAATATCTCAAGCAGACTTAGAAGAGGAAGAGCAAACAACATTCTTGAATTATATTAATTTTAAAGTTGGGAACTCAAATTTACAGATTGCAACAACACGTCCTGAATTAATTCCAGCATGTGTAGCAGTTTTTGTTCATCCAAAACATCCACGATATGGAAAGTTTGTTGGAAAACACGCAACAGTTCCATTAACTGGAGAACAAGTTCCGATTCTTGCAGACAAAGATGTAAAGATTGATTTTGGAACTGGCGCATTAATGGTTTGTACTTTCGGAGACAAAACAGATGTCGAATGGTGGAAGAAATACAAATTACCTCTGAAAGTTATAATTGGACGTGACGGACGTCTCAACGAAGAAGCAGGAAAATATGCAGGATTAACTCTTGGAGAAGCAAGAAATAAAATTCTGAGTCAGCTTGATAAATCTGGACTACTAAAGAAACGAGAAAAAATAAAACAAACAGTTCAAGTTACAGACCGATATGGAGACAAGCCAGAATATTTAATTCTAGAACAATGGCAATTCAAACTCACTGACTTAAAATCAAAACTTCTAAAGAAAGCAAGAGAAGTTAATTGGACTCCAAAACATTACTACAACAATCTAAAAAACTGGACGGAAAATCTTCAATGGGATTGGGTGCTTTCTAGACAAAGACATATTGGGATTCCGATTCCAGTTTGGTATGATGAACAAGGAAACGTAATTCTTCCTGAAGAAAATGAACTTCCAGTAGATCCAACTCGAGACAAACCACGAAAACATAAAGGAAAGAAACTAAGAGGAGAAAAAGATGTTTTTGATACTTGGATGACTTCTTCATTGACTCCAGAAATTGCAATGGGTTGGGGAAAAAATGAAAGAAACTTCAAAAGAAATTCTCCAATGAGTTTGCGACCTCAAGGTTATGATATTATTCGGACTTGGGCGTTCTACACTTTGTTAAAATCATTAATTCATCATGACAATGTTCCTTGGAAAGACATCATCATCAACGGCATGATTCTTGATCCACACGGAAGAAAGATGTCAAAATCTAAAGGAAATGGAATTGACCCATTGGAGCAAGTTGAGAAATACAATGCAGACGCTTTCAGATATTACATCACTACAACACTTTATGGGGAGAACTCTCCTTACCAAGAAAAAGAATTAATTCGTGGAACAAAACTGATGAACAAACTTTGGAACACGGCCAGATTTACATTCATGAATTTTGACAAAACTCCAACAAGAAAACCAAAAAATCTTGAACTCGAAGACAAATGGATTCTGGCAAAACTTGCAAGAACTCAGGAAAGATATCTTCAGCATTTCAACAACTATCAAATCAAACAAGCTCGACAAGAACTTGAAAATTTCTTCCTACACGATTTCTGTGATTTCTATTTGGAAATGATTAAGAGTCGGATGTATGGAGACAACAATCAAACAAAATATTCTGCGCAATGGACAACTTACAGAACTCTTTATGGAATCTTACAAATGTTTGCGCCTGTGTTTGTACACTTAACTGAAGAGCTTTATCAAAATCTTTACAAGAAAGAAAAGAAAATACCGAGCATTCATCTAACTCAATACGAAAATCTTGGAATCAGAGACTCAAAATCGGAGGCACTTGGAGACTTTGCAAAGAATATGATTTCAGAAATTCGGCAATGGAAACAATCTAAGAAGATTCGACTCGGAGATACTGTCGAGCAAATTAAAATCGAGCATCCGCAAACTTTGAAAATTAAACAAGCTTCGGATGTTATTTGCCGAACAACGAGAGTAAATGAAATACTTCTAAAACGCGGTGGAAAACTTAGAATTAACTAGGCTTTCAGTGCATGTTTAGCGTGTTTACCGTAAAAAGTGTAATGAATGTTGTGGTGCGCTCTATTTTTCCGAGTTAATGGATGTTCAAAAAAAGCCATACCTTTCAAAACTCTTGGAAGTCTAGAAATTGGTCTAAACATTTTTCCAAACATTCCAACTCTGGAAGTTCTACCAACAACTTCTGCTTCACGTACTAGTCTAGTTGCTTCATCCACGCCTCGAAGTTCGTGTAAAACTTGTTGAGTTTCAGAAATACCTATTTCAACCGGAGCCAATCGAGTAATCAAATATGCTTCCTCAAAAATTCTGAACAAAATCATGAATGGGAAAACTGCAAGTATATCTAACCAATGATGTTTAAAGAAATATTCTTTATTTCTGGCTCGACGGTATTTAAACCAAACATCAAATCCTAAAACAAATGTAATCAAAAATACTTCTAAGAATATAACAAAATCCTCATACTTATGAAAAAAATCTGGAACCAAGAAAGCCCCAATAAAATGAATCAAAACAAATGCAATCGAATACGGCACTAATTTGTCAATAATAACTTCAAACTTTACATGTGCTTTGGCCATAAATCCAAAAATCATAGATTCTATTTAATAGTAACTCTTTTATTCGCACTTCCCAAGACTTACTATGGATGAGAAAAAGCGCTTCGCTCTACAAAAACAGCTCAAAGAACTGTCAGAAAAACGGGCAAGACACACAGAATTGGTATCGGTTTACATACCGGCAGGTTTCAACATCCAAAAAGTTATTGATCAAATTGATTCAGAAGCATCAACAGCACGAAACATTAAATCCGCTGCAACTAGAAAAAATGTAACTGCTGCACTTGAAAAAATGGCCAGAGAATTGAGAAATTTGGGAAAAACGCCTCCACATGGTTTGGCTGCATTTTCAGGTAACGTTTCAACACGAGCAGGAGTTCAAGATATTCAATTCTGGTCAATTGAACCTTCAGAAGATATTTCGGTTAGAGTTTACAAATGTGGTCAAGGATTTTATCTAGAACCTCTCGAAGATATGATTAAGCACAAAGAAGCTTATGGAATTGTTCTCTTAGACCGACGTGAAGCAAATGTTGCAATTCTAAAAGGTAAAAGCATTAACACAATTCATACTTTCTCTTCAGCAGTTCCAGGAAAGTATAAAGCTGGTGGACAATCTGCAGCAAGATTTGCAAGAGTTCGAGAAAATCTTGCCCGAGCCTTCTATCAAAAAGTTGCTGATACAGTAAACACAGAATTTAATCCTCAAGTTACTCCTCTGAAAGGAATTTTGATTGGTGGTCCAGGACCTTCAAAAGAAGAATTTTACAACGAAAATTTTCTGAATCAAGAAATAAAGGATAAAGTTATTTCTGTCGTTGACGTAGGTTATGTTGGCGACCAAGGTCTCCAAGAATTAGTGGAAAAATCTCAAGATATTTTGGCAAACCAAGCAATCATAAAAGAAAAGCAAGCCGGAGAAAGATTCTTCAGAGTTCTTGGAAAAACAAGTGATTTAGCAACTTATGGTGAAGAAAAAGTTAGAAAAGCTCTCACTGCTGGTGCCGTTGAATTAATGCTGATAACAAGTTCAATTGATGAAAACAAAATTGAAGAACTTGCAGGAATAGTTGAATCTCAAGGCGGAGATTGGATTATTCTTGACAAAGATGGAAGAGATGGTAAGACTCTTGATGGTCTTGGCGGAATTGGTGCAATTTTGCGATACAAACTACAACTATAAAAACTTTGAACGAATAGAATTTTTATGCCGAAATTATCTCTAGCAGCGATGTCTAAGTTAATGAAAGAATCAGGAGCTCAAAGAGTTTCAGATTCTGCAAAGAAAAAACTCCGAGAAATTTTAGAAAGCAAAGCAATTGAAATCACAAATGATGCAATAAAATTTGCAAAATATAAGGGACGTTCAACGGTTCAAGCCGAAGATATTGAAAAAGCATTAAGATAACTTTTTAAATCTCTCTCTCTATCAAATTTTATGTCAGATGTTACTATGGCTGAAATCGGCAAACTAAAAGAAGGTCGTTACATTGTTGTTAATGGAGAACCTCATATTATCTCAAACATGCAAAAGTCAGCTCCAGGAAAGCACGGACACGCGAAATATCGGGTTGAAGCGAAGAACATGTTTACTGGAAATAAAACAGTTGTTGTTATGACGGCTCATTCCCACATTGAAGTTCCAAATTTAAGAAAACAAAAGGCAAACGTACTTTCAGTTTCAGGAAATTCTGCGCAAATCATGGATATGGAAACTTATGAAACCTTTGATCTAGAAATTCCAGAAGAACTTCAAGGACAAGTTGAAGCAGGAAAGATTATTCTGTATTGGGAAATCATGAGCAAAAAAATCATGAAGGAAATCGTAAAAGCTTAAAATGAAAATACCGGAAGCAGCAGTCAGATTATTTAACCGAAGATTTGTATGTAGAAAGTGTAAGAACAAAGTTCGAGCACCAGCATCAAGAATTAAAGCAAAGACGATAGTTTGTCCAAGATGTCAATCTCGAAATTTCCGACCAAAGAGCAAGGAAAAGAGAGTTGCTAAGTAATATCTTCTAAACTTGTTCCTTTTTGTAAATCTAACTTATTGTGTTCTCGCCAAACCAATAACAATTCTTTTCCAAAATCCGTAAGACGCCGTGTTTTCAAAGTATAATCCTCAGTCAATATGATTTCTTTGTTTTTCAAAGCAAAAATTAAGTTTCTGCCATACACTGCATTCTGATTTCCACGCCGCACTTTAGTATTACTAACAACATATGTTTCGCCATCTGAAACTGCTGAGAACAAATTCAAATAAGCATACATCCTTACTTCTGCTTCAGAATTAGTATAGTCTTCAGAAGAAATTTCTCTTGAACCCATTAAATAGCTTTTCAATAACGCTTCAAGTTCAGCTTTTCCAGCAATAATCATCTTATAAGCTCTAATCTTAAAACTTTTAAACGCACCTTATAAGCTTAGTTATGAAAACTGAGTCACTTCCCGTAATGAACATTGGTTTAATTGGTCACGTAGATCACGGTAAAACCACTTTAACTTCAGCATTATCTGGGAGATGGACCGACACTCATTCTGAAGAATTAAAACGAGGAATTACAATAAAATTAGGTTATGCTGACATTGAAATTCGAAAAGACAAGAAAGGTAATTTCACAAATGAATCAAAAGTTGATGGAAAGGAAACTGAACTTATTCGGAAAATTTCTTTAGTTGATGCACCCGGTCACGAAACATTAATGGCGGTAATGATTTCTGGAGCAGCAATCATGGATGGAGCAATTTTAATGGTTGCAGCAAATGAAGAATGTCCGCAACCTCAAACTCGTGAACATTTAACCGTTCTAAAAATTCTTGGAATCAAAAACATAATTGTTGTTCAAAACAAAGTTGATTTAGTAAAACAGGGTGAAGCAAAAAAGCATTACCTGCAAGTTAAAAAGTTTGTAACTGATACTCTTGGATTTGAAGTTCCAATTATTCCAATGTCTGCTCAAAAGGGAGCAAACCTTGATATTTTACTTGAAGCAATTGAAGAATTTATGCCAACTCCAAAAGAAAAGGAAAAGGCGGATGCTTCCTTTATTGTGGCGCGAAGTTTTGATATCAACAAACCCGGAACGGAAATTAAAAAACTAACTGGTGGAATTTTAGGCGGAACTATAACTGGTGGAATTTTCAAAATTGGACAAGAGATTGAAATCTCACCAGGATTCAAAACTGAAACTAAAGGCATAGCAAATTGGACTCCAGTAAAAACAAAAATCAAGAATATTGTAGCGGGAAACAAATCAATTAAAGAAAAGGGTCCGGGAGGTTCAGTGGCAATTGAAACTGAACTTGACCCCGCTCAAGCAAAAACTGATTCATTAGTTGGAAACATTGTCGGGACTCCGGGAAAAACCCCCAAGATTGTTTATAATCTAAAACTTGAAACTCAATTATTTGATAAAGTTCTTGGAGCAAAAGAAGATTTGCCAATTGATAATATCAAAATGCACGAACCTCTTGTTCTAAATGTTGGAACTGCTACAACGTGGGGAACTGTAAGTCAAATTGGAAACACAACTATAATAAACCTCAAGCGTGCAATATCCGTAAACGCCGGAGCAAAAGTTGCAATCAGCCGAAAGTTTGGAAGCAGATGGCACTTAATCGGTTGGGGAGAAGTCAAATGAACAACAAAGGAAGATTAATAAGATTAATATTGCTTATTGCTGTCGCAGTTACAATTGCAATGTATGCAGACACTCTTGCACACGGAGTTAACATTATATGAAACTGAAGAAGAAAACTATCCGAAGTTTAGCAATCGCCTTAGCAATAATAATTGCACTTGGTTTTGTAATGAACACCGTAATATTCAAACCAGATCCAGCAAAGTTAGAACTTGCTCAGTGCTTAACTGAAAAGAATGTCAAAATGTACGGAGCATTCTGGTGTGGAGCTTGTGCAACTCAGAAAGACTTATTCGGTTCAGCATTCAAAGCAATAAATTATATTGAATGTGATGAGCGAGGTAAAGATGCTCAACCGGAAGTCTGTCAATTGGCAGGCATAAGCGGATATCCAACTTGGGAAATTGATGGCCAAGGGTCTGCAGGAGTCCAATCTCTTGAAAGTTTGGCGGCAGCAGCTGGTTGCTAATAATCATGACATTTCAATTAATCGGAGCACCAATTGCATTATATCCTGAATTTGAAGCTGGCTCTGCCGACAAAGCGGTAACAGCACTCAGAAAAGAATTGGGTCTAAAGTTTCCCGGATTGAGGTTGAAAGGATTTACTCAAAAGCAAGCTAACGATAAAATCAGAAACAAAGCTAAAGCAATTTGGAAATCTGGATTAAAACCGTTCTTCATCGGCGGAGATCATTCAATAACTCTTCCAATTCTTCAAGGAAATATAAAGCCCTTTGATGTTTTCTGGTTTGACGCACATGCGGATGCTTATGATGTTTACAAGGGAGCACTAAGCCATGCAACCGTTTTGAGACGAGTTTCAGAATTACATCACTGTAGAAATATTTACTTAATCGGTTATCGATTCAAAAAAATCAAAGAAGAACAGGATTTTTTGAAGAAATCCAAGAAAATTAAAATAATCAAACCAAGTGAAATCAAAAAAATGAAATCTAAAAGATACTACGTCACAATCGACATTGATGTTCTTGATCCAGTTTACGCGCCGGGAGTGGATCATCCAGTACCAAAGGGATTGAAACCAGATCAATTAATCAAAGCAATTCGTCATCTAAAAAAGGGAAATATTATTGGCGTAGATTTGGTTGAAGTAGTTCCTGACAATGATTACACTGGAATTACAACTCATAATGCTGCAGAGATTATACGAGAATTCTTAGAATAATTTTTATATCTCCAAGACTTAGTTATTTCATGAAACCTATTCGCACCATTATACTCGGTGCAGCAGGACGAGACTTTCACAACTTCAACACCTTCTTTAGAAATAATGATAAATTTCGAGTGGTCGCATTTACAGCAACTCAGATTCCAAATATTGACAACAAACGTTATCCCAATTCATTGACTGGGGAAAATTACGGGCAAGGAATTCCAATTTATCCTGAATCTCTTCTTCCAGAATTGGTAAAATCTCTAAAAGTTGATTTGTGCGCTCTTTCTTATTCTGACTTACCAAATCAAAAAGTTATGGAAATTGCTGCCGGCGTCCAATCTCTTGGGGCAGACTTCATGCTTCTTGGTCCAAATTCAACTCAAATAAAATCTCGCAGACCCGTAATCGCAGTAACTGCTGTTCGAACAGGTTCGGGAAAATCACAAATAACTGATTACATCGCAGATTTCCTAACAAAAATTAATGTGAAATACACAGTTGTTCGACATCCAATGCCTTATGGAGATTTAGAAAAGCAAAGAGTTCAAATTTTTGAATCTCTTAAAGATTTAGACAAATACAACACAACAATTGAAGAGCGAGAAGAATATGAAAAGCATTTAGTCAAAGGTCGAACCGTTCTAGCAGGAATCGAATATTCTGAAATCTTGAAAGAGGCAGAATCACGTTCAGAAATAATTCTCTGGGACGGAGGAAATAATGACTTTCCATTTTTCAAACCAGATTTACAGATAACAATCGTAGATCCGCTGAGAGAAAATCACGAACTACTCTATTATCCTGGACTCACAAATCTAATGACTGCTGACCTTGTTGTGATTAACAAAGAAAACACAGCAACTAAGGCGCAGATTCAAAACGCAATTGAAAATATTAAGATAATGAATCCAAAAGCAAAGATTGTCCACACTAATTCTTCAATCAAATTAGACCAAAAGATTAGGGCTAGAACTAAAGCAATCATTGTCGAAGACGGACCCACAACAACTCACGGAGGAATGACTTACGGTGCAGGTTATATTGCTGCGAAAAAAACAAGATTAAGAATTGTTGATCCAAGACCTCATGCAGTTGGTTCAATCAAAAGAACTTTTCAAGAATATCCAAACGTTAAAGAAATAATTCCAGCAATGGGTTACTTCCCAAAACAATTGCTTGAACTAAAACGAACTATCGAAAATTCTGGTGCCGAGATTGCAATTATCGGAACTCCAATTGATTTGTCAAAACTTTTACAACTAAAAATTCCTAGCGTTCGTGTAGAATACTTTGTAACAGAAAAAGGTAACACGCTCAAGAGAGAAGTTGTAAAATTTGCAAGAAAGGTTTAACTCAGTGCACTTCTTAAATCATATTTCCAAAGCGCAAGCAAAGCGGAACCAAATAGCAAACTTCCGCCGAGTAAAATATTTTGAGCGATTACTTCTCCAACAAGAAGATAAGCAAATCCAATTGAAGCCAAAGTAAATACGAATAAAGTGACAAATGCGCTCTGTTCAGTTTGAACTTTCTCAAGACCATAATACAGAAGAGAATATGTTAGTGCGGTTCCAACAATTCCAATTATCAAAAGATAATTTATTGACGCTGCCAGATTTCCAAAACCGAAATATATTGAAAGTGGTAGCAGTAACACAGCTGAAGTTATGAATGCCCAGAATATTGCCAGTAAATTTTGAGAATGTTTTGATTCTTTACGCATATAAACTAGAAATCCTGCAAAAGCCATCCCTTGGATTAACGCAATTAAATTTCCCAAAGAGAAACTTCCAACAAAAGGATTCATTAACCAAACTCCAAAAATTGCAATTGGGATAGCCAAGATTTGGTTGAACATAATCTTCTCTTTCAGAAACAAGTAAGCAAAAATGGCAGTGAAAATTACGTAGTCAGTTTGAAGCAATGCAACATTTGGTATCGGTGCGAGCAGAATCGCAGTCGCATACAAAGTGAATGCGAGAGTCAAAAGAACTCCAAGAGTCACAAAATGTTTAAACTCGTTCTTAGAAAATTTCAAAGATTGCTTCCGAACAAAAACAAGATACGCGCCCATTGCGACTGCAGCAATCACCATTCTGAAGAAAGTTATTGAGAATCCATTCATATTGTCTCCGATTAGTTTAATGAATGCTCCAAGCGTTCCCGCAAGTACTGATGAAATAATTATTGCCCAGAGATATTTACTAATCTTCATTTTATACACTCTTCAATTTTATTCATCGCAGTTTCAATCTTGCGATAATCTGTTGCATAACTAAATCTTAGAAATCCTTCTCCGTATTTACCAAACTCTGCTCCAGGAATAACTGCAACTTTCGCCTTCTTGAGCAACCATTTTGCAAACTTGTTTGAATCTTTAGACAAATGAGAAATATTTGAAAAAGCATAAAATGCTCCTTGTGGCATTAAAGTTTTCAAACCCATTCCGTTCAATCGCTTGACAATCATTCTTCTCCGACGATCATATTCTTTGACCATTCGGGCAGTGTGCGCTCCACTAGTTTTCAAAGCATAAGTGCCCATCATTTGAGAAATTGTTGGAGCCGAAATTGTAGTGTTGACATGAACATGACTCATTGCCTCAGCAATTCTTTTTGGAGCAACGGCATAACCTAATCTGAATCCACACATGGCATAACTTTTTGAGAAGGTTTGAAGAGTAATTGAATAATCTTTCATTCCATTCAAGCTTCCAAAAGAACAGGGTCTTTTGTCATAAACAATTTTTTCATAAGCTTCATCCGAATAAATAAACATTCCATTTTCAACAGCAACATCAGCAAGACGCTCAAGAGTTTTCTTCGGATAAATCATTCCAGTAGGATTTGATGGATTACAAAAAATGATTCCTCGCGTTTTAGAATTAACTGCGCGCTTAATCAAATCAACATCCAAATCAAAATTGTTTTCCTGTCGCAAAGGAACTACTCTTACACGACCGCTTAAGAATTCAATTGCAGGTTCATAACCCATATAGCTAGGGCTTGGAAGAATAACATTTTCGCCGGGATCCATTGTTGAAATCAAAGACATCATTAGTGCCTCTTGAGAACCTGAAGTCACCACAAGATTTTCTGGTCTGGCTCGAATTTTATTATCTCGTCGAAGTTTCGCCACAATTGCTTCCTTTAATTCCTTTCTCCCGGAAGGCGGAGAATAATGCGTACTTTTTCCAGACGCCAGCAGACGCGCGCCATAATTCAAAATCGGTTGAGGCGTTGGAAAATCTGGTTCGCCAGGACCAAGAGAAATAACACTCTTATCTTCAACAGCAACTTCCAAAAGTTTGCCAATAACTCCATGCTTCATATGTTGCTCACGCGCAGAAATATTTCCAAAACATTTCAAGTCTCTACATACTGGCGTACTCATTCTAAAACATATCATTCAGAATATAAAAAGCTCGCGACTTAAGATTTATATATCTCTATGAATAGTTTCTAACATGTTTACACCAGTAAATTTAGTTTACGCATTGATTATTGGTATGGCGCACTTTGTTAGCGACAAAGTTGCTGAGCACAAGCATTATCGTCGCGAGCTCAGGTCTTTCGCAGCAGGATTATCAATTGCTTATCTTCTTCTCTATTTACTTCCAGAACTTTACGGTGGAATTCAAGAGTTTGAGCGAACTCTCTTCCTATTTGTTCTTCTCGGAGCAATGGCTTTTCATATAATTGAAAAATATATTTATCAGCACGAAAGTCGGGACAAACGAATTTTTGACTTACGTATTTTACATGCAGCAGCATTTCTAATCTATCACATTATCATTGGAATTATTATTGTGTCAATTAACGCAGTTAGTTCAGTTGGTGGAGTTTTGTTCTTCATCCCAATTTTATTTTACACGCTTGCAAGTCAAGTCTCACTTTCCAACTTACACGCACACGTAACTGAAAGATTATTACTAAGAATGTTGCTTTCAGGCTCAACATTATTTGGAGTTATATTTGCATCATTAATTTTAATTCCGCAAACGCTTCATTACTCTTTACTCGCATTCATTGCAGGAGCCTTACTTTACAATGTAATGGTTGAAGTTGTTCCGAAGGAAAAAGAAGGAGATATTTTATTCTTCATATTGGGTTCAATTTCATATGTAGTTTTAATTTTCCTGCTTGGCGGATTCTAAACAATCACTTTATGAATAATTGCTCCGCTTACAAGCAATCCAAGACCGCTCAAAATTACAAGCTGTGGTAATTGAAGAAGTAAAAATAAAGAAGTTATGACTCCTAAAACTGCTGGAACTGGAATTTTACCAATTGACATTGGAACTCTGAATCCTTTCTTGTAAGGCTTTTTCTCCTTCATCCGCATAACTATCAAAGCACAGTTAACCAAAATAAAGGTTGCAAACACTGCAAAGTTTGTAATTTCCGCAACTGTTCCAATATTTCCAATCAAACTAAATGCGACAGCAACTGCTGCTGTAAATGTGACAGCAACATGTGGTGTTTTTCTCCAATGTGAAACTCTAGATAATTTCTTCAGTTTCTTGTAATTTTTACAAATTCCATATATCTGCCGGGACGCACCAATCAAAATTATAAGAATAGTATTTCCCGTTGAAAACAATGCAATAATCGACAAAGCTAAGAAAGCATAAGCGCCCAATGCTACCGCGGCAACATCAGCAAGAGGTGCAGTTGAGGTGGCCAATTTGTCCCAGCTTAAAATACTCACTGCCGAAATCGCGACCAAGATGTAAATTACTGTCGAAATTAGAATTGAAAGAAGTATGGCGCGAGGAACTGTTTTCTTTGGAGTTCTCGTTTCTTCAGCCAATTTGACAATTGTTTCAAATCCGATAAATGCAAAAAATACCAAAGCTGCGGCGGAAAGAACGCCCTCAAATCCATTCGGCATAGCTAAGTAATTAACTGATCCTATTTTTCCTAGTCCAATATAAATTATAAACAGAAGTCCAAACGTTTCAAGAAAAGTGAATAAAATATTTAGCCACGCCGCTTGCTTAATTCCCCAATAACTAATGAACGAAAAAAGAATTATAATCGCCACAGCAATTGCAACTATTCCAGCATCCAGAAATGAAAACAGCCTGACAAAATAGCCTGCAAATCCCAAAGCGACGGCCGCCGCAGAAATCAACAAAGTAAATACCATCATCCATCCGACAATAAACCCCCATCTTTCCGAAACTGTTCTCTTGACATAATCATACTCTCCCGAGTCATCAGAAAATCTTGAACTGAATTCAGCATAACTTAATCCTGTAAGAATTGCAACAATTGATGCAATGGCAAAACTTAGCCACACTGAGTTTCCAGCAATTCCTGCGGCCGCACCAATTAAAACATAAATTCCGGCACCGAGAATAATCCCAACACCCATTAGCGTTGTTTCAAATAAACCAAGGTCTCTCTTCAGCGCAGGCATAAATTAGAATTACTGTCCAGAAATATAAATCTTTATGCGACTTTCAAACCGTCAATTCTGACTGTCGGAAGTTCAACCGCAGTGGGAACCTCAGGATTAAGTATTCGTTCCTTGGTGTTTGAACTGTCTGAGAAGCCTGACAAAATCTTCAGCATATCTTCAGAAATCTTAACCTGTTTGACTGAACCAATAACATGACCTTTGTCAATAACGAATGCCGCATCTTTTGATTTGAGTAATAGCTTGCCTTGTGAACGGTTTGCACTTCTAAAATTAGTAATCAACAAACCTTTGTCAACACCAGAAATAACTTTGGATCTGGAACGCTTACCAATTGGGACAACAAAATTCAAAGGATTATGAACAACGTTTTTCAAGACACCAGAAGAAATTATTTCAGTCGCTCGGGTCGGACTACCATAACTATCAAATGGCGCTGAACCCATTCCTCCACGAAGATTTCCAACATCATACATTGTCAAATTCTCACTTCCAACGGATTTTCCAACTCTACGCTTCAAAAAATTCTGAGCATGACCAAATTCATTAATAATATAAGAAAATGCAAGAGGATCAAGAATTACTGAATATTCTCCGGCTTTGATCTTCTCAGGGCCCACAGATTGCTTAGCAAGATCTAATAGCTCACCAATCTTCTGCCGATAATTAAAGTCTCCCAAATTTGAGGAAGAAATAACTTTGCTCGCTGAAGCATCATTGACAAACGCACGCATAGACATGCTTAATTTGGACAAATCATAATCAAAGTCAGTACCTTTTGAGGTTACAAGTCTGATATTTGAGGCTCCATGAGTGAAAACGCCATCAATCTTGTCTGCGCCTCTCTGAAAGGCTAAATCAATCGCATCATTCAAGAGTGTAGTTCCATCAAAATCATTCAAGTTGGAATCATGTCGATTATTGACTTTGCGATATTTTGGTGAAGAGATTGTGCCTTTGAAATTTGGGTCTTTTTTCAACCCTTTAGTTAGAAGTTTAATTTGCGCATCCAAATCTCCTTTGAGATTAAAGTCTAAAATCTTAATCTTTGGGCCTTTGCTGAAAACGGCCCGCAAAGAATCTCGAGAAATTCTTCTCGAAGAAATCTTAGTGTCTTTGAATTTGAGAACAACATCCTTGCCGGTTTCTGAAATCAGAGCAAAATCTCCATTTTTCTTGGAAAGTTTTCCAGCAATGTAATCTTGAGATTCATGAAAAGACATACATTGCGTGTGGAGTAAAATATAAATAAGTTCCCATTGCTAAGTGAGAACAAACTTATTTATTTAATCAGACGCATTATCTTTATGCTCAACCTAACCATACGTGGCAATATCCGGCCTGAATTCGTAAAAGCGGCTTTATTTGACATATATCTAAAATGGAGAATTCCTGGAAACATTGAAGAGCTGTTGGTAATAGATGATCCAATCTATTTCAAGGAAATTGAGAAAAGAATTCCTAAAAAATTGAGAAAAGAATTCAAAGAAGTTTATTTTGAAGATCCGACCTCAATGTCTATTACTTCAGGGAAGTTTGACTTGATAATTATAAGCATAAGTTCAACCACTGAAAAATATCTTCGAACCAATTCCAAAGCTCTTCAAGGAGTTATGTCTCATGAATTGATGCACGTAGTTCAGCGGCGTCAAGGCCTCGATAGAAAAATTCGTTCAGATGCCATTCGCGCCTACAAAGAATTTGCGCCAAGAGTGAAAAAACTTTACGAAGACATGGACAAGTCACACGTAGATCAAATCTTCGCCGAAGTAGGAAGACAGGCAAACTTTGTTCTTAAGGACATTTATGCAAATGATGCAATAATCAAATTAGGTTTGGGTGATGGAATTCTTGCTGACTACTCCAACTATTATGCTATCAAAGGAAAAGTATTGTCAAGTGTAGGTTATGTAAAAACCGGTCACAAAAAAATTCAAAAAAAAATTGGCAAAGACATCTATTCCTCAGTAAATTACATGCTGGGACTTATGCCAGTAATCGTGCCTTTCGAGCGCTGGTATCTCAAAGACAAAAATCGCGCAACTAAAGCAATACTAACTTATATCTCTTCCAACTATGAGCGCCGAATGAAGCACTTATCGAATGAGATGACTCCTGTAATAAATTACTCAATAAAAAATCTCCGAGACACCTCTACCTTTCGAAAGAATTATTTCAAAAAAATATTTCAAGTAACTGAGAAATTGATTCGAGAATCTCCAGACTATGAGTTCAAGCGACAATAAATTTATTAATGAACTTCTCCATCCTTCATAATGGCAGGCAAAAAAGTTACAATCTACACAACCAAGATATGTCCTTGGTGTATAAAGGCTAAAGAATTCTTTAAAGAAAATAAAATTTCTTACACGGAAAAAAATGTTCAAGAAAATCCAAAATTGGCAAACGAGTTGCTAGAAAAATCAGGTCAAATGGGCGTTCCAGTAATTACAATTGGTGATTCAGTAATAATTGGATTCAACAAAGAGAGAGTCAAAAAAGCACTCGGTTTATAATCATGTCAGAAAACCCTTTCATTCAAGCGCAAAAGCAATTTGACTGGGCTGCAAATCAGCTCAATCTAGGCAAGGCTTTGAGAAAGAGTTTAAGATATCCTCAGAAGTTTATTCAGTTTACAATTCGAATTCGTGGAGACGATGGAAAACTCAAAAGTTTCCCTGCTTTCCGTTCTCAATATAATAATGCTCTTGGACCTTACAAGGGAGGAATAAGATTTCACCCGGATGAAACTGCCGATACTGTCCGAGCTCTTTCTGCTTGGATGACTTGGAAATGCGCGTTGACTGGTTTGCCTCTCGGCGGAGGAAAAGGCGGTGTTGTTTGTAATCCAAAAGAGCTTTCTGAGAATGAGCTCAAAAAAATCAGTCAAGCTTATGCTAAAAAACTTACAAAGCATCTTGGACCGTGGAAAGATGTTCCGGCTCCAGACGTTTACACTAACTCTCAAACGATGGCTTGGATGCTAGAAGCTTACGAGCAAAAAACAAAGCAATCTGCACCTGGAGCATTTACTGGAAAACCTGTTGAACTCGGCGGACATGAAGGAAGAAATGAAGCAACTGGACTTGGTGTAGTAATAACAACTCGCGAGGCAATGAAACATCTCAAAATAAATCCAAAAAGAGCAACAGCAATAATTCAAGGTTTTGGGAACGTCGGAAAGTTTGCGGCCAAACATTTGGAAAAACTTGGAGTAAAAGTTATTGGTTATTCAGATTCTACTGGCGGAATATTTAATTCTCGAGGAATTAAATTTGAAGATGCGTTGAAATATAAAACTGAGCATAAAACTCTCAAAGATTTCCCAGGATCAAAAGCTCTTACAAATGAGCAATTACTTGAACAAAAATGTGACATTTTAGTTCCAGCAGCATTGGAAAACGTAATCACAAAATCCAATGCATATAATATCCAAGCAAAAATTATTGCCGAGGGAGCAAACGGTCCAACCACAGTTCAAGCGGACGATATTCTGTATAAAGCTAGTGTATTCATAATTCCAGATTTCTTATGTAATGCAGGCGGTGTTGTTGGAAGCTATTTCGAATGGACTCAAAACAATTCGGGAGATTACTGGCCGCTGAAGAAATACAACAATGAGCTTGACAGAATTTTAACCGGCGCATTCCAAACAGTTCTTGATACTTACAAAATTGAGCACAAAATAAATATGCGTCAAGCAGCTTACATGGTTGCAGTCAAAAAAGTCGCCGATGCAATGAAAATCAGGGGACGAGTTTAGCCAAGAAACTATTATAAATTCAAACCGCAACAACTCATAATGAAATATGATGTAATCATTATTGGCGGAGGAGCGGCAGGACTTGGAGCTGCACTTTATTCTGCACGTTACAATCTAAAGACTTTAATCATTGCCAAAGAATTTGGCGGAACGGGTAATATTGCGCATCAAGTTGATAATTGGATTGGTGAACCTGGCATTACTGGAATGGATTTAATGAACAAATTTGTCAAACACGTAGATGATTACAAAGTTCCAAAAGTTGAGGCAGAAGTTACAAAGATTTCCAAGATGTCAGATGGATCCTTCTCAGTAAAGGCCGACAAAACTTATCATGGAAAGACTGTAATTTATTCTCTTGGAATGAAACATCGAGAACTTGGAATTCCTGGCGAAAAAGAATTTGCTGGAAAAGGAGTCCATTACTGCTATACTTGCGACGGTCCGTTATACTCTAAGAAAAACATCGCAGTAATTGGTGGTGGAGACGCCGCAGGACTTGGAAGTTTGTTTCTCGCAGAATATGGAAAACGGGTTTACACTCTCGTAAGAAAACCGTTCATGAGAGCAGAACCAATTACTCAGGATCAAATGAAATCTAATAAGAAAATTAAAATCATGCTTGAAAACGAAGCTGTTGAATTCTATGGTGAAAAAACTCTTCAAGGAATCAAGCTAAAAAACGGAAGAAAACTTGAAGTTGATGCAGCATTCATTGAAATTGGTCACATTCCTTTAAGCGACTTAGCAAAAAGATTAAGAGTAAAAGTGAACTCTCATGGATTTATTCCCGTTGACAATACTCAGAAAACCAATCTCAAAGGTTTCTGTGCTGCAGGAGATATTACAACACGACACACATTGAAGCAATTCATAACGAGTGCATCCGAAGGTTCAGTTGCAGCAGAATCCGTTTATAATTTTATCAAAAACAACAAGTGGTAAATTTGTCCCTTGCTAATTATATTTGATTTTTTCCTTAATTCTGTATGGAACTTAGTGAAAAGAAAATCGAGCAGTTGCTTCGGCAGCCAATAATCGAATCTCGAGTTACTAAGAGTAAAGATGGGCAATGGGTAATTCACAGAACCACTGTGACTGACATAAAACCTGTCAAGTACTTCGAGGCGGTTATGAGCGGAACAGTTTCGGCAGAGTGAAAACTCTTCCAACTATTTCCGATTTGGTAATGGACACGTCTTTGTTGGGGTGTTCATTATCTCCCTTTAGAAAAATTTTATCGCCGTCGATTTTGTGTACTCTCTTAATCTTGAATTGGCCTTTGTGTTTAGCAACAACAAGTTTGCCTTCTTTAGGTTTAATAAAATTTAGGACAATAATTCTGTCTCCTGAAGACAGTTGAGGATTCATAGTCGAATGCTTGACTTTGTAAATCATGCCTCAACTAATTCCTCAAACTTTAAAAACAAAACTAAATGACTTAGAAATTAAATTCCGCCAGTCTCAACTTCTTCCTTGAAGCAAACCCATGTCGGCTTCAGTGCTTCAATCAATTCCTCATCAGTATAATCACTAAGTTCTTTACAGGTTGGGCAAGGTTCTGGTTCTGGGCAAGGCGTCGGTGCAGGACAAGTTGGACATTCCGGAATATTTACTGAATTCACTCCAGAGTCAAATCCGGAGTCAAATCCGGA
>CAYFOG010000006.1:0-7826 GCA_964344705.1 Candidatus Woesearchaeota archaeon | reverse complement strand
GAGTCAAATCCGGAGTCAAATCCGGAATCATAACCCACTGCTCCGCCAACTGCTCCAACAATAACCAAGGCAGTCAAAGCTTTTCCAGGTAAGAAATTAATCATGAAATCTACTATTTCCATAATTCCAAAAAACACTCTTTCATCTCTTCTCTTTTGCTTTTCACTTTTGGCCATAATAATTCAACAAGTTCCAAATATATAAATCTACTTCCTAAGTATAACTGCTTCGCCTGAACTCAAATCTACAACTCTGCTTGCCTTTCCTCGAATAGTTCCTGCGTCGACCAAATGGTCAACGCCTTTTGCAATTGAAGGCTTAAGCTTGTTGGGATTTTTCAACGAAGGTTCACCAGAAATATTTACCGAAGTTGTAACAAACGGTTTTCCAAAAGTTTTCACTTTTTTAGTAAACTCATTTGCAGGCATTCTTACTCCGACTTTTTCTTTTGCAACCTCTGGAGAAACACATTTCTTTTTCATCTTCAAAACCAAAGTGTAAGGACCAGGAAGTTTTTTCACCCAAGTTCTGGCTTCGCCAGTCAAAACACAATTATCATAAATCCATTTCTTTGACGGAGCAATAACTGAAAAGGGTTTGTTCTCTCGTTTCTTAAGTTCGCGAATTTTTCGAACAAGCTTATCATTTGTCGCATCGCAACCAATTCCGTAAATAGTATCTGTTGGGTAAATGAGAATTTTTCCAGCCAAATTTTTTACTTCATTTAAAGAAATTCGCTTCATAAAATAAGTAAACTCGCAATATTTTAATAATCTTATCAACAAGCAAAGTCATGGCTGATCCCAAAAAGAAAAAAGTGGATTTGATGGAAGAAATAAACAAGACACTCAAATCATACAGAAAGGGAACACCAAAGCAAACTGCTGAACAGGAAGAATAGTTTCGCCTTTCAAAAACCTTAAAAGATTCTGAAATAATTTAATACATGGCCAAATACCGCATTGAAATCGACCTTGACAAATGTATTGGAGCATTTACTTGCGTCGATGTTTATCCTGAACTTTGGGAACAAGGTAAGGATGGTAAAGCACATATAATCGCCGAGAGCGTAGTCAAAGAAGATGGTCGAGAATATGTAGAACTCAATGAAACAACCATTGATGTTGAGTCAGCAATACAATCACAAAACGTTTGCCCGACACAGGCAATCAAAATAACAAAATTAAAATGAAAGTTACAAAAGACATGACAATTGGAGACATTATTAAGAACCATCCAGACTCAGTAGAAGTTATGCTATCTTACGGACTTCATTGTGTTGGATGTCAAGTTCAATTCCATGAAACCTTGGAAGGAGGTTGTCTTGGACATGGTTTTGATGAAAAGAAAATCGATGAGCTAGTAAAAGATATTAATGAAAAAATTGGTAAAAAATGCTGCTCTAAAATAAAAGAACATGTGTGTCATTGCAAAGGAAGTTGTAATTAAAGTTCAAAATCTTCTGAATAAGTTTCTATAATTTTCATCACAACCTTTTTAATTTTGATTATAATCTAATTACCATGACTAACATGTGGCACGATATTGGATATGGAAACAATGCTCCTAATGAAATTAATGTAATTGTTGAAATTCCAGCGGGAAGCAGAGACAAGTATGAGCTCGACAAAGAAACCGGGCTAATTATGCTTGACAGAGTTCTTGAAGTTTCAATGGCTTATCCAGGAAATTACGGATTTATTCCAATGACTCTTTGTGATGATAAAGATCCACTTGACGTAATAATTTTAACTCATTCACCAATTCACCCGGGAGTTCTCGTAAAAGCAAGACCGGTCGGAGTTCTGGATATGGTAGACAGCGGAGAATCTGATGAAAAGATACTGGCAGTTCCGGCACACGATCCTAGATTCAATGAAATCAAGGATTTGAAAGACGTTCCAAAAGCATTTTTGGATGAAATTCACCACTTTTTTGACCGATACAAAGACTTGAGAAAAGGAACAGTTCAGCTTGGTAAATGGGGAAATGCAAAATTAGCAAAGAAAATAATTAACGACTCAATCAAATTGTATGATAAAGAGTTCAAATAAATTTTTAAGTTATTGTGACAAATACAACTATGACAAAAATTCCAGTCATACAACTCGAGAAAGTTTCTAAAATCTACGGTACAGGCCGAGCAGCAATACACGCAAACAAAAACATCAACTTGACCATCCACAAAAACGAATTCGTAGTAATCATTGGACCGAGCGGTTCAGGAAAATCGACTCTGCTAAACTTAATCGGCTCGCTAGACTACCCGACCAAAGGAATAATTAAACTCGACGGACAAAATATTGCGCATCTCGATGAAAGCGCACTCGCTCAAATTCGAGGACAAAAAATTGGTTTCGTTTTCCAATCATTTCATTTAATACAATCAATGACGGCGCTCGAAAATGTAATGCTTCCGCTAACTTTCCAAAACATGTCTACGGAAGAAAAAAGAGCTCGCGCCGTAAAAATTCTGACAACTGTTGGACTAAAATCTCGGATGACTCATCTTCCAAATGAACTCTCTGGAGGAGAGCGACAACGAGTTGCAATCGCTCGTGCGCTCGCAAACAATCCTGAAGTGGTCATTGCTGATGAACCTACCGGAAATCTTGACCAAGCAACAGGAAAAAAAATCATGGACCTTCTTTTAGACATTTACAAAAATGAGGGAAAGACAGTAATAATTGTAACTCATGATCGAGAGTTAGTAAACCTTACTCGAAGTGAGAAAGTTTATAAGATTGTAGATGGAGAAATAAAATAATGCGAAGACTTATTCCAATTTTGTTGATACTTACTCTAATTCCTTTAGCTTCAGCAATTGAAGTCATAGAAGAAACAACCAAAACTTATTCAATTCCTATAGCGTCCGGACGAGACATTGTAATTGAACGTTCAAATTATGACCCTCTTCCTGCTGAGCCAGGAAAATATGTAGACGTTTGGATTACTGTGCAAAATTATGGTGATTCAGAAATTAGAAATTCATATTTGAAAATTGCTCCGGAGTATCCATTTTATTTGACGGGAAAGGATACAGGTGTTGAATACATAAAGTCAATGAAACCAGGAATTCTAAAAACTCTCGAGTATCGATTACTGGTTGATGATCAAGCACTTGGCGGAGATTATCCTCTTGCTCTAAAATTTTGTGGAGATGAATTCTGCGAAAATGAAATCAAAATAGTAAGAACAACTTTGTCTGTAAACACTGGTGGAAAGCCGAATCTAGAAATTGGAATTGATGATTATGGTCTATTTACTCCTGGAGCTCTTGGAGAAATTATTATTACTGCAGTAAACAAGGGAAAGCTTGACATCCAATTCCTAACTGTTGAAGTTCTTGACACTGAAGATTATGATATTATCTCTGTTCCAAGAAAATATTTGGGTGAATTGGAAACTGATGATTTTGAGCGTGAAACTTATCAAATATATGTAAACCCAAGCATAAAATCTTCCAAAGATGTTCCAATTAAATTAAAGATTGAATATTCGGACGCCAATTTCAAGAATTATGAGTCCTTCGATGAAGTAGACTTCAAAGTATTTACAGCAAAGGACGCCAAAAAGATTGGTTTGCTGGAAAAAAGCTCATCATCATTCTACATCCTTCTTCTGCTAATCTTGGGTTTCTTTGGATACAAGAAACTAAGGAGAAGAAAGAGATGAAATGTTACGTGATTATTTTTTAATTGCTTTCAATAATTTGCGACGGAGAAGACTTCGAAGTTGGCTAACTGTTGTAGGTATTGTTATTGGAATTTCTGCAATTGTATCTCTTACGCTGGTGGCGCAAGGAACAGAAAACGCCATCAACGAAGCATTTGAAGAGTTCGGATACGATGTAATTCTAGTTCAGGGCGGAACAACCTTTAGCAGACCAACTCCTGGTGAATACGGTCTAACTGATCGAGAGATTAATTTTCTTGGCTCTGCGGGAGAGGTTGATTTCGTAATTCCTTTCGCCTATGACACTCAAGAGGTTGAATACAAAGATGAAAAGAAATATCCAATTGTTTATGCAATTGATACTGCTCTTTGGGATGATTTCTTAAAACGTTCAAATTTTGAAGTTGAAAAGGGTCGGCCATTTCAGTCTGGCGAAACCGGTTCAGTGGTAGTGGGTTGGAAACTCAATCAAGATTATTTTGAAAACAAAGTTGATTTGAAAAGCCGAATTAAAGTTGATGGTAAAACTTTCAAAGTCGTAGGCGTTTATGAGCGAGTTGGTAATGATGCAGACGACACTTCAATTGCCATGTCCATCGAAGACGCAAGAAAGTTATTCGTTCCAGATGATAAAGTAACTGGAGCACAAATCATCGTCAAAGACGGTGTCGATATTGAAAAGTTCGCTGACGAGCTTGAAGAAGATTTCGAAGATTATCGAGGAAATAAAAACTTCATACTAACAACGTCGGCATCACTCTTGGATCAAATAAATAATATTCTTGGAATAATTCAATATGTAATTGTTGGAATTGCGTCTATTGCGCTAGTTGTTGGAGCGGTTGGAATTGCTAACACAATGTATATGTCTGTTCTCGAAAGAACAAAGGAAATCGGCATAATGAAGTCTATTGGGGCAACAAACAACTCAATTTTAACCATTTTCTTGATAGAATCTGCGTTTTTCGGAGTAGTTGGTGGAATAATTGGGTGTATAATCGGAATACTGTTGGCGATTGGAGCGAAGTTAGCTATCGAAGCGTTTGCACCAGGAATACCGTTCCTAATAATCCTTGATCTTAAAGTCATACTTGGCGCAGTAATCTTCTCTGCAATTGCTGGTATATTATCCGGGATACTTCCAGCAAGAAGTGCAGCTAAAATGAATCCCGTAGATGCCTTAAGACATGAATAAAAATTTTCTGAAAATTAAGGGGAGTTAGGCAATTCGTAACCCCCCACACAGGTTACTTATCTGCTTGTTAATAGGCCATATCCAAGGTAAAGTGCGGATAGTCCCACAAGGTAGTTAGCAGCCAGTTCCAAACCACCTAGGAATCCAAAGAATCCCCAACCTAGTTCAGATAGTCCTACGTTCAAACCACCTAAAATCAGCAAAACCTGTGCCCAGTAACTAAGCTTATCTTTTGCCATGTTGTGAAAAGGCGCAGGGGATATATAAAGATTATGTCTATTTATAAACGAAAAGTAAATTATAGTAATCTACCCAAAATCATTTTAAAACTGGGAAGTTATCTAAAAATATGAGAAAACTTGATTTGGTTTTACGAAATACTCAAGAAGTAATTAAACGTGATGAGCTGGAAAAGCTTCTGAAATCTAAGAAAAAACCAGTCGTATATATTGGCGCCGCTCCAACTGGAAAAGTCCATGTAGGATATCTTCTTTTGATAAGCAAAATCAAAGATTTCATCGATGCAGGTTTTGAAGTCAAATTTCTCTTAGCAAATATTCATGCATATCTTGATGATAGAAAATCTCCTTGGGATTTAACTCTCGATCGGTCAAAATATTACAAAGAATCAATTTCAGCAATGTTGAAATCAGCTGAAGCAGATTCTCGAAAAGTGAAATTTGTCTTGGGTTCAGATTTCCAGATGAAAAAGGACTACATAATGGATTTGTATAAAATGATGGGAATGGTTAATCTTACGCGAGCTAAAAGAGCAAGTTCAGAAGTCGTCCGACAAGTTAACAATCCAGATTTGGGTTCATTCAACTATGCTTTGATGCAGGCAATTGATGTTCATCATATTGGAGCAGATGTTGCTTTCTCAGGAATTGATCAAAGAAAAATCTACATGCTTGCGCGAGAAGAAGTTTCAAAACTTGGTCATAAAAAGCCAATCTGTGTTTTCACTCCAGTAATTCCTGGATTGTTCAAAGGCAAAAAAATGTCTGCCTCTGACGCAGGCTCAGCAATAACTTTCGAAGACACTCCAAACCAGGTTAAGAAAAAAATGAACAAAGCTTACTGTCCTGAAGGTGCTGTTGAAAACAACGGCGTTCTAGCGATGGCCAAGCACGTCATCTTCCCAATTCGGGGAAGTTTCAAAATAGTCCGTCCGGCTCAATACGGCGGAACTGTTGAATACAATTCTTACGAAAAATTGGAAAAGGATTACAAGTCTAAGAAAATTCATCCTGCTGATTTGAAGTCTGGCGTCGCTGATGAACTAAACAAATTCATCTCGGTAGTCCAGAAGCATTTCAAGAACAAGCAGTCAATAATCAAGAAGGCTTATCCAAAATGATTTACATTCAACTTCTAGCAGTTTTAGGATTGCTTCTCTCAATCTATTCTTTGTATGTTGAGAAAAAATTAGAGGCTCAGAAATCTTATTCGCCGGTTTGCGATATTAGCAAAGAAGTTTCCTGCTCAGCAGCATTCACTAGCAAATACGCAAAAACTCTGGGCATCGAAAACTCAATTCTCGGGATAGCTTTTTACACATTAATCTTGGTTCTCTCGGTAACCTCTTACGCTTCATTAATCCTTTACTTAGCAATCGCAGGAATTCTTGCCTCAATTCGGCTCGCTTACATTTCTTATTTCAAGCTCAAAAACTTCTGCTTGATTTGCTCAGGAATTTACATAGTCAGTTTGTTGCTTCTAATCCTTTCTTGGATTAAATTCGCATAGCTTTTAAATTTCAGCACCCTATTTTCTAGATGAAGAAAAAGATTTTACAATTAACTTTAGAGAATGCTGTAGCTTTCAAAGGCAAAGCCAATCCTAAAGCCGTCATCAACAAAATAATTCCGACAGTCAAGGACAAATCCAAACTCAAAGCAATTGGAAAAGAAGTTTCTGAGACTGTCAAAAAAGTAAATAAACTCTCACTTTCAAAGCAGAAAGAACAGCTCAAAAAATTAAACCCTTCATTTTTCAAGAAGAAAGCCAAAGTCAAGAAAGAAATAATTGACCTTCCAAACGTTGGCAAAAATTTCCGAGCGCGTTTTGCACCGTCTGCATCTGGACCTTTACATATCGGACATGCTTTGGTAATCTCTCTCAACAAAATCTACGCTGACAAATACAAAGGAAAGCATATTCTCAGAATTGAAGACACAAATCCTGACGCAAATTTCAAAGAGTTCTACAAAATGATTCCAAAGGATTACACTTGGCTCGTAGGAAAACCAAGTGAAACTTACATTCAATCTGCTAGACTAAAAACCTATTACAAATATGCGGAGAAATTAATTGAAATGGGACATCTATATGTCTGCGAAGAAACTCCTGAAGAAGTTAAAGCAAAACT
Source organism: Candidatus Woesearchaeota archaeon (assembly GCA_964344705.1). GTDB lineage: Archaea > Nanobdellota > Nanobdellia > UBA10117 > ARS21 > JAAZWY01. The sequence goes on along the minus strand of CAYFOG010000006.1, from coordinate 585 downwards.
GAAGAAAGGAATTCAGCCATTTGGACGAAGAGATGAACCAAAAGAAGTTCTAAGAAAATGGAAAAGAATGCTTGCTGGAAAATATAATCCTGGCGAAGCAGTTGTCAGAGTAAAAACTAATTTGAAGGGTAAAAATCCTGCGCTAAAAGAATGGGTTGCTTTCAGAGTTTCAGGAGGAAAGCATCCAAAAGTCGGAACAAAATTCAAAGTCTGGCCATTAATGAACTTTTCAGTTGCAATTGATGACTTTGAACTGAAACTAACTCACATTATTCGAGGAAAAGATCATGAGGATAACACCAAAAAGCAAAAAATGATTTACGACTTCTTTGGATGGACTTATCCTGAATACATTCATCTTGGAAGAATTAACTTCAAAGGAATGGTCATCTCTGCTTCCGATGTTCGACGCGGAGTTGAGGAAGGAAAATATTCTGGCTATGATGATGAAAGAGTCGAAACTCTGGCGTCAATTCGAAAGCGAGGAATTAAAGCAAAATCTCTTTTGAAATACTTCTATGAAATCGGCCCAACCAAGCGAGACAAAACAGTAGACAAGAAGGAAGTTTACAAGACTTTGGAAGC
>CAYFOG010000005.1:0-35676 GCA_964344705.1 Candidatus Woesearchaeota archaeon | reverse complement strand
ACCTAAGAAACCTTTATAATAATCACACGACTTAAACTTACTAATGGTAGAAATCGTAAATCCGTTAAGAAACGGCATTGAAATCATTGAAGCTTTTGGATTCTTTAACGTTGTACTTCCATTCATTCTAGTTTATGCTTTAGTTTACGGAGTTTTGCTCAAGACGGGCTTGTTCGGAAACGATGCAAATGCTCAAAACGTATCTAATGTCGTGGCACTGGCATCAGCATTCTTCGTTGTTGCATCCACAGATGTAGTAAATCAATTGCTTGGAATAATCCCTCAAGCAACATTCATGCTCGTTGTAATATTATTCATTCTAATGATATTTGCAATGATGGGTCTCGACGACTGGTTCGGAGAGAAATCAATATTTGGAGCCTTAAAGGGACTTTTTGCGATAATTATCGCAGGAGTATTTCTATTAATGATTGATGCAGGATCTCCAACCGGAATACCTATATTGCGTCAAATAAATGAAATTCTTCTAGGTCAAGGAGCATTCGGACTTGCCTCTTCTGAAGCAACCGGAACCTTAGTTGGAATTGCGTTGGTAGTTTTGGTTCCAATCGCAGTTGTATTTTTCCTAACTCGCAGCGGAAGCAAAGAATAATAAAATGGTAGCAGAAACACCACTCTTAGTAGGAGGAATTGAACTTCTAAGAGACTTAGGTTTCTACGACGTAATAATTCCTGGCGCATTAATCATAGCAGCAACATATGCAGTCCTAACAAAACTCAACTTTTTCACAGACAGAGTGGGAGTTAATATGGTTATCGCAGTAACCACAGGACTAATCATAATATCTTTCAGCCCCGCAGTAAAACTTCTATCATTATTCCTAGTATATGCCTTAATGCTTTTTTCCGCAGTAATGTTCCTAATGCTAATATTTGCGTTCATGGGCGTAAAAGAGGCAGATTTTGTAAAAGCCGCAAAAGATTCTACAGTACACACGGCAATAATAACTGGGTTAGTAATCATTGGGATTATAGTAATTGCGCAATCCTTGCCAGGGTTCGGAACCGCGGAAACTACTGAAGGAACAGAATTTGGATTTGAACCAATTGGCGGAGAAACTACCGCACCATCTGGAGAATTAAGAGAAGGAGACTTACTAATCGCCGATGGTCTGACGGGAACAAAAACAACAACTGAAGCAGGAATTGAGATAGTGTTCAACCCCGCAGTATTATCTGTAATAATTATGTTCTTAGTATTTGCTGGAGCATCAATAATGATTTCCAGAGGAAAAAGAATTGATTAAATTTCTTCCTCTTTAGGAGCAGATTTTTTACCAACCATTTCGCTCAATCTATTTACATTATCCGTAAATTGAGGGATGACTTTCTCGAAAACTTTACCCATGGCTTGAATTTCAACATTCACGCCCTGCAAGGATTTATTATATTCATCAACTTTCCCAAGCATTGCATTTTGAGCATCACTGACTTTCTTGTCTAAAGCTTCAAGCTGAGATTTGAATTCTTTGACTTGTGTATCAATCTCAGTTTTCCACGAAGTAACTGAATCAAGTTCATCTTTAACTCGATTCCATTTATCATCAACAATACTTTCGGCAATCTTCTCAATATCTTCAGTTAGAAGTTCCTGAGAACCACCCACACCCGTCAGAGGTTTTGGAACTGCTGGTGAATCTCCCAAACTTGGCGCACTCGGCGGAGCGCTCAAACTTGTCTGAGGACCAAAACTTGGAGGAGCATTCATCGGACTCGGTGTAGAAGGACTAAATGCTGGAGGTTTTGGTAGATCTGGTAAGTCTCCGCCTTTCTTCTCATCCTTCTTGCCAAAAAGTTCAACCATTATATTTCCTCATCTCCAGACGTTTTTTGAACTTGCTTTCTGTCCTTCGATATATCCAGAGGGTTCCAGAAATTTATATATCTTTCCAAAACTTGGACGTCTTGTTTGGTCGCAAAATTGCTTAACTGCGCATTCAAACGCATTATCTCATTTTTCAAGTCATTAATCTGAGAGTTGAAATTCTTAGTTTGAGTATTCAAATCTGACAATCCAGAAGTTGCAGACTTATGCTTGTCAACCAAATTACTCTCAATTAAATCAATTTGATCCCGAAAATCCCTCATCCTATCTTCAATTAATCCAACTCGTCTATTCAGTTTAGCTATCTCTCCGAGAACATTCCCAGAGGTTTCCGGTGATACCTTTTGCGGCATTTGAAAGGGTTTCGGTTCCATGATAAAGTATATATTATAAGTCGAGTTTATATTTAAGTATATCCACATGGCTTCCAAAAATCCTTATCGAGTTGTAGAAGAACCCGGACAAAGAATTCTTGAGATTGACTATTCAAAAAACGTACTTACTCCTTCAATCGAATCAAGTGAGCCAGTCATGGCCGACACAATAAACAAACTGATGAAAACTGGCAAAGTTTCTCAGATAATGTTCAAACAGCAGGAAGATTACATATATCCCTTGGATCAGACAAATATGCTTCTGGAGATTGCAAACTTAATTAGTGAATTCATAGATCGAACAAAATTGCTCTCAGAGGATTTCATAAAAGTTTCAGACGATCCAAATCAATATGCTGACCGAATGGAATTTCTAAAATCTGCAATTAACTACAGTTTGAGAGAAGACCCAATCGCATCTTATCTTAGAGTTGTTACCAGACTACATTCTGAAAAAGCAAAGATGGAGCTCAAAGACAATTTGAGAAAAGACTCTCTACAAATATTCATTACAACTCTAGATTCAATCAGAGAAAGATTAGAAACTCTCTCGATAATAAAACTGGCGCAGCCATATCTGAAGGAGCACAAGCCCGGAAGCAGAAAAATATATTCAAAACTATTCAATCCAATCATAAAGCCAAATTTCCTTTACGCAAAACTTGTTACAAAGTTCCCTACTGGAGCACAAGAGTTGGATTCATACAAATTATCGGACGGCTCCAAAGTTGTAATTCTCAGATTGCCAGATGAAATTCGACCAGTATATCACTTAACTCCTCCAGAGTTTAACCTAACTGAAGACCGATACGCGCTCCTTGGTGAGGCAAAAAGAATTGTCGCAGAACACAAACCGCAACGTTCAGAGTTTATTGATCCCCAAAGAACAAGGGAAATTTTTCAATCCGTGGAGCAAGATTTGCTTCAAGATTTGAGCACTTCGCGAAGGGTGGAGCTAAAAGACGGAGAAATTGAACAGCTTGCGCAAATTCTGGTAAGACACACGCTAGGTTTTGGAATGGCAGAAATAATTTTGGGAGATTCAAAGATACAAGACATTTCAATAAATGCTCCATCAAATTTGAACGAAATCTCGATAGTTCATCAAGATCACGGAGAATGTATAACAAACATCACACTGACAAATAAAGAGGTTGAAGGATGGGCAACCAAACTAAGACTGATGAGTGGAAGACCTCTTGATGAAGCGAATCCTGTTCTTGACACAAGTCTAACTCTCGCAAACGCAACTGCAAGAGTCTCAGCAATCCAACCACCACTCAGTCCGCAAGGACTGGCATTTTCATTCAGAAGGCACAGAAGCCGACCTTGGACTTTCCCATTGTTCATAGACAACAAGATGATTAATCCATTGGCAGCAGCATTAATGAGTTTCTTAATAGATGGAGGAAGAACAATACTTTTCGCAGGAACTCGTTCCTCGGGAAAGACTTCCTTGCTTTCTGCAGCTATTGTAGAACTCATGAGATCGACCCGAATAATCACAGTCGAAGATACGCTGGAACTTCCAATCATAAGCTACCAAAATCTGAACTACGACATTCAATCCATGAAAGTTCAGTCAGTAATTACTCAAGGAGAATCTGAATTAACTGCAACAGATGGAATTCGAACCAGCTTAAGACTTGGAGATTCTGCTTTAATCGTGGGAGAAGTTCGTTCCAAAGAAGCAGTTGCATTATATGAAGCAATGCGAGTCGGAGCGCTGGCAAACGTAGTTATGGGAACAATCCACGGAGATTCACCATACTCTATATACGACAGAGTTGTCAACGATTTAGGAGTGCCAAAAACTTCATTCAAAGCTACAGACATAATTGTAGTTTCAAATCCAGTAAAATCAGCATCAGGTATAGGAAAACTTCGAAGAGTTATTCAAATTTCAGAAGTTAGAAAGGAGTGGGAAGACGACCCATTGAAAGAACACGGATTTGTGGACTTGATGGTATACAATCCAAAGACGGACACACTTGAACCAACAGACGCATTAATTCAAGGAGAAAGTATTGTGTTGAAATCCATTGCATCAAGAGTTGCAGAATGGGTCGGTGATTGGGATGCGGTTTGGGAAAATATACAACTAAGAGCAAAAATAAAAGAAAAAATAGTTGAGTTAGGAAAGGAAAATCCAGAAATTCTTGAAGCAGAAACAACCATCCAAGCCAACGACATGTTCCACAGAATTAGCGAAGACCTGTTTGAAAAAGAAGGTCGTTCAGATCCAGAAAAAATCTATCAAGAATGGGAGGAATGGCTGACTTCCAAACTCAGCAAATCATAATTGTGGCAAGTGACTTTGAAAAACGATTGGAAAAGGCGGAAAGTGGCGCAGAACAGCAACCGGAAATATCTTACTCGCAAGCCTATGAACAATTCAAAGCAGAACAAACCACAGCAATAACAACAATCTACGAACGCGCAGCAAACTTCGCAGGAAAAATTCTAAAATTAAAAGTTAAAGATACAGAACGAGAAAAACTCGAGAGATACATACAAATGACTCACATGCAAATCCAGCCCGAGTCTGTAAATGCCCTCGCACTCCTATCAACAATTCCATTTCTAATTGCGGCGCTTGTAGTATTTCTTACAACAAGTTCAATATTCTTTACTGCATTGTTGGCAGGTTCAGCAATTTTCTCACTATTCTACCTCGCAAACACGCCAAAGCACATATACAATTCATGGCGAGCTCGAGCGTCCGATCAGTTAATGCTTGCAGTTTTGTATATAGTTATTCACATGAAGCGAGATTCAAACTTAGAGCGAGCAATCTTGTTTGTAGCAAACCAAACTGCGCCACCACTTTCATTAGACTTCATGAAAATACTTTGGGATTTTGAAACAAAAAAATACAGCACAGTTCAAGAATCGCTTGATGTTTATCTAGAAACTTGGAAGGAGTCAGAACCTTCTTTCGTTGATGCCATGCATTTAGTAGAGTCCTCACTAGTTCAACCGAATGCAGAGCAAGCAAGAAAAACTTTGGACAAAGCCAACGACGTAATAAGTCAAGGAATCCAAGACAACATGACACATTTCGCGCACAATTTGAAAAACCCAGTTCAGATGATTCACATGCTCGGAATTGTACTACCATTACTAATGCTAGTAATGCTTCCAATGATTGGTGCATTTTTGGCCGACACCATCAATTCAACACATCTAATCACAATATATAACGTAGTTCTTCCAATATTCGTATTTATACAAGCAAAGAGCATACTCGCAGTTCGGCCGGGCGGAGCAAGCGTTCAAAACAAACGATTAATTGAAGTAGCACCAAAAACAGGAGCCAAACCGCTAATATTTGCAGCCGCAATTTTTGCAATAATCACAATACCGGCAATACTTGTACTTTCTTCAATAATAACTTCGGGAAACTGGGACACAGTGAAATTTGAAAACTCAGTATTCTATCTAACTCTTGCAATAATATTTGCAGCAGGACTCGCAGCATACGTTTATTATCACTTCAAAAACAGAGAAGTAATTCAATTAAAGTCAAAAATTGGAGAGATAGAAGATCAATTTTCCTCAGCAATATTCCAGCTAGGAAATAGAATTGGAGAAAATATTCCGGCAGAAGCAGCATTTGGACACGTAGCGGAAAACATGAAAGGCAGTGAAATTTCAAAATTCTTCGAAGTAGTTGATTCAAACATTCGGCAAGGTGGAATGACTCTTGAAGACGCAATCTTCGATGAAAAGAACGGAGCAAGCCGATTATATCCTTCAGAATTGATGGATTCTATCATGAAATTGCTCTTGGAAGCAGTCAAAAAAAGCCCAAAGGTGGCCGCAGAATCAATGACTTCGCTGTCAAAATACCTGCAAAAAATGCATCAAGTTAAGGAAAGAATGACGGATTTGCTTTCAGATACTCTTTCATCTATGAGAATGCAGGCTTCATTCCTCGCCCCACTAGTTTCAGCACTAGTTGTAAGTCTTTCAGTGTTAATCACACGAGTTCTTACAAACCTAACGTCTCAACTTGATACTCTTCAAACTTCAGGAACGGGCGATGCAGGACTTGGATTCGGAACCGGGTTGGCATCAATTTTCAAAGTTGAATCAGCAATGCCACCATATTTGCTACAGTTAATGGTTGGATTCTACATAATCCAAGTTGTATTTTTGCTCAGCTATGCGTTGTCAGGAATTGTAAAGGGACCTGGAAAAATCGATTTTGAATGGACTTTTTCGCAAAACATTCTAAGAAGTACGCTTCTGTATTGTGGATTAACTTTGGTTGGAACAATAATATTTTCGTCACTCGCGTTCATCGTAACAGCCGCAGTCGCATAACACAAAAACTATATAAAAAACTGTATACATAATACAACAATGTCAAAGCGAGCTCAAATAAGTATGAATACTATTGTGTATGTATCAATCGCACTGCTTGTTCTAATATTAATTGTCGCATTTACGACTGGTGGACTTGGAAACCTTTTCGGGCAGGTTGGAGAAACCGGCCCAGGTGAACTTGACTCAGCAAAAGCGCGGTGTACAACCTTATGTAATTCACTAAAGACTGAAGTTGCAACAAGCGGACATTCTGGATGGACAACGTCTCAATATTGTACTGAAGAATTTAGTATTGATATTGATGGAAGTGGAGAGATTGAATCTGAGGAAATAATAAATTGCGATGATGCACCAATCCTAACTTCATGTTCAACAACAATATCTGCAGCAATCGGAACAATAACTTTGACTGAAGAAGAATGCGCACCTCAAAAATATCTGGATGCAACAGCTTTAATATGAAAAAAGGTCAATTGAGTATCAATACAATTGTTATAACAATTATCGCACTGGCAGTTCTAATCACGCTTGTACTATTCTTTACCGGAAAATTCGCAGACTTCTCAGAAGGAGTTTCCGAGTTTGACCAAGATGATACAACTTCTGACGCAGGATGTCAAGTAGCTTGTAATCTTGAAAAGTCCGGAGCCGGAACACCTTACACAGACAAAGCGTGTGTAGATGCTTGCCCAAAACTTAACGAAGACGGAAGCAATGCTTGTGAAGGAATTACAGTAGTTTGTCCAGAGCCTGCCTAAACTATTTATATCACGAAAGCAATTCTAAAACCATGAAAGGACAAACTAATCCAATGGCTTGGATTTCCATGCTTATTCTGGCAATCGTCGTAGTCGTCATTGGTATAATGATTGTAAAAAATGGATTATTTCAATAAACGCGGAGGAGTAAATTTTCAAGTTGTAGCGATAGTTATGGCGATAGTTAGTTTCGGCGTCGCAATAATGATATATGCTGGTGTTGGAGATGTTGTCACAGAAAACGCAGATTTTAATTGTATTGTAGGAAATCGACTGGCAAATTTGGCCGGAGCAACATCAAATCCTTGCCGAACAACTCTCGCAACAATTGAACAGATTGATTTCAAAGATGATCTAACAATAAACTATTTGGAATGTCCTCAAGTCTCAAGCTCTGAGACTGATATAAACAACATTGCAACAGATTGTGGAACAGTAAAGCTAGCAGACAAAGGAGTAATATGTTGGATAAATTATCTCAGCGGAAAAGGAAACCTTCAAACTTCAACTTGCTACAATCTATGTATGAAACCCTCTTACGGACACATCGAAATCAAAAACTCTGAAGGAGTAATTCCATTAGAATTCACAGGATTAACCGCTGAAAACCTAAAGATATTTGAAGACGACAACTTCAATTCCAAAAATCCTCAACACCTAAGAGCACTAAAAGATACTTCAGAGAAATTAGAACTAACTCTCACTAATGAAGGAATAGAATACAAAAAACTTCGAAGCGGAGATTTGACAATTGTAGTTGAAATTCCATTCCAAGACATATATGTTTCAGCGCTTGCTTATACTTTTGAGGAAAGACAGACAACAACAGGAATGAGACGGGGCGAAAAATACGCAGATAAAATCAGCACAGACAATCTTCGAATGAATACAGTTTCATATTATGATCAAGGCCTTTTCGACTTTGACACAAACGCATTCAGGCCGAGTACGGACAACGACGAACTATTCACTCTCAGCCAAGATGAATCATGGATAGTTCAATTCCAAGACTCAGAAGATTGGGCAAGAGTTCCTTTCCTTGGAGAAGCATCAGACATAACAAGTTATTGGGACACAGATATCTCTGACGATTCCCTAAACTACGCATACAACGGTGTCTGCTAAAGTTTTTATATCTCAAGCAGTTTCATAATCTATGCGACGAGCTCAAGCCAACTGGCAAGTTATCACTCTTTTGATTGCAGTCATATTTTTGCTAATATTCATAGGATTTGTAGTCGCAATTAAAGGAGGTTCAACTGAGTTAGTCGATAAAATCGGAAACTCAATAAGAAATCTAATATAATGGAAATCGCACTCAAGCAAATCATTACGATAATAATTGGAATTGTAATTGCAACACTAATAATTCTATTCGTTCTGGGAAAAATAGGAGTTGAAGGAAGTATAACTCAAACAATTCTTGATTTAATGAGTTCAGCGGGAGAAAGAGTATGATTAAGGATTTAATCGGAACAATCTTAGGAAGAAAAGATCCAATGTACCGATTCATTTACTATCACTCATTCAAACGATTCATTCTGACATATTTCTTGTTTGCTTTAGGTTTTGCATTCCTAAAAATTATTGATGCTTATGCGTTCAATAAATTAGTACCAGGATTATGGTCATTAGATTTCTATTTATTATCTCTCAGTTCAATACCACTAACTTTAATTTCTCTCGGAATGCTCATATCAATAATATCAATATTCATTTTCATCACAGCAAGAATTCTAAGAAAGCAAGCAAATTTTGCTCAGCTATTTTTCGCATTGCACTCAATCCTGCCGTTCTTTTTGATAGTAAAACTTTTACAAACATTATCAATACTGGCATACGGATATCCAATATTAACAGTAACTTTTAACATATTAATTATTCCAGCACTCATTTACTTCATCTTCATAATGGCAAAGACTGCAAGCTATTTTACCACAATGTCTATCGGACAGTCAACTTTAGCAATGATAACCATAGTTGCACTAATTGCCGCAGCACTATATTGGGCATATCTTTACATAACTGATTTAGTGACAGCGAGTTTAACATGAAAAAAGGTCAAGCACAAAATTTCTTCATAGTTATAACCATAATCGCAGTCCTGTCTCTCGTGGTTGGAATTGTTTTATTTGTAAATCTTGGCGGAAAAGTTCAAGAAAATCAAAAAGTAACAGATGCATTTTGTAAATCTAAGATACAAACATTAAGTGAACAAATTGAACCTGGAGAAAACGAACTTACCGAATCATTCATAACGCTAACTGAGGCCTTTAGAGCGTCATGTATTCCACAAACCGACATAATTGATCCACAAGAGTGGGATGCCTGTGATTCATCATTCAAAGAGCAATCAAGAAGTGAGCCTACTGCAGCAGCAACAAATTGTGCAATGCAACAAGTAGCAGACAGAATAGAAAGATGTTGGGATATGTCGGGAGAAGGGAGACTAAATACATTTTCATGGGCATGCTTTAATATAGTAATTTCAGAAGCTAGCGAGACTCCAGAAGTTAGCGACTATAATGATTTCAAGAATCAAATAATCAAAACATTCAATTGTCCGCTTTTCGACAACGATTGTAAAGATTATGCAAGAGCCTCACTCAATAATGCAACCGTTTTGGCGGCATACAATAATCTGATCGATATAACTGAAACAACAATCAAAGGAAAAATTGAGATTTGCAGAAAAACCGAAATTGCTGAAGGCGTGGAAGAATCGTCTGATGAACGGAATTATCAACAGGACTTGCTCAACAAGAGACCTGAAGAAGTTTATCTGGAATTTGATTCAACAAATACTGAAGTAGTTTTGAATAAGTATGTAAAAGATGAAGTTATCGAAATCGGAGACCAAGAAGTAGACTGTACTCTCGAAAAACTAACTCCAGAAATCGAAGAAAATCTTGAAGATCTTGAAAAGTATCATTCAGACGCGCAACCACATGAAGCAGTAGTATTACGCAATTATAATCAGGCTCATAAGTCAGAATTAACTCAACTACCTTTCCAATTGCAAAAAGACACAAGACTTGAAACTGACACAATTAAATTCACTGAGGCAGAGCTAACCAGTTTCATGAAAGATACTCCAATCGAAGGAAGAGTTGTAAATCACTGCAATACAATTTCTTACCGAGGAAAAGATTGCGATGAGCGAGTAGAATATTATCCAGAAGGATTTACTGTAAAGCAAAACAAATTATTCTCAATTGAATACTGCGGAGACGTGCTTCCTTTCGAATCAACTATTGTGGCAACAAATATCTGCGAAGCAGGTAAAGATCAAAGAAGAATCTTAGTTTCAGATGTCCCAACAGGCGGAGGGTCAAGATTAATAAATGAGAATTTGAAATACAACTGCCCAATCTTAGAAACTGCGGCAGATATTACTGGAGCGTCGTTATTTGAAGGATTAGCGGACATCTGCCAAACAGGAGTAGCAAGAACACTCCTTAGCACATAGTACAGTCATCTTTTTATAAAATTGAAACATCATTACAGTATGAAATCAAGGAAGGGGGTGTCTCTACCGATTGAAACAGTTATCATTCTGATTATTGCTATCGTCGTTCTAACATTAGTTCTGCTATTTGTCACAGGAAAATGGACAGACTTAACTGGAACATTGGGTGGATTGGAAACCGGACTTTCAGAAGGAGCAACAGAAAACATAGATCAGATATTTGACGAATGAAAAAAGGAAACGTATTACTTACAATTGTTTTTAGCATAATTGGAGCAATTATAATTCTATTAATTGGAAGTCACATTTTTTCAACAACATTAAACATTGTTGATGATGAAGCATTGGCAGTTACATCAATGCGTCAAATCGCAACCGCAGTCAACTCCGCAGAATCCGGCGATATTTGTGCCTCTGCAGAACTTCAGTTGTCAAGAAACTATCAACTCATCGCAAAAGGAAATTTGCTGGAATTATGGGAACAAGAAGAGGAAGAGCTAATTGATAGCATAACTGTAGATACTGATTCCAGAATCATGTGTAATTATGACGACACCCCTCAATGTAAAAATGAAGAATGGGGTGAAGGTGTATCCGAAAGTGGAATGAAGATAAATCCAAACTTTGATAGAGAGATTGACCAAAAATTCTGTGTGTGCAGAGCGGGCGTAAGCACTAACGGCAACCAAGACTTCATAGTATATCCGAAAGGAGCCCTAGACTTATCTTGTGACAATCCAGTCAGCAGTTATCAAGCATGAAAGTAAACAAAAGAGGACAGAGCACAAACTTAGTTTTACTAGTCGGAGTTATACTCGCAACAGCAATTTCAGTATTTGCAGTATACACAACTTTTGACGATGTTGTAAAAAACATGGTAACTGGAGATCCAGAAATTGCGGCACAGGAACTCGCATCATATATGGACATTGCAGCATCCTCGCCAAATGAGATTACAATATATGCACCAACTCCCATAACTGTTGCAGGATTTCCCGCGTATGGAACAGTTCTATTAAATGCTGAAGACCAGCAAATACGTGTTCACCCCCAGCCTCAAGATTTAATGCAGACACAAATTCTCAAAAGCATGTACGGAGAAATATCTTCAGAAGAAATAGTGAGCGTCATGGCACTCTATGGATACAGACGTAGTGATGCAGTTTTAAGTGGAACAGCAAGACTTGCAGGAAGCATAGCAAGAGATATGGGAGGTGCTGAAGCAAAAGATAGGGCGCTAAAAGAAGCACAAGAAAGATTGGCAGAAGATTTTTTTGGAAATTTAGATATGTTTGAAAGAGAAGCAATAGCAAAAAGAACACGTGAACTTGCTCCAGCAAAAGCTCAAGCGTACTTAGATTTAGAAGAAAAATATGCAAACAAACTTGCAAAAAAACAATCAAAGCAAATTCGTGTTGCTCGAGGCAGATCAAAACTCAGCAAAATAAGAAGAGCAGCATCATGGATATGGCCACCAAGTCTAGCAAGAAAAGCAATTAATGGCGGTGCCTGGGTATCTAAAAAAACAGGCCTTCTAGCATTCGCTGAAACTGTAACAAAAAAATTGGAGAAAAAGGCAGCAAAGCGCGCAGCCAAAAAAGCAAATCAAGCAATAGCTCGCGGTGTAGCAACAACAATAGGTTTGGATATTGGTGAAACTGCGGAAGATGTTATGTGTGCAATTCCAACACCACCCTCGCAAATTGCATGTAAGACAAGCACAATTGTAAGACGAGGAATATTTATGGTATTTATGTCAGCAGAATCTTTATGGACCTTTTGGCCAATTCATCATGCAATCCTTAATTCCAGAGATGCAACAACACAAATAAACAACAAATTTGGAACATTTGAATACCATACGGGAAATACGCCAATACATGTGGAGATACCAAATTGTGAAAGCGCTCCTTATGTGGTTAACATGAACATTGATATGGGCGGAGCTCTTGATGCAATCGGATTGCAAGATATTTTGGCGGCACAACTAAACATGCCAATGTCTGAATCAACAGATGAAATTAAGACTTACAACGGAATAACCAACAAACAAGAAGATTGTTTTGATGCACATAATTGGTATCTAGATGACGGAGGATTAATTACAGACATTTTAGTCCTTGAAGATTATGGAGTAACTCACCCATATACTTTTGGTGTCGCCGCACCATTAGCTGTGTGTGGAACAATTGGACTAGTTAAGGAACCAAGTTCTGGAAGTTCATGTATAATGATGATGGAGGCAACTTTGTTGGGCGCTTGGTCAAATCAAGAAAGTTCTGTTTCAACAATAAGTGGTTGGGAAGAAAATTGGAAAGGAAACGCATTCATGTTAGCAATATTAGGAATAATGCTCAAGCCCGAACCAAATTTCTTCGAAAGCAGGTTAGGTGCGGCAGCATTGGGAGTATATAATTTAATGCCACTCGATTCAGTAAACTTATTCTCATATATTACTGGCGCAGATGAACTAATAGATGCAGACAAAGAATATTATATGGAGGATCCACTAGTAATTTCAATCAGCAAAGAATATGATGAAGATTCAGCTGAATATGTTTTGGTGGTAGACAAAGCGGTATGAAATCAAAGAGAGGAACAAGTCAGGCAGAAACAATATTGTATTTATTTTTTGCAGTTATATTTATCATGGTCGGGATACTATCAGTTAAAGCATATTTGATAAACGCTGAGCTAAACAAAGATTTACATTTGGAAAATCTTGACTTTGGAATAATCAGCAACAGAATGATTGCATCAGACAACTGTTTAAGTGTCAGACAAACAATCACACTCAATGACGGAGAAAATGATTACAATGTCAATTTTGTAGAGGCAGGAAATGTAAATAAAAACAGAATTAAAACTTCAATAATTAATACTTGTCTGAAAGGTTTTGATACAAACAAATACAACTTAAAATTCTATGAGCTAGCAGAAGATGGTACACGAACAGTCATAGAAAACGAAAAGGGATATGGCACTCTTGAATGCAACTCTCCGCCAAATAGAAAAGGAGAGTTCTTAATTGGATTAGAAAGTTCACCAACAGGACTGGGAGTATTTGAAATATGTATAAGCTAAAGAAAGGACAAATAAATTTCATGGTAGAATTAATCATAGGTTCCGTATTAATTCTACTAATTGTTGCAAGCAGTTATTACTTTGCGGAGAAGTCAAACATTGAAGCAACTGCAGATGTATACGCAGAAAACACAGAGTCAAATTGCTACATAACGCTCAACACACTAATGCAATCAGATCAATTTCTTGACGGAAAAACATCAACCCAACTATCGGACAGAACAAATCTTGAAGACAAATTGAAAACTATACGCGACAAACTTGAAACTTTCCTTCCAAATTCAGACTTCAGTCTCACGTTATTTGACGCTTGCAAAGATTTCCGAGGAGAATGCGATAAAAATGAAGAGACCAAAATTTCAAAAGCAAGCTCATCAGGATTTAATGCTTTAGATCAATCAGAATCTTGCAATTATCCAATTCCGATTGAGTGCGATCCAAACGCGTATGTGGAAGATTCAGAAGGAACGCAATGTAAAATATTCATGGAAATGAGGTTAAACTACTAATGAAAAGAGGACAAATGCTAATCATAACTGCAATCGTTTTGCTAGTTTCACTGGGCGCAGTTCTCATGTGGAATGAGGGTGGAATCACAAAAAAAGTAACTATTGGTCAAACTCAAGCAGATATTTTCGAAACCTTTGCGCTCGGACAGACAATTAACAATTATATAGAAGATTCAGCTGAAATCTCAAGATGCAATGCAATGCACACAACAGCAAAGAATTGGGAAGAAGATCAGATACCTTCCTCAAGCGAAATAAAAGAATATTTCGAAAAGAGTTTCAGAGAAAATTTACTAGTTTATATGGCCGATTTCCCCTCAATAGAAGAATCTTCTTTAGAAGATGAGGGAGCATTATATACAAACCTATTCTTCCAAACAGAATTTGATTACGAAGATGAAGTAATTAAGGGCGGGCCGCAAAAAATAATCTATACTGAAGCTGGAGAAACAGAAACTTTCACAGATTTCCTAGAAATTCTAAGTCAAGACGGCTACGTATACAAACTCAGACCAATATATTCAATCGATTTCCCGACAGAATACTTTGATTACTTTGAAACAATCAGAGGTTGGAATTCCGGAATACCAACAGGATTCGAATCTGTAGAAAAAGAACAACAAACAATTCCACCGACTGAAGAAGGCGGAGAACCAACAACAGTTACAACAAACAAAGTACTTGCAACAACAGATAAATCATGCTTAGGAAAGAATATCGTAATAAAATTCACTCCTTAATCACAACTTTTAAAAACCTCAATAATTACCCAAACGCATGGCAAAGCTCAGACCAGCAAGTTGTCACCGAAGAATTAAACGAGCATACACTCGTACATCGAAATATAGACGACTATCTTATATTAAAGGAGCACCAAACCATAAAATTATTCACTTTGACTCAGGAAACAGACGATATGAAATGTTTCCAAAGACTCTAGTTCTAAACGCCGATAAAGAAGTAAATCTGAGACATAACGCAATCGAGGCAGCAAGAATTGTGGTCACAAGACAAATTTCAAAATCAGTAGGTAAGTTCGGTTTCGGACTAAAATTAAGAGTGTTCCCACATCACATTATCAGAGAAAACCCAATCGCGATGGGAGCAGGAGCAGACCGAATGTCTCAAGGAATGCGTTCAGCTTTTGGTAAAACTATCTCTCGAGCAGCACGAGTAAAACCCGAACAAACAATAATTCAAGTTTATGTTCAAGAAGATCAAGTAAAAGATGCAAAACTAGCATTATCAAAAGCATCTAAGAAGTTTGGAATCTCGTGCACAATTCGGACAATGGATAATCCACTTTATGTTGGGGCAGAGGTAGCAGCATTAATCAAACCTAAGTTCAGAGAAGCAGCACCGAAAGTAGAAGAAAAGACTGCTGAAGAAACTGAAACTCTGGCTGAAGAAGCACCAGCAGAAGCAACTGCCTAATCTTCTATCCAAATGTTTTTAACTAATCTACAAACCAATATACCATATGGTTATCTGGTTGAATGAAGTCTCAAAATCCAAGGCAGATGAAGTCGGAGAGAAGGCCGCACTTTTGGGTGAGATGATTAAGTTCGGTTTTCCAGTCCCACGCGGTTTTGTAATTCCTTACGATGAATTCGACAAAGCCATGGTGGAGTTGGGTCCAGAAATTCAATCCATTTTATCGATTGCAAATCCAGAAAATTTTAATTCAATTCTTTCCACCTCAGCAAAAATAAAGGAGCTGTTCAAAAGCTACCAATTTTCAAACGACTTCGAGAGAGAAGTAAAAGACTTTTATTCAAAACTTCACATTGACAAGAACGAATACGGAAACGTAAATTCTGACGCATTTAATTTCATCAAAGCAGGAAGAGAACTACCCTTTGTTTCAGTCAGAGTTTCAAACAACTCATCAACTCCAAAACATTATTCAACTTCCTTGAATGTAAAACAAAACGCAGAGATTTTAGCAGCAATAAGAAAAGCTTGGGCATCAATTTATTCACCATACTCGATTCTTTATCGGAAAGCAAACAATTCACCATTTCCTAGAGCAGCAATACTAATTCAAGAGATGGTAAACTCTTCAAAATCAGGGGACCTGTTTTCAATCAATCCAATAACTGGAAACAAAGATCAAATTGTAATTCAAGGACGTTGGGGCCTGAGTCTAAAAAGTTCTCCAGGAGCCAGCATATTCGTATGCGATAAACATTCATCACAAGTTCTTGAAACTTATGAGTCCAAGCCAACGAAGTATTATACAAAAGATCCTCAACATGGAAAAACCGCAGTAAGAACTCTTGAAGATGATTTCAAAAACATTCCAGTCTTAGGATCGCGAGAAGTAGAATTGCTAACAAGAATTGCAACCGATGCAGAAAACAAATTAGGTTTCCCAGTAAACTTGGAATGGTCAATAGAAAAAAGAAAGTTCCATTTGATTCAAGTCAGACCCGCATCAAATTTTTTCAAGCGACCAGTATTCTCAAACCAGTTTCCAAACCAGTTCGACAAAATAATGGCAAGAGGATTACCTGCTTCACCGGGTTTCGTTAAAAACAAAACGGTAATAATAAATTCCCCAAACGATTTTCACAAATTTCAACCAAACAACATTTTGGTAACAGACGCTTTCAACGGACAAATTCTACCCTTGATGCTTCAAGCCTCTGGAGTAATTTTCAAGAACGAAGATCTTTCATCATTCGGAGCAATTATTGCAAGAGATTTTGAAAAGCCGTGTATTGTAAAAGCAAAACTCCAAATTAACTCAGACATAGAACAAACCGAATTAAATGCATCAACTGGAAAACTATACGGACCTGAACAAGCTCAGCTAACAATTCAGCAAGAGCATGAATCACCAACTGAAACTATAAATTTGGAAGGAATTTACAAAAAGCTAGAATCTGCTGAACATGAAATAACTGCTCTCAATGCAGAACTCACCGAAGCACGAAGTCAAAATCTTTTATCTCAATCGGACCGGGAAAAATCCAAGCTAATTTCAGATTTAGAATGGGAAATTAGAGAACTCAAAGAAAAACTCAATCAGCATCTGCAGTAAATAATATGTTGTCTCCATTAACATCAAAAATATCAACAATTGCTCCAGCGTCCAGCCAAGCGTGAGCATAATTTATTGCCGCGAAAGCATTGACCCAATCACCACTTTCTTTGAAATGATTTGCATCAGACAAATAACTGCGAGCCATTTCCAAATATTTCTTACCAATCTTTTGCTCACGCGGAGACAAATCTTTTGCTAGTTTAACTTTCTCAAGAGCTTGAGTTGTCAAACTCAAATATTTATCTAATTTTTCAGCAGTTATCTCTTTCATAACAACTCTCTCGTTCCCGCCATTATAAACCCTCCGAAGAGCTAACATTTAAATAAAACAAAAACATTACTACAACATGAAGAAATTTGATTATCATCACTATGTTTCAATGACCGTAATAATTGTAGCGGTGCTAATAATTACATTCTTCGTATTCGGGCCAAACGCAAATTTCTTCCAAGGCTTTCCAACACCAATCAACTGTGACGATGTTCCAGATGCAGCAAACGCCATTACTTTCTATAAGAATACCGACTCAGATAATGATGGTTTGAGCGATTATTATGAATGCGTTTATGGAACAAATCCAATAGTTTCAGACACAGATGGAGATCACAAATCCGACGGCTCTGAAGTAAATGCAAAATATCCAACAGATCCTCTAACACTAAATTAAGCCGAATAAAAACACTTTTAACCAAACTTCAAACATTATCAGTATGCTCGAGAAGTATGATATAGAAGTTCAGAAAATTGTCGACGAAGCAAATAAGATCGAAGCAAAAACAATTGTAATTCAGTTACCTGATGGTCTAAAAAACGACGCAACAAAACTTCAAACTCAATTAGAAGAACTGACCGGAGCAACAATAGTTTTCTGGGCAGGCTCAAATTTTGGAGCATGCGATATTCCAACAAATTTACCAAAAGAGTATGACATGCTCGTAGCGATAGGTCATGCGTTTGCTTACAACATTAAAGATTAGTTCTGCGTAACCTTTAAATAAAATCATACCTAAGGCTATTTATGGCTTTTCTAGGAATGGAAGGAACACTTGGAACCGGAATCGGTCTCCTCCTAGGATTAGCGTTGCTTAAGTACAGCGGATATGTTGACGCTGTGCGAAAGGAGCTTAGTTATATCGCGGCTGGTGCAATGTTTTTGCTACTTAGCTCAGTGACTGGAACTGGGCTTGATGGAATTGCGGGCTTCGAACAAGCCATTCTTTACATAAACATAATTTTCGTAGTAGTTGCATTCCTATTAACGCTAATCGGTGCATTGTTAATGGCAGTGCAAATATTTTCAAAGATCAGATAAACTCTGGTCTTTGTTTTTCTTTTTTTCACTTCGAAACCCTTTTAATCCGAAAACTCGCCCACAAACTATGAGAACACTATTCATCGAGGCTTACATCAAAGATGATATTGAACCGCTTTTGGATAAAGTAATCAAGACAGTCAAAGAAAAGAAGATTGGATTAGTAACAACTGTTCAACACATCAAAAATCTGGAAAAAGCGCAAAAATATCTCGAAAAAGCCGGAAAAGAAGTTCATGTTGGCACTCCAGCTAAAGATTTAAAACCAAAACAAGGAATCTACGCATTCCATCCAGGACAACTTTTGGGTTGCGACGCATCGGCAGCAACCGATATTGAAGAAGATGTGGACGCTTTCGTATTTTTAGGAACTGGAGAATTCCACCCATTATTTATAGCATTCAATTCAGAGAAACCAATCTGGCTAGCAAACCCTCTAACTCAAACAGTAGAACTTCTTCCGGAAGAACGAAGACGAAAATTCTTTGCAAAGCAAGCAGCACGAATACATCACGCAGAAGAAGCAAAATGCTACGGAATAATTGTTTCAACCAAACCAGGTCAAATTTATTTGAATATGGCAAAACGAATGAAAGAACAAGCTGAAAACCTTGGAAAAAAAGCAGTAATCCTTCTTTCAGACACCATTACACCAAACGATTTAATGAATTATCACGAAGTTGATTGTTTTGTTAATACTGCATGCCCAAGAATCGTTGAAGATCAACCTTTCTATCCAAAAACGATGATTAACGGCACAGAATTAAAGCAGATTTTCGACAAGCTAAGCGCCAAAACCAAAGCAAAATCTTTATAAACCTACTAACAAGACTTAAACCAAGATGGAAATCCTATCCAAACAAAAGACATTATTGAAAATCAGTTTCAAACCGATTGACCAAGGTCTCTTGAATGCAGTTAATGACAAAATCTGGGAAGATAAGAACGTAGAATCCTCAGGATTCCAAGTTACTCACCCAGAAGTTGGAGAAGCAATTTTTACCGTAAGAACAAAATCTAAGGATGCAAAAGCAGTTTGGAACGCTGCAATTACAGCATTAAAGAAAGAATTCACAGAAACGGCCAAGCAAAAGCTGTAAGCTTTTTATTCTAATACTTTTTACACTCCATATGAGGATTAAGAGTGAACTCAGAGTTCTAGGCATTGATGACATGCCACATAAAAGAACTCAAGCAGGCGATAAAATTTTAGCAATTGGAACAATCTTTCGTGGAGGCAAGTTCATGGACGGACTTCTAACTACTCACATCACTTGCGACGGAGATGATTCAACATCTTGCTTCATAAAGATGGTTAACAAAAGCAAGAACAAAGGACAGCTTCGAGCAATTTTGACAGACGGCATAACTTTTGGAGGATTCAATGTAATAGACCTTCACAAAATCAGCAAGAAGACAAACTTGCCAGTAATTTCAGTTGTTAGACACAAACCACATTATGACAAAATAAAGCGAGCAGTCAAGAACGTCTCACACTGGGAACACAAATGGCACCTAATCGAAAAGGCAGGAGATTTGCATGAGGCAATAATTACCAATAAAACCTTAAACAAGCCAGACAATATTTTCTTCCAATGTGCAGGAATAACTCCAGCGAAGGCAGCCAAGATTTTACAACTCACAACTAAACACGGTGTAATTCCGGAACCGTTAAGAATGTCACACATCATTGGTTCAGGACTGTACTTTGGAGAGTCTAGAGGACACGCATGAAAACAACTTGGAAAGATATTTGGCATTTTCTATGGCGAGACGATAGCTGGGAATCTTTTATTGCTAGCGCAGCAATCGTATTAATTGTAGGAAAATTTATTCTTCTTCCAGCACTAGGTGTTCTTTTAGGCACACAGCTTCCTGTTGTTGCAGTAGTTTCAAGTTCAATGGATCATGGAGTCTTGGATTTCGACCAATGGTGGGAACAAAACCAAGATTATTACCGAACTTTTGAGATTGACAAAACAGAGTTTCAAGAATTCAAACTAAACAATGGATTCAAGAAAGGGGATGCAATCATTTCAGTGGGAAAAGATTTTGAAGAGTTGCAAGTCGGAGATGTAATTATATTCCAAACTTCCGCGAGAAGAGAACCAATAATCCATAGAATTGTAAAAATCGGAGACGGTTGGGTGGGAACAAAAGGAGACAATAATCTGAATCAGTTTTCATTCGAGTACAGAATCCCTTCAGAAAACATAATTGGCGTGGCAAAAGCCCGCGCGCCGCTCCTAGGTTGGGTAAAAGTAGGATTTTTAGAGTTAACGAATAATATCTAATTTCCACAAGCTTTTTTAAGTTGACTGTATATAAATCAGAGATGGTTTCAGGTTTGTTCAATCCAGATGGTTCTATAAAGATTCCAAAGAAATCAGTTAAGCTGAAAGAAAGGACCAAGCGCGAAGAAAAAGGAAAAGGTGCAAGCACTCAAGAAGAAAGCACAATGGCAACAGTCAACGAAGAGTGCGAGAAGTGCGGACACGGAGAAGCTTACTGGTGGACCGAACAAACACGTTCATCTGACGAACCAGAAACACAATTTTTCAGATGTACTAAGTGCAAGCACACTTGGCGAGAATACTCCTAAGAATATAATTTCTTTTAAATCAATACAATCTTTCTAGCTCATGGCCGAAGAAAATACAACTCCTGAAAAAACAGTTTTCAAGAGATACCCCTTTCAAACAACCAAGATTGCCGACTTGACAAAGGAGACTAAAAGTATAGCAATAATTGGAGTAGTTCTAAGCAAGGACGCTGAAATCCAATCATTTATCGTGGATGACAGCACGGGAAAAATTAACGTAATTACAAACAACGCCGACGCGTTTAACTCATTTCAAGAAGGAAAAGTCGTGAGAGTTCTGGGAAAAACCTGGGGTGAGGGAGATGATCTAGAAATTCAATCAGACTTAATTCAAGATTTCTCAAAACTTGACATGGAACTTTACAAGAAAGTAATATAAAGCTCAAAGTTCTAAATTTATTATGGGATTATTCAGACGCGTGAACCAAATTCGACCAAATTATTCCATATTTATCATACTAGCAATTATTCTTTCACTCTATGCTGGAAATCTGGCTGCAGAATATATTAATTTTCCAACGTTTGGCTTTTCAAGACCAATGCTAATAGGGGCAGCACTCGCAATAGCAGCAATAATTACCATAATTGTCAGTTATATCGCGACTCGACTCTAAATTGAATAAATCTTTATAAATTAACAAACAGAGAATTGATTGATGTTCACTTTAAAGGTCAATGATACAAAAATACTAAATAACACAATCGGGACTATTTCTGAATTCATTTCTGATGCAACCTTTCAAATAACAAACGAAGGGTTAAAACTAGTAGCAATGGATCCAGCAAATATTTCAATGGTAATTCTAACAATTCTACCATCGGCCTTTACTGAATATAACGTAAATGAACCATCAAAAATTACAATCAATCTTGACGGTTTTCGTCAAGCGTTAAGGAGAGTTAGAGCGGGTGAATCGATTACGCTGACACACTCCACCAACAAATTGAACGTAACAATAACTGGTCCCTCAACAAAACGCTTCTCAATTCCATTATTGGAAGACGAAGAAGTGGAAAGAAAGATTCCCGAGCTTGATTTCAAAGTAAACATAGAAATGGATTCCAAAGAATTCCGAGACTTTGTTGATGACGCAAGCATTGTCAGTGAAGCAGTCGGACTAAAGGCTGCAGAAAATCTATTAATTCTAACCGCAGGAGATACTGGAAGAAAAGTCGATATTGAATTGGCAAAAGGTTCATCAGTTTTGGTAAATATGAACATCAAAGAACCCGCAAGTTCAATCTATTCTGTGGAATATCTGAAAAAAATGTCCAAAGCAGCATCATTTGCAGACTCAGTTAAAGTAAGCTTTTCATCCGAATATCCTTTGAGACTGGATTTCAAAGCACTAAATCAAGCGCAGATGTCTTTTATTTTGGCACCAAGAATTGAGAATAAGTAGTTTTAAATATTTTTCAAATAAGGAAATCTAATGGAAACTCAGCAACAAAAAGAGTCACTAGAATACTTTAAAGAATACGCACAAGACTGGAAAAATAAAGCAGACAATGATGCACGAGATAATATAAATATAATCAAACAGCGTAATGATTATGTCCTGAAAGTTCTTTCTGAACGAGAATCAACAAAGAATTTTCTTGATGTTGGTTGCGGAACGGGAGAACTAGTCCTTGATGCCGCAAAAAAAGGAACACATTCCAAGGGAATAGATTTCTCAAACGATATGATTGATATTGCAAACAAAACAAGAGAGTCACAAGGTGTTGAAAATTCTGAATTCATATGCGAATCAATATTTAATTATAATTTAGAACCCGAAAGTTATGATTTAGTTGCTGCAAATGGATTCATTGAATATATTTCATATGATGAATTAGACAAATTTCTTACTGACGTGGCTGAAGGATTGAACAAAGGAGGATCTTTTGTATTTGGATCTAGAAATAGACTATTCAACATATTTTCATCAAACAAGTTTACTGAACAAGAAATTGAAAATGGCTCCGCAGAGAAATTATTGAAAGAAATAATAAAAATATCTTCAATCAATGAACCTGAAGAACTAGTCGGGTTCAATACTACAGAATTACAAAAAGAAAATACAAAACACAACATCACTGGAGTAAAAGTTTCAACAAGATATCAATTCACACCAGCACAATTAGTGAATATGCTGGACAAAAAAGGACTAAGAACTTTAGAAATATTTCCAGTACATATACATGGCGCAATACCTGACTTTAGAAATAAACATCCAAAAGTTCATGGGAATATTGCAAACTTACTACAAGAACATTCAGGAACTGAGATGATAACAAATTCATCATCTTTCATGATTCATGCAATCAAAAAATAATACCGAATTATCAATCGTGATGTACCATTACGTCAGAGATCTTAAGAATTCCCGTTATCCAAACATAAAAGGTCTTGACGTTGAACTTTTCCGAGAACAATTGAAATATATACAAAAGTACTATACTGTAATCCGAATGGAAGATTTAATTTCCTCAATTGAAAACAATACTAAACTTCCAAAAAATTCTGTATTACTAACTTTTGATGATGGATACAAAGATCACTTCGACATTGTATTCCCAATCTTAAATGAATTAGGAATTCAAGGAAGCTTTTTTCCAGTAGTAAATTCAATAGAAGAATGTAAAGTTCTTGATGTAAATAAGATACACTTTATTTTAGCAACCCAAGAAAATGAAGAATTACTGATTCAAGAAATATATTCCTTGTTGGATAAATATAGAGAAAGATTCAAACTAAACTCGAAGGAATATTACTTCAAAAAACTAGCACAACCTGGAAGATGGGACAACAAAGAAATAAGATTCATAAAAAGACTTCTTCAAAACGAGCTACCCGCTGAACCAAGAAATTTAATCATAAATAAGTTATTTGAGAAATATGTATCAATCGACGAAGAAACATTTGCAAAGGAATTGTATATGTCTAAAGACCAATTAAAATGTCTAGTAAAAAACGGAATGCATGTTGGAAGTCACACAGCAA
The DNA here is from genome assembly GCA_964344705.1 of Candidatus Woesearchaeota archaeon. Classification (GTDB taxonomy): domain Archaea; phylum Nanobdellota; class Nanobdellia; order UBA10117; family ARS21; genus JAAZWY01. Next base: position 11,354 of record CAYFOG010000005.1, on the reverse strand, counting down.
ATCATGATTGGTTGGACAGGCAAACTCCAGAACTCCAAGAACGGGAACTCCAAAAATCCATTAAATTTCTAAACTCCTTAGGAATAACTGATAATCTTACAATGTGTTACCCGTATGGGAGATATAATGAAACAACTCTACAACTTCTAAAAAAATATAATTTCAAAATTGGATTAACAACAAAAGTTGACGTAGTTAAAAATAATCCGCCGCTGGAATTACCAAGATTAAATACAAACGACTTACCAAAAGAAAGCCATGCTGAACCAAACAAATGGACTCTACAATCTAATAATCAGACTGCGGCAGAACCAAAATCAATTCGATCATGAGACTCATAATCAACAACTCGAGAATCAGTATATTTCCAATCAAAGATTGAAGTAAAATCATCAGTCTCAATTTTACTCAATTTATGTGGAACTCTCGAAAGTTGATTCATCAAACCTTCAACATGATTCTCATAGATATGAACGTCCCCAAGATGACCGACCAATCGACCTTCTTCATATCCCGTTTCCTTAGAAAGCAAATGTAACAATAAACCATAACTTGCAATGTTAAACGGTAAGCCGAGCGCAGTATCGACGGAACGCTGATTCCACATCAAATTCAATTTATCGCCTGTAACCGTAACCTGAAAACCATAATGACACGGTGGCAGAGCCATCTCATCAACTTGATTTGGATTCCAAGCAGAGACAATCATTCGACGACTGTTAGGATTATTTTTCAAAGAGTCAATCAGATTCTCCAACTGGTCAATTCCTTGGCCGTGATAATCAAAATCATAACCGCGATAGTTTGCATCAAAGTGGCGCCATTGAAAACCATAAATTGGTCCTAAATCTCGCTCTGCTCTCATCGCCACCCGAGTCTCTTCATCATGACCGTAAGGAACTTTCTTAGGCCAACACCACTGATCCCAAATGGAGTTGCCTCGGTCTTGTAACCACTGTTTGTCAGTAATTCCTTTGATAAAAAATTCAAGTTCCGAAGCAATCATACCAAAAGGCATTTTCTTAGTTGTCAAAAGAGGAAAACCATGACTCATATCATGTTCAAACATTGCTCCAGCAACAGTGCGAGCCGGAACGCCAGTCCTATTTTCTTTAGGCTTCCCACGCACCAAAGTCGTTCTAACAATTGACAAATAGTCTCTCATCTGGAAAAAACTCTTGCGAGATTTAAATAGATATAACTAATTAAATGAACAATTGCTTAAATAGAAAATCACAGAAATTAGTCGATGGAAAGAGGAAAACTAATCGTCATTGATGGAACTGACGGAGCAGGAAAAGAGACACAAACCAAACTTCTTGAGCAACGCCTGAACGCAGAAGGAATTCACGTCATAAAATACTCTTTTCCAAATTACGATTCAATTTATGGACAAATGATTTCAGATTATTTGCAAGGAGAATTTGGAACATCAACCGAAGTACACCCAAAATTAGCGTCTCTTCTTTATGCGTTTGACCGGGCAACCGTTGCTAAAGAAATGACTGGTCACCTGGAGGCGGGGCATTATATCCTATGTGACCGATATGTTGAATCCAATATGGCGTATCAACGAGCAAAACTTCCAGAAGATGAGCGCGAAGAGTTCTTCAATTGGCTTAATAATTTGGAACACAATGAGCTTAGAGTTCCTGAATCTGATGTAGTTCTGTTCTTAAGAGTTCCAGTAGACATATCTAGAACAAATATGGATATTCGAGAGGAACTTGACGGTCACGAATCTGACCAAAGCTATCAGCACGAAGTTTTGAGAAGTTACGAAACTCTTGCAAAAGACGGGACCAAATGGACAATAATTGATTGCGCAACAAACGGAGAAATGCGTACTCGAAAAGAAATTCACGAAGAAATTTATCAAGCAATCCAATAAGTTTTAATTATATTCTACCAATACTCAACATGGTCAAAGCAACAATCCGAGAAATCATCCAAGAAACTCCCGAAATAAAGAGATTAATTCTAGAGCTCGAAAAAAACATGTTTTTCAAAGCCGGTCAATTTGTAATGCTAAAAATTGACCAAGAGCGATTTGAAAAAGATATACCGACAAGAGCATATTCTATTGCAAATGCTCCAAACGACAAATTTGAAATTCAAATTATTGCAAAAATAATCCCCAATAGCAACTTCAGCCAGTACTTGAATCAACTTGAAGTTCATGAAGAGATTGAATTACAAGGACCTTTTGGAAGATTCACGCTTTCGGATAAAGATAAAACTTCAGAAGTAACACTCCTGGGTGCCGGAACCGGAGTCGCACCCTTGGTTGGAATAATGGAATACGCGTTGGAAAATAACATAAAATCGCATGTAATTTATTGCGACAAAACTGATGAAGACCTAATCAACATAAATCAATTTGATGAATTAGAAAAATCAAACAAAATAACTTGCAAAATATTAACAACTCGTGACAAAGATTCAAAGCGAACTAAAAGCCACATAACTTTGGAATATCTGAAAGAAAATCTTCCAACAAGAAAAGGTTTATTTTTTGTTTGTGGACCGCCAGAATATGTAAACAACGTTGTCGGATATCTAGAAGAATTAGGTATCGATAGCGACAAAATCAAAACCGAAAGATATGGATAGAAATCATAAAATTCTAAATGAGCTTGAAAGACTTTACAAAGGCGGACCGTTCTTGAGTGGAAGAACTCCGTTTGAAAGACTAATTGCAGTTATACTTTCAGCTCAATGCACCGACGCACAAGTGAACAAAGTTACAAAAGAACTTTTCAGAAAATATCGAACTCCAAAAGCTTTCGCAAACGCAGACATAAAGGAATTGGAAAAATTGGTTTACTCAACAGGATTCTATCGGGCGAAAGCCAGATATCTCAAAGAGACTTCTAAAATAATTCTTGACAGGTTTGGCGGAAAAGTTCCGGACAAAATGGAAGACTTGCTTCAGCTTCGCGGAGTCGCAAGAAAAGTTGCAAACATTGTAATGTGGGAAGCACACAATAAAATTTCGGGAATTCCTGTCGACACTCACGTCAAAAGAGTTTCATATCGTTTAGGGTTAACTCAAAATACAAATCCTGACAAAATTGAGCAAGACTTAATCAATATTTATCCTGAAGAAAAGTGGCCAAACGTTTCTTACATGCTAATCGAACACGGCAGGGCAGTTTGCGATGCGAGAAACCCAAATTGTAAGAATTGTACGCTTACCAATACTTGCCCCAAGAGCGGCGTAAAGTTTAAATAATTTCTTCCAAGCACAATTCATGGAAATCCAAAACACAATCTCGTTAGGACAAAAAGTACCAGAGTTTGAAGCTGATGCTTATGAAAATGGAGAATTCAATAAATTCAAATTCTCAAACAACGGAAAGTGGGCAGTACTATTTTTCTACCCTCTAGATTTCACATTTATTTGCCCAACCGAAATCAAAGCATTTGCAAAGTACGAATCAAAGTTCAATGAACTCGGAGCACAAGTAATTGGTTCAAGCACAGATTCAGTTCACTCACATAAAGCATGGTTCCAAAGAGATTTACCTGAAGTGAAATTTCCAGTTCTCGCAGACACAACTCACAAAGTTTCAAGATTGTTTGGTGTTCTAAAAGAAGACGAAGGAATTGCATATAGAGGAACTTTCATAATCGATCCTGAAGGCGTTTTGAGATATTCAGTAATCTCTGATTTGGATGTCGGACGTTCAGTTGAAGAAACAATAAGAGCACTAGAAGCATTAAAGAATGGCGGACTTTGTCCTGTTGAGTGGAAACCTGGAGAAGAAACGCTCTAGGCTTTTTTCTTATCGTTCTTAGTGACTCCGTTCCAATTTTGTTTTTCCATATCTCCAAACCAAATTAGAAATTCTTCAACACGGAGTCTGTCGGAAGTAATTTTTTTACAAATTTCAAAAAGTTTTCTAGCAATCATCGCCTGTTTTGGCTCAAGCTCTTTCATCAAAAAACGTAATACTCACGCCTTATAAATCTTGCGACAACCAAAAGAGCAATCTTTTTGTAGATGCTAAGATAAACAAATATATGGTAAAACAAGTTGGAAAACTCTGGATGTGTCAAGCTTGTAGTTTTAAATACAAAACTGAAAAGCTAGCAGAGAAGTGCGAGCGCTGGTGCACTGAAAACGAGAGTTGTAATTTGGATATAATCAAACAAGCAGTTACTCAGCCGTAATATTTATCCTTATAGAATTCAATCAATTCTTTTACTCGAGGAATACAAGTTTTGTCTTGAACTCCGACTTTAGTTTTCTTTTGAACCGCTTCAAAGTCATGAGCACCTTCAAGAACTGCTTCCTCAATATCTTTATCAGTAATCTTCAAAATCTTGTCAACAATTTCTGCACCTTTTGAAACAATAATCCTATCTTTCTGATCCGAATTCTTAAAGTAATTATTAATCGCAGCTCTCAATGCCTTGTCACCAAGAACAGAACAGTGAAATTTTCTTGCAGGCAATCCATGCAATCTTTCAACAATATCATGAGGTTTCAATTCAAGAGCTTGAGTAATAGTCATACCACCATTTTCAATAACTATCTCAGACATTATAGATGTGCTTGCAATTGCGCTAGCGCAACCGAAAGTTTGCCACTTACATTCTTTAATTCTATCAGACTCAGCGTCAACTTTAATCCAAATCTTCATCATATCTCCGCAAGCCGGACTTCCAACTTCACCAATTCCGTCAGCTTCTTTTCCATATTCAGAAGCCTCCGTTTCAGTTTTCAAAATATTCTTCGGATTGAAGAAGTGGTCTCTAACTGCCTCAGTGTAGAACCATGACTTTGCATCAACTTTTGCTTTTACATCTGGATGAACTGTTCCTTCCATTATCTTATTTCCTCCGCTTTCAAGTGAACTGGTGAAATTCCCCGAAGCTTTTCAATAATTCCTGGAAGAACTTCCATCAACCGGTCAACATCTTCCATGGTATTTCGCTTGCCCAAAGTGAATCTAATACTTCCGTGAGCAGCCTCATAAGGCATACCCATTGCAACAATTACATGAGACGGATCTAAAGTTTTGGAAGTGCAAGCACTTCCACTTGAAACATAAATTTCATGTTCATTCATTAGCAAAATAATTGCCTCACCTTCAATGTTCAGGAAAGTAATATTTACATTGTTGGCCAATCGTTTCTTTGCGTGACCATTCAACCAGCATTCCGGAATTTCTTCAGTAACTCTCTTAATCAAATAGTCTCGAATTTCTTTCAGCCGAGCGCTTTCAGTTTCTTTTTCAGCTTGAGCCAATTCCAAAGCTTCGGCAAATCCAATAATTCCCGGAACATTTTCTGTACCGCTTCTCCGATTCTTTTCTTGACCTCCGCCATGAATTAACGGAACCAACCTAATTCCTTTTCTAACATAAAGAAGTCCAACTCCTTTCGGACCGTAAATTTTACTTGCATTCAAAGTCATCATATCAACACCAATATTTCGGACATCAATATCCAAACTTCCTGAAGCCTGGCAGGCATCAGTGTGGAACAGAATACCTTTCTCCTTTGCAATATCAGAAATTTCCTTAACTGGCTGAATTGTTCCAATCTCATTATTTGCATACATTATAGAAATCAAAATTGTATCCTCCCGAATTGCTTTTCGAACCTCTTCAACATTAACAATTCCGTCCTTGTCAACACCAACATAAGTTACATCAAAACCTTCGTGTCGCTCAAGATAATCACAAGTATCAGTAACTGCGTGATGTTCAATTGAGGACGTAATAATATGACCTTTCTTCTTAGATTTAGCCAAACCCTTAATTGCAAGATTACAACTTTCAGTTCCACCACCAGTAAAGATAATTTCATCAACACCACAACCAACAATTCCAGCAATTTTCTCTCGAGCAGCATCCAAAGATTTCTTTGCTTTCAAACCTTTGTAGTGAAAACTACCTGGATTTCCAAACTCATCTTCAAGATATTTACTCATAACTCGAGTTACTTCTGGCCGCACATATGTTGTTGAAGAGTGGTCAAAATATATTTCCATTTTATAGATGTTCTAAACAAACCCCACAATTTTCTGGAACGTTATCATCCAGAATTTGATGAATTTTACAAATTGTCAAATCATTCCGAATTTCTCTCAACAATCTTTGAGTTTCAGCAAAAACACTTGCTTCTTGAGAATTGATTTTCTTAGCACCTATTTTCAATTCTGAAATAACATGCTCAGGCAATTCAGCAAGTTTTCCTCGCTTGTCCTTTTTGTATTGAGAAACCGCAGCTTCAGTTATTCCCATTAATTTAGCAATTTCTTTCTGAGATAACTCATGTTCGTTCAAAAGTTCCAGAGTTAGGCACTTCCGAATTGCGGGAATGATGTAAACTGCCTCAATCTCTTGCGGATGTTTTAACATGCGGGAATTAACGGGCGTTAATTTATAAGAACTTCGATTGAACAACATAACTTATAAGTTTTCACGCAAAATAAAATCATGCAATCTGCTCCCAAAGTCTACAAAGAAAGATTCATACGCCAATTCCAGGAACGAAAAGAAAAAATCAACTCACATTTGGAGAAATACGATCAAATTGACAAATCAAACCGAGAGCAACTCTTCGAAGAGCTCGCATTCTGTCTTCTCACTCCGCAGTCAAAAGCTCGCTCAGCAGACCAAGCAATACAATTACTAAAAGAAAACAACCTACTTTTCAACGGAACACCGGAACAGCTTGAACCGCACCTAAAGAGCATCCGTTTTCACATTACGAAAGCCAAGCGAATTGTCGAAGCGAGAGAAAAATTCCAAGATTTTGAGTTCAATTTTGACAATATTGAAGAGCTCAGAGACAAAATTGTCCAAACTTTCAAAGGTTTAGGATACAAAGAAGCGTCCCATTATCTGAGAAACATCGGTCACGGAAGAAATTTAGCAATTTTGGATCGTCACATTCTAAAAAATCTAGTAAATATGGGATTAATTGAAGAAATTCCCAAAAATTTGACTCCAAAACGATATTTTGATATAGAAAATATCATGAAGATCTTCTGCAAAAACAATGAAATGAACATGGGACATTTCGATTTAATCCTCTGGAGCGCCGAAACTGGCGAAATGTTTAAATAAAAAATCGACCATCGAAGCCCTTAAATATTATCGACGGTCTAAAAAACCATGGCAAGAGCAGGCGCAATGCGGTACTTTGTACTGCAAGAAAACAATAGAGACACGAGCCATGTCTTTACTGGACGGCAACCTAGACAGGCTGCACTGAAGGCCGCAACCCGAGGATTCAACAGCATTACCCTCAGAGAGCGAGGTACAAAGAAACTTCACATCTTTGAAGGTAAGCGAGTAAAAACCTCAGCACCTTCAAATGCACCAGACTGGATGCCAGCTCAAATCTGGAGGGCACAAGTCCGAAAGAAAGGTATAAGACATTTGTAAGACAACCTCGGGCGGTGTAAACCAGCACCGTCCTTATATTCCAAACCAATTCTTTTTTATACTTTAAGATGAAAAAACTACTATGGCGGAAAAATTAAGACATAACGACCATAGAATTGTCGGACCAAAATTAAATCTCTATCAGCAAGCCGAAATAATTGGCTCAGGATTACCTCTATTTCCTTGGCAAGGTGAGGTTGTAATAAATGAACTTCAAACTTTTCTGCGAGATTTGTTAAACAAAAACGATTACAAATTTGTCAAAAGTCCGCACCTATCAAAGATCAATCTATTCAAGAAATCTGGACACTGGGATAATTACAGAGATGACATGTTTCTGACAAAATCAGGAAATGAAAAGCTTGCAGTCAAACCAATGTCATGTCCACTACACACAGTAATATTTAAGCAAGAATCACATTCCTATCGAGATTTACCAAAACGTTATGCAGAATTTGCAACAGTTTATCGAAACGAAGCATCCGGAGCATTAACCGGATTATCACGAGTTCGAATGATAACTCAAGACGATGCACATATTTTTTGTAATGTTGATTCACTAGATCAAGAACTTTCAAATTTGGTTGAACTTGTAAAATATGTATATGATGTTCTGGGTTTCAAGAAAGTCCGAGTCGAGCTTTCAACCCGACCAAAGAAATATGTCGGAAATATAGCAACATGGAATCGTGCTGAAGAAATTTTAGCAGAAGTTATGAAAAAGAACAGAATGAAATTCACAATAAACAAAGGTGATGGAGCCTTCTACGGTCCAAAAATTGACTTCCATGCAGAAGATGCAAACAAAAAATCCTGGCAACTTGCAACAATTCAATTAGATTTCAACCTAGGTCCAAGACTGAATGCAACTTACATCAATAATCAAGACAAGAAAGAACATCCAATTATAATTCACCGAGCACTTTTGGGTTCATTCGAAAGAATGTTTTCAATTTTGATTGAGCACTATAACGGAGCATTTCCAACTTGGCTGGCTCCAACTCAAGTCAAAGTAATTAGCTTTAATGACGAACTTGAAAATTATGCAAGAACAATTGAGCGAAGAATTCGCGCAGCAGGAATTCGAGTTGAAGGAGATTATCGTTCGGAAACAGTTCAACTAAAAGTTCGAGATGCAGAAAAACAAAAAATCCCATACATTATTGTGATTGGTGGAAAAGAAAAAGCAAATAAGACTCTTGCAGTTCGACCAAGAGGATCAAAACCAAACTTCGGAGTCAAGATGCCAGACTTCCTGAAACGAGTCAAGAAGGAAATTAATGAACGAACTATAACTTAGCTTCGCCACAATTCTTCAAAATATCGCTCAAACTGTTCAGCACTTTCTTTATCATGAAAAATAACATTTGATTCGTGGTTTTTTGAAAACGAATAATAGCTCCAATTAGTTGAACCAACCAAAACAACTCGACCATCGATAATCATTAATTTATTATGCGTAGTAACTGATGTAGAATCCCATTTAACATCAACACCACTCTTCTTCAATATTTCAACCGCACGTTCATCTGTCAAAAATTGATCCACAACAATCTTGACATCAATGCCTTCAGAATTCTTTTCAATCAATTTTTCAACTAACTGATTAACTTCCGAATCAGGATATTTTTCATAGTATTTAATTTCAAACATAGCCAAATGAATCGATTCATCAGCGGAATCAATCAACTCAAAAACTCGGTCAAAATAAGCTCTATCGTTTACAACTTCAATTCCGTCAACACCAGAATCTGCTAAAGCAACATAAGCCGGACCAACATAAAAGCTGACAATCAATCCTCCAAGAAAAATTCCAATCGCAAAAACAACGCTTCTATTTATTTTTCTTTCGTCCGTAACCATATCGAGTCACCTTTCCGCACACAGAACAAGTATACTCAACAGCCTTATTCTTTGCGTTGGTTCTAACAGTAACTCTATCGGGTTTGAAGTAAATATAACAGTGGTGACAAAACTTCCGCTTCAAGTTTTCAGGAAGTTTAAGATTAAATCGCATTGCAATCTTACGAGCAAGATATACATATCTGTCTGCAAGTTTATTCTCAGATTTCTCAGCCAATCCAAAAAGAATCTCAATCCTTTCCAAAGCAATCTTGCGATTTGAATCTCGTTGCATAGAAAACTGTAAATTAATAGAATAAAAGTTTATTTGAATGAATATAAATGCCAGCAGCTTTCCCGCTTTCCCGCCATTAGGCAGTACCGACGAGTACGTGAAACAGCTTAACTTCCGTGTTCGGAAAGGGAACGGGTGTGACCTGTTTGCTGTGACCGCTGACAATTCTCCCTGATTTTTTGTATTTAAATACTTTACTAACGACCAAGCAGAGCTAAGAAAACCTATATAAAAAACTAAACACTTCTCTAACTATGGAGCTGTTTCTTGATAAAAAGCCCAAACGACCAACAATAATTGAGGGTTTTCCGGGCGTCGGTTTCGTTGGAACGATAGCCACAGAATTTATGCTAAATCACTTGAATGCAAAATCTATAGGCTATTTATTCAACCCAGAACTGCCTCCAATTGCAATTCTCCACGGAAAAGAAACTAGGAGACTGCTAGAAATCTTCCATGCCCCAAAAGAAAATCTAGTATTTATTCATGCAATTTCTGGAACAAAAGGTCTAGAATGGGAAGTTGCAAAAGCAATAGTTGAACTTGCAAAACTATTGAATGCTAAGCAAATAGTTAGTCTAGAAGGCGTAGTGTCTCCAGATAATGCTGAAACCTCTCAAATCTTTGTAAAATCAAATGATCACAAATCGGAAAGAGAATTTCTTAAGTTGGGTGCAGAGCGATTGGAACACGGAGCAGTTACTGGAGTAACTGGAGCATTAATGCTCACGGGAGGAAGCGTCAATTCAACATTTTTATTCGCTGAAACCCATTCTCAAATGCCAGATTCTCGCGCAGCAGCAGAATTAATTCGAATTCTGGACATATATCTGGGACTAAAAGTAGATCCAAAACCACTAATCAAACAAGCAGAAGATTTTGAAAACAAAATTAAAGAGATGATCAAAGTCAGCGTAGATTCACTAAAACCTGATGACGATACACAAAAAGCAAATTATCTAGGGTGACTGAGCCAAAATTAAATTGATATCTGAAACAACAACGTTTGAAGGTATCGCAAATCCAAGTCCTTCATAACCTTGAAGTTTTGCATTAACAATTCCAATAACTTCGCCATTTGTATTCAAAAGTGGACCTCCAGAATTCCCTGGATTTACTGCAACATCTGTTTGAATTAATCCAGCAGCACCAGTCTTAATGACTCGGTCTTTCGCAGAGACAATTCCTTCAGTTACTGTAAAACTCAAGCCAAGAGGATTTCCAAGCGCAGCAACTTTCTCACCAATCTTTACATCATTACTGTTTCCGAAATCAAGTTCATGTAAATCACTCAACCCAACTTTTAACAAAGCAACATCATTAACTGTGTCTGCACCAATCAAAACCGCATCTACTCTAGCCCCGTTGCTGAACAGAACATCAATATCTGATGCTCGCTCAACTACATGATAATTTGTGACAATATATCCATCATCACTATACACCGCTCCCGAGCCTTGACCTTCATTAGTCAGAACCGAGACAACACCATGAATTGCATCTTCAACAATGCCACTAAAGTCTCCAGAAACCGCACTTAACTCAGCAAGACTTTCAGAAGTACTTGTCAAATCGGCTTCAACAGTTTCGATTGAACTACGAAGTTCGCTAGCAGTTAAACCCAACTCACTAGCCAAAGCATCAACATCAGATTTCAAATTAAGATTTTCAGTCTGAAGCTCACTAATTTTTAATTCAAAATCCTGAATGACTGAATAATCAACTCCAACAGATACTGCGGCCACAATAACTATTAAAGTAAGCAAATACTTGCTCGAGTGCTTACTCAGATGCGATCTCATGAAAATAAA
>CAYFOG010000004.1:22155-59577 GCA_964344705.1 Candidatus Woesearchaeota archaeon | reverse complement strand
TGCCCCAGACAGGATTTGAACCTGCGACTCCTTGATTACGAATCAAGTGCTCTACCAGACTGAGCTACTGAGGCCTAAAAAACCCAATTCTCAGCCATATATAAGTTTTTATATCTGAATTTTAAAAAAGAGACATATGGAGAACTATGATGAACTACTTAAGAAGGCTCAAAAAGAAATAGATTCTTCTGATCATTTACTTTTCGTAACTTATAACATCGTCAAAGATTCAAAATTTGTATTTTCAGTAACCAATCAATTAATTGATGCAGTAAAATATGCGCTTGAAGCTCTACTGGAATACGAGAGAAAATCCAAGCACATTGAACCTTATCCAAAAAATTTCATATTCATGGTTGAAACTTTTAGAAAAAAAGTAGCGGAGCGAAGAGAGTTCGACGAAAGAACTCTGAACTTTCTGAAAAAACTTGTGTCGATGGAGCAGACAATTGATTCAAGTTCAATTCATTTCCGAAGAGGAGATACATACGTCCTCGCAGATCAAGAGTTTGGAACACAATCTATAGAACTCCAAACCATCAAATCATATTTCACATCGGCACAAGAATTTGTATCTAAAGTAGGTGATATTATTGAGCAACAAAATTGAAGAAGCCAGAAAGAAATTAACATTTGCAGAATACTTGCTTTCACAAGATGATTCAAAAGAATTTGCAGTTGGAGCAATGAAACATATTCTTGACGCTGCCAAATTTGCAATGGAAGATTTAACAAAATTTGACGCCGAGCAAGTTGAAAACGTGGCGCTAATAACACAACACTTCAAAAAATTCAAAAATGAACCATACAAAGATTTCCACCGATTCTACATCAAGATGCTAGACTCTGAATACAACAGTCTACAAGTTTCGACGAATGCCTTAAAAACTGTGACAGACTTTGTTAATCAGGTGGAAGAAAATCGCCAAGTTAAGTAAGCTGATTCCAGACACTAGTGCGGTAATTAATCAAACTATCAGTGAGCAGCTCGAAGCAAAAAAATTAAAATTATCTGAACTCATAATTCATCGTGCTCTTCTTTCTGAACTTGAAAACCAAGCCAACCAAGGAAAAGATACAGGATTCCTCGGCTTTGATGAACTCAAGCTTCTAAAAGAACTTTCAAAGAAACACAAATTCAAAATAACTTATTCGGGAGACAGTCCGTCCTTACAGCAAATAAAACTCGCAAAGCGAGGAGCAATTGATGAAATCATAAGAAACTTGGCAATGGAGCAGAAAGGAACACTTATCACTTCCGACAGAGTCCAAGCGGAAGTTGCCCTCGCCTCAGATATAAAAGTAATTTATGTCGAATCAGTTCAAGTTGGAGGGAAATTAACCTTTGAAAAATATTTCAAAGACGGATACATGTCTCTTCACTTAAAGCAAGACACAGTTCCAAGAGCTAAAGCCGGAGCGCCAGGACAGTGGGAGTTCTTAGATCTTTCAAAAAAGAAACTTAAAGAAAAAGATTTGGAAAAAATCAGTTCGGAAATAGTTGATGCTGCGAGAACTCTTGAACACTCTTTTCTAGAAAGATCGAAACGAGGACACGTTATAGCGCAGATAAGAAATTACAGAATTGTAATTACTCGACCGCCGCTTTCAGACGCTTGGGAAATAACAATAGTTCGACCGGTAAAGAAACTCAACATCAGCGACTATCAACTTTCTGAAAGAGTTCAAAAAAGACTTAGTGATAGAGCCGAAGGAATTCTAATCGCAGGAAGTCCAGGTTCAGGTAAATCAACTTTCGCTCAAGCGCTTGCAAAGCAATATGCTGAGCTAGATAAAGTTGTCAAGTCTCTGGAATCTCCAAGAGATATGCAACTTCCGGCATCAGTTACACAATATTCATTAAATAAAGCGTCACACAATGAACTTCGTGATATTTTATTACTAACTCGGCCAGATTACACTTTGTACGATGAAGTGAGAAATCTGGAAGACTTCAATTTGTTTGCAGATATGCGACTCGCTGGAGTAGGAATGGTTGGAGTTGTTCACGCATCAAATCCGATTGACTCAATTCAAAGATTCATTGGAAAAATTGAAGTTGGAATGATTCCTTCAATTGTTGACTCAGTAATTTTCATCAAAGAAGGTCAAGTGCAAAAAGTTTATGGATTAAGAATGGGAGTAAAGGTTCCATCCGGATTAAAAGAAAAAGATCTTGCTCGGCCAGTGGTTGACATTTATGATTTTGATACTGAGGATCTAGAATACGAAATCTACTCTTTCGGAGATTCAACAGTCGTCATGCCAATAAAAAAACTGAAACAAAAAAGAAGAAAAGGCGCAAAAGCAGAATTAAGATGGCGAATGCTTGAGAATTCAAAATATTTCGAGTTCATGTTCTTCACACCAGTAAAGAGAGTTTCAGTTGTAATTAATAATATTCTAGTTTCAAAACTTCCAGTACAAAAAGGTCGTTCATTGAGAATAATGAAAAAGTCAAGCCTTGGAAAAGAAATAAAACACGCACTCAGAAATCGATTGGAAGTCAGGTTTGAATAAGCGGACCTGAAGAGATTTGAACTCTCGACCCCTTCCTTACTCCGTGGCGCACCAACTTATCCAAGGGAAGGTTGGTAAGGAGGGTTGGCTCCTTACTTAGGAGGGAAGTGCTCTATCCAAGCTGAGCTACAGGTCCAATATCAATCTTCAAAAGCTCTTTTTAAGTCGTTCGCAATATCGCTCCAATTTCTAGAGTCAGTAAACAATTTTGCTCCAACTGCTTTCAATTTTGACTTAACTGGAGATTCATAGACCATCTCAATTGCTTTAGAAACATAACCTTTCTTCAGTTGGGATTTTTTCAAAACAATTCCTCTTCGAGAAGTTACATAAGTTGGAATTAATCCAGCATCAGAAGTTATAACTGGAACACCTGTTGAAATAGCTTCCATCAAACTCAACGCAGAAGTCTCCGTTTTGGAAAGAAGAACATAAACATCCATTGCTCGCAAATATTTTTCCGGATCAGAAACAAAACCAGTTGAAATAACACCATCGCCTTTAACTTTGTTTCTCTCAGGACCGTCTCCCAAAACTAACAAAGAAGATCTTGGATGTTTTTTTCTAAACTGTTTAAATGAATCAACCAACAATCCAATATTTTTTTCCTTGCTCAATCGCCCATGAAATCCAATAACAAAATCTCCTACAATTCCCAAATCTTTCCGAACTCGCAAACGGTCAAACAAATTTTCTTTGAAGCGAGTCTGGTCCGCATTTAACGGAACAATTTTAAATTTAGATTTAATTCCCGCCCTCTTATATTTTGTAACAATTGATTTGTCTGGAGCAAGAATAATATCTATTCTTGAATAAATTCTTCTGAACAAAGGTTTCAAAAGTCTTCCAACACTTTTCCGACCAATCGCAAAAGGAAAAAGTTCCCAGTCGATTGTATGAGCATAACCAATTAATTTCTTTTTACCACTCGCAGTATAAACTGCGCTTGCACCCAAAGGTCCGCCGGGCGTATTTACAAAAACAACATCTGCCCAATCGACAGCATCACTAATTGTTTTACTAACGGGTCTTCCCGGCTTAAATTCTGCAATTGTAAAATTAAACGTCGGAGTGTAAATGACTTTCATCTTCCGCGAAGCAATCATTTTCCGCCCTCCTTTAAGTCGCGGAACCAAGAACTTAATATCAAAATCTTTTTTCAGATGTTTGTAAGTTTCTTCCATAAACCGAACAATTCCATCAACTCGCGGATAGAAAGTATCTGAAACAAATAGAATTTTTTTCTTCACCATTTGTAAAATACCTCCGCAGTCGTAGTTCCGTGACGAACACCGTTCCAATAATCCTTAACAAAAGTTAGAGCAACATTATAACTCCAACCTAAAGTCTTAGTTTGACTCTTGAACTCTTTAAGTGCCCGTCTCTTTTTCCCAAAAACCTTGCTGGTGTTAATAACCAATTTTGGCTTTCTCAAATTTTTGTGCCGAATTGGAGACCAATTATTAAAAGTATAAATTCGAGACTTTAATCTTCGAGACTTAACTTGTTTTTTAACAAGCTTAGCAACATTAATGTGCGCCGGATGACCGTCATCAATTGAGTGAGTCAAGATGATATCAGGATTATACTGTTTCAAAAGCCGTCCAACTTTATTTTTGGTTTCCTCAGTTCGACGCTCCCGACGAAGAGTAGTATCAGGCAGACCTAAGAAGTGAAGATTCTTAACTCCAAGAATTTTACATGCCCGAGTAGACTCAGAAATCCGCTCCCGAGCGAGTTGAGAGCGCGGTTTTATCAAACTAGAATTTTCACCGTAAGTGAAGATAATTGAAGCTACCTCATCACCATTCTTAGCATATGAAGCAATAGCGCCTCCCGCCCCAAGAACCTCATCGTCTGGATGAGCTACGCAAATCAGCACTTTCATATACAAATCAAGCCAACGCAAGTTTTAAAGGTTAACTTTTTAAACTCAAATAATAGAAGAAAACCAGCGCGTCGATGGTGTAGTCTGGTATCATTCTGGCCTTCCAAGCCGGTGACCCGGGTTCAAATCCCGGTCGGCGCATTTCGCATTGAAAAGTCTTTTAAAGGCTACATACACAAAAGAACCATGAAACTAAGAAAACTGGCATCAGCAGGTCGTTTCGGAGCACGTTACGGTAGACGAATCAAGCAAAGATTACTCACTTCAGAAATTCCACAACGAGCAAAGCACAAATGCCCATATTGCATGAAGAAAAATGTCAGACGAGTTTCAACAGGGATTTGGCAATGCCGATCCTGCGAAGTTAAGTTCACTGGGAAAGCTTACTCTCCTGGAGAACAGAAGGCGGTAATATAATGGCTTATACATGTCAAAAATGTTCACAAGAAGTAAAACCTGAACAGGTAAAGTTCAGAGTAATTTGCCCTTACTGCAGTTCAAGAGTTTTAGCAAAACAACGGAGCGCAGAGGCAAAACCTACTTTAGCACGCTAATGTTTCAATCCAAAATAGAAATTACAGGCAAAAAAGAACTAATTGAAGCCTACAGAGCGGCGCTCGAACCCGAGCAAAACTTTGAAACACAACGTGCAGGATACAAACTAAAACCTTCAAAAAACAAACTCACAATCAACATAACTGCGAAAGATGCAACATCTTTCAGAGCAGTTAACTCAACTCTTACCGGGCTGATGTCAATCGTCTGGAGAGTATGGAATCTAAACAATGAAACCGGAAATACTCCAAGAAAAGCTAAACGAGCTTAATGTTTTACAACAAAGATTGTCTATTTTTACACAACAAAGACAACAATTAGAGCTTTCTAATGCAGAAATAACAACTTCTGCTGAGGAAGTATCAAAAGCTAAGGGAAAAGTGTTCTCCCTGACTGGAAACGTTATTTTGGAAAAAGATGCTAAAATTTTGAAAAAAGAGCTGGAAACACAAAAAAAGGAAATCAGCAAGCATTTGAAGACTATCGGCACACAAGAAGAAAAGTTAAAAAATAAGGCGTTAGAATTACAAAAAGAAGTAACTGAAGGTTTACAAAATGACAAGTCTAAATGAGGCAATTGAGCTCATCGATGAAATCTGCGAAGAGCAAGGAATACCGAGAAACATAAAAAATATTCTAATTGAAGTTAAGGGAAGTTTGCAAGATAACTCTCGAGATGTTAGCGTAATTTTAGACGAAGCGAGGGAAAAAATTTCAAACTTATCTGAAGATCCAAACCTACAATCCTTCTCAAGAACACAGATTTGGAACCTCTCAAGTGCTTTGGAAGAAGTACAAAGCTAATTTTCTTTATTTATCAAAACATCTAAAACTTTATAATTGGACAGTAATAAAAAACCGTATGCCAATAAATAATTTAAGGAGTAGATTCGGGAAAATTCTAAGGAATCCTGGCGACGTGATTTTAACTGAAGATTATGTTGAACTAAGCCAAGAGGCACGAAAAAAACATGCTCCAAAAATACTGGTCAGAACTTTTAGACTACACGATTTTGAATCAGTAAAAGAAATTCTTGATTCAATTCGAGAAGGATACACTATTGGATTAATTAATATGCTTCCATTGAAAGACAAAGATTCAATTGGATTAAAGCGAGCAATTGACAAGCTGAAAAAGACAATTGAAGCAAATGACGGAGATATTGCAGCATTTGGAGAACACTGGCTTGTAGTCACTCCAGGAATCGCAAAAGTCTATCGAGCATCAATGGCGAGAGCAGAAGAAGAGGAAGTGGGCGCGGAAGACGATCTTTCAGGTTCAATACAACCTTATTAGACAAAACTTATTTATATGATTGAACATATACACAAATATGGCAGTCACACCTGACGAATTCATTCTTTTTGCAGCAATAATCGGTCTATTAATCGGAGTAATCTGGGGACTAAGATATATTGTAAGACTTGAAAGGAGAATTGAAGCTCTTGACAAAACAATAAGAAAAGCAGTGGCCCCAAAAAGAAAACGAAAGAGATAAAACTCTCTCAAACCCTTTTAATTATGATTTACACGTTCAAGCTATCTGGCGAAAATTTAAATCTCTCAAAATTTGAGGTCGAGACTCTTTTCAAAACCAAATGTTCACGTCGAGGAAAAATAGCAACATGCGATTTAAAACAATCCCCTAAGAAACTCAGAGAAATTGCAAATCGTTCAGCACTAATAAAGAAAATCTACAGAAATGGAAATAAAGTTTGGGAGTTTCAGCAAGGCCGTTACAAACTCAGAGAACCAACTGCGCGCCCAGCATTTCATCCAACAGGAATGAAGCCAAAAATGGCTCGAATGCTAGTAAACTTAACTGGATCAAAGAAAGAGCTTCTTGATCCTTTTTGCGGAATCGGAGCAACGCTTATTGAGGCAGGAGTGTTGGGAATCAAAGTTAGCGGTTCAGATTATGACAGTCGAATGCTCAAAAAAACCAAAACAAATCTCAAGCATTACAAAATAAAACCAAAGAAAATATTCAAAGCCGATGCAACAGAACTCTCAAAACACTTAAGGAAAAATTCAGTTGAAGCAATTGTTTGCGATCCGCCATACGGACAATCTTCAACAACTTCAGACAAAAACTTGAGAAATCTTTTCCGAACCTTCATGAAGGAAGCACATAAAGTTCTGAAAAAGAACGGAAGGCTTGTAATAATAATTCCAAGCAAACTAAAAATTCCTGGATTAATCCCTCAAGAATTCAAACGATTAGGAAAGTTTGACTGGTATGTTCATGGAGGCCTGACGCGACAAATAGTCGTCTTGGAAAAATGAAGTTCAAATCACGTTTCTTTGCAGCACCAATGGTAAAGGTTTCAGACACTGCGTTCAGAATAATGTGTTACAAATACGGTGCAGGATTAGTATTCACTGAAATGACTTATGCAGCACCGCTGGCAAGAGGAATAGACAAAGTAAATATTGATAGAAAGCGAGAACGTTCAATAGGAATCCAACTTGCAGGAACTAATCTTAACGAAATTGAAAAAGCAGTAAAATTTATTGAAGACAAAGTTGATGTTTTTGATTACAATCTAGGATGCCCAGTAAGCAAAGCTCAAAGACAAAAAGTTGGAGCAATACTTTTGGAAGAACCTCCACTAATTAAAAAAGTTCTAAGTAAGATTGTTTCATCTACAAACAAACCAGTCTTTGCGAAAATTCGTTCAGGCTACTCAGATAAAAATATTAACTATCTAAAAATTGGGAAAATTGCTCAAGATGTTGGTTGCGCAGCAGTAACTCTTCATCCAAGAACTGCAGCAACAAAAAGAGGCGGAGGAGCAAATTGGGATCATATCAAAAAATTGAAAAGCAAACTCAATATACCGGTGATTGGAAATGGAGATGTAAATTCTCCAGAAGACGCACTACAACTAATTAGCACAACTGATTGCGACTATATAATGCTCGGTCGAGCAGCAGCAAAAAACCCAGCAATTTTCAAACAATGTAATGATTTCATAAGAACTGGAAAATACAAAGAAACAAATCAGCTCAAACTTGTAAATGAATATATCGAACTTGCCAAGAAATACAACACAAGATTCTCAATAATCAAAAGTCACGCAACTTATTTTCTAAAATCGCACGCAGGAAAAATCAACAAAGCAAAAGACCTTAAAAGCCTGAAATCGACATTGAAATCACTATGAACTTAGTAGACGTACATGCACATTACACATACAAGAACTTCAAGAAAGACATAGATGAAACTATCTCGCGGATGGAAAAAGCCGGAGTAAAGAAAGTAATTACAAATGGACTCAACCCAAAAGATAACAAAGAAGTTCTAAAACTTGCAAGCAAATACAATATTGTTGATGCCGCGTTAGGAGTTTATCCAACTGAAGCTGGAAGTTTATCGGACAAAGAGCTCAAAGAAATTCTAAAGCAAATTGAAGACAACAAAAATAAAATTGTAGCAATTGGTGAAGTTGGACTTGACCATCACTGGACAAAAGATAAAAAGAAACAAGAACGACAAAAAGAAGTTCTTAGAGAAATAATCAAACTTGCAAATAAAATTAAAAAACCAATTATAGTTCACTCAAGAAACGCAGAGTCAGAAACTGTTGAAGTAATGAAGGAAGCAAAAGTCCCAGTAATAATGCATTGCTTCTGTGGAAAGTTAGAACCAACAGAAGAAGCAACTAAAGCAGGATTTTATTTCTCAATTCCAACAATGATTGTTCGAAGCAAAACTTTCAAGAAGTTAGTAAAGAGAGCAGGACTGAACCAACTACTAACTGAAACAGACGCACCTTTCTTAGCACCAAAATCTGGAGAAAGAAATGACGCATCAAATATAACTCAATCAATAACAAAAATTTCTGAAATTTTAGGAAAGACTGAAAAAGAAGTTGCGCAGAAAATCTATTCAAATTACAAGAAACTTTTTACTTAGTAACATCACTTTTTCCGGAAAAGAATTTTGAAGGAGACGTTCTAAAATCCCAGAGCACAAGAAGTAACAACAGCATAACTATTGCTGCAAGCAACGACATCATAAATAGACCAAGCAAATCAACATTCATTAACAAGCCGAGTCCCCATACAAAAGACAGCGTTCCAAAGAATATCCACATTCGACGATTAGCAAAAAGCATTTTTGCGCCTCCAGTTTCAGGCACCATGAATCTAGCATTTTTCAATACTCTACCTGTTAACATGAGAAATGCGCTAAATATTACTGCCGTCGGGATTGCACTCCAAACAAGAGTCCAAATTAGGAGTTTCATTAAGTAGTAAGTTATAATGTTCTCAGAGTAATTATGAATAATAGAAATAATTACTGAAAACAAAATCAAAGACACCAATAGAGCACTTCGATAAGTGGTTTCATATCCTCCTCCCGAACGCCAACCCTCTTTCAAGAACGGTTTATAGCTTCTCTTAAACTTTAAATCAAAATTCATCAAATCCAAAAATAGGACTGTACCATTAGTAATAACGGCAAGAGCGATAATGAATAAATAGTTTGTAGGATTATGATTTTTCATCATCTCAGCATTTTTGTAGAATAAAAATTTGCTGAACAGCTTGTAAACAAAAAACAAGAATATATAAGAAACTGCGACAGCTAAAACAAAACTAGTTAGCGCAGACGAAATACTAACAGCTTTAGAAAATTGCGAATATGAAATTGCGAAACCAAAAAATATTGCAGAAAGCAAAATCGGCTGCATCTCCACATCAAAATTCAACGACGCTAAATTAAACTTTCTCTTCGAAGATTTTCTGCGACGTTTAGCCATATAGAAACTTCAGCTACTCAAATAAATATCTTCCCAAAACATATAAACTTCAAAATATAGTAAAAATTATGGTCGAATTAAAGCAAGCAATTCTTGTCAACATGGAACTTGGAATGAGTCGTGGAAAAATCGCAGCTCAAGTTGCACATGCGAGCGTCGAAGCATCACTACTTTCTATAAATAGAAAAGAATTCGCTTCATGGAAAAAAGCAGGAATGACTAAAGTAGTTTTGAAATGTCCAGATCTAAAAACACTACTCCAAGCTCATCGAAACGCAAAGAAGGAAAAATTAATCACAGCATTAATTAGAGATGCAGGAAGAACTGAGATTCCGCCAGGAAGCAAAACTTGTTTAGCAATCGGACCAGATTCAGCAGTAAAAATCGACAAAATAATCAAAGAATTCAAGCTTTTATGAATTCAGAAATAACCCAGTCATTTCTAACTTCCGGGTGAAACATAACTCCATAAATTTCCTTGGATTTATGCTTGATTGCCTGAACACTTTTCTTGCTCCGCGCTAAAATCTTAAACTCAGACAATTTAGAAATTCCATTTGTGTGCAGAGCATAAGCTTTGAAGTTCTTCTGTCCAAACAAATTACCTTTAACTTCAACCATTCCAATCTCTTTTTTCGGAACAATTTCACCACCAAAAGTTTTGGCGATAATCTGAATTCCTGAACAAATTCCAAGAACTGGCTTGTCAAAATCCTTCAACCATTCAAAATTATTCGAAAGATATTCATTATCCGCAACAGCAGTTCCGCAAATAATTATTTTATCAACACCAATAGATTTTTTCTCAGCATCAGAAATATTTGCAAGTTCATACTCAACGTTCTTCCCAATCAAATTAACAATTGGATTTACAAATTCTCGCTCACTTAATTTCTCTGAGCAAGTTGAAACAATTAATACTTTCACTTCAAATCTGCCTCCTTAACAATAAACACTCCAGCATGATTTTCGTATTCCTTTTCATATTCCACAACCTTAATTTTATGTTTAAACATCGGAGCGTTCAAAACCAAACTCTCAAATTCTCCACCTTCGCCAGCAGGATGAACTTTGTATTTATCTTGCAAAGCTTTCAATTCAGAAATTGCTTTAGCATCAATCTTCCGTCCAAGCCAGTGCTGATCAAGAGGATAAGCGGCGATTGAAGAAATAATAACTTCATATTTTTCTCGAACCAATTTTTCCAACAATTCAATCTGATTAAATTGCCAAAGAGGATTAAAGCACCAAAGTCCAAGTTCTGCGCAAATTTTCTGAACTCGAGATGCTTGATAAACTGAGCCAACCGCACCAGTAACTATACCTTCAATTCCAAATAAATCAACTGCGTTTTCAATCAAGGCTTTCAAGTCAGAAAGCTCAGCCTCTTTCTCTCCCGCAGTAAAACCAGTCAGCAAAGGAATGTCTAACGCCTCAGCTTGTAACTCAGTAATACCAATATTCGGAGTGTGAAACATATAACTCTCATCATTTTCAGATTTCATAGACAATAAACAAGAAATCTCATGATATTTTTTAGCCAAATGCATAGCTAAAGTACTATCTTTTCCACCAGAAAACAACACTCCAAGTTTCATGTTCAAACTTTATTCAGCAGGTATTTATATCTTGTTTTTGAACGTATTATGTGGTTGAAGTATCTGTAGTCATACCGACAAAGAACGAAGAGAAGTATATTGGAAAGGTTCTCGACCGACTTTCCAATCAATCATTCAAAGATTTTGAAGTCATAGTTTCCGACGGAAATTCAACTGACAAAACAAAAACAGTTGTAGAATTCAGAACCTCCAAATTCAAAAAGCGAGGCATAGATTTGATATTCATTTCAACCAAAAAGAAAGGTGTTGCGGTTGGCAGAAATTTAGGTGCTAAAAAAGCCCGCGGAAAATATATTTATTTTTTTGACTCTGATGTCTATCCGGATAGAGATTTTATTCGATCAACTCTTACAGAATTAAAAAGAAGGCGGCTCTCAATAGGTACAGTCAAATCAATTCCTACAGATAGACGACTAAAGAACAGAAGTTTCCATGCGTTTATGAACCGAAGTTTAGTATTTCTCCAATTTACGCCCTTTCCTGCGGCCTTTGGTCATTGCATAATTTGTAGCAAGAAAGTCTTTAGCAAAATTGGCGGATTTGATCCAGATATTTTCTTAGGAGAAGATACAACATTCATGGTTCGAGGCAGAAGATTGCGTTTCAGATTTAGAGTTCTAAAGTCTAAGAAATTAATCGTTTCAACCCGAAGATTGAACACAGAAGGCTCTTTGTGGGTAACTATTAGATATATCTTGGCGGCACTATTTTTCATAGCCAAAGGCCGAGGACCAAAGAGAGGTATTGCTGAAAAACTGCTCAGATATAATATGGGTCACGGACATATCAAAAAGGACAGAATTTACAAGCGAATTTTCAGAAAACTGAAACGGCTAATTTAACTTCGTAATAAGGCTTTTAAATGGTCGAAAATATCGAAATCTACGCTGGGATCGCATAATCCGGTATTGCGCCGGCCTTGAGAGCCGGTTCCTTCGGGAGTTGGGGGTTCGAATCCCTCTCCCAGCGTTTCTAGGAAATCTTTATATTTATCAAAGCCCATTAAGAAGCAATGGCCGCACGCAAAAAAGCCAAGCAATCTAACAATATTCTCAGATATTCCATAATCGGCATAGCAGTCTTAGCAGTTTTATTACTAGTACTAAGCTTTAAACCCACAGGACAGTTTTTTGATATTCAAGATCACGAAGCATATGGCGATCCAGCAGACTTTGCCCTAGCAACATTTCTTCCAGGCTCAGATCACGATGGTGACAGTATATCAGACCAAATCGAATGTCCAAATTTATTTCTAGACTCAAACTCAGATGGAACTAGTGATATTGTGGAGACCGTAAGAGCAGTGAATTTACTTAGTGGTACATCACATATAGTGGGCTTCGATAGATTCTATAAACCGCCAGTAGCAGAATTCACAATAACTCCCAATCCGGGCGTTGTTGGAACACCAGTACAATTTGATGGTTCAGCATCAACAGTCCCAGATGTTGGAGCTAAGATAATCGCTTACAGTTGGGATTTCGGTGACGGATACACACTTTCAAAATCCGGCAAAATGGCAAATCTCAATTTAGCCTCGCACATATACACAACACCCGGAACATATGAAGTCACACTTACAGTTGAAGAGTCTAGGCACAGTCATGTGGGAAGTTCAACACAAACTGTTACAATCTCAGCAAGAGATGATTCCAAAACCACAATCACGTCACCAAGCAGACTTGGAGATCCAGTTTCAGATCCAGCATCAGAAGGATTAGTTGTATTAAATTGGATAACTGATAAAACTCTTGGAGGAGATTTCAGAAACTGTCCAGACACCAATGGAAACGGAATTCCCGACATAATCGACAACATATAAACAAAATAAATGGTACTTGAAAAATTAATTTCACCAGATCATTACCGGAATAGCTACCTCAAATCAACTCTATTTGGAGTAATTATCACAGTTATTGGATTAACTATTGGATATAATCTATTTCCCCAAGATGCATCTTTAGCATCAATATTCTTTATACTCATAGCAGCAGTTCCGTTCTTTAGAACTCTGATGATTCAAGAAGAGCGAGCAGAAAAAACATCACACAACATCCGACAAATGCTTTCTAGAAACAAATATGCAATGGAATATTTCTTCTTTTTCTATGCGGGAATTTTCCTAACATATTTTGTTGGAGCGTTATTCCTCCCCGACCAAATGCATAACGCTTTGTTCGGAAACCAATTCGGAGTATTTTCATCAGTTCTAGGAAGCTTTGCAAACCAAAATCACTTTTACGCAATATTATTCAACAATTTGAAGATAGTAATCTTGGCATTAATTCTCTCATTAATTTACGGTGCGGGAGCACTAATGATACTAACTTGGAATGCTTCAGTTCTAGGAGTTTTCTTAGCATCCCAAGGCGCAAACTTGTGGAAATTTTTACCTCACGCAAGCTTAGAATTTCTTGGATTCTTCGCAGCATCCATTGCTGGAGGAATACTCTCAGCGGGAATTGAGAATCACGAGGCCGGTTCAAAGAATTTCAAGCATGTAATTCAAGACGCAGCAGTTCTAACCGTTGGAGGAATGATTATAATACTAATAGCAGCATACGTCGAAGTGTACATTTTCCCAATTTTCTAAAATAACTAACCAAAACTTATATAAACACATCAATACAACCTTTATTACCCCTACATTGTATCTAGAATTCTGTCGCGAAAGCAAGATTATTGAAGACTACGAAACTCTCAAAACCACACAACATAAGGTTTAAAAACACAACCTTACAAGCGAGTAAGTAAAAAATGGGAAGTTCAGCAGGTTTCAGACGAAGACCAAGACGAGGTAGCCTACAGTATTGGCATAGAAAGAAAGCTAATCGAGAAACTCCTCGAATTCGATCTTGGAATCGAATAGCTGACGTAAAGCTCTTAGGTTTTGCTGGCTATAAGGCTGGTATGACCCACATCAATTTTGTTGACAACCGACCAAAATCTCCAACAAAAGGCGAGGAAATTCGAGTTCCTGTCACTGTCCTTGAGACACCTTCTCTTAACATCTTCAACATCCGATTATATTCATCTGACAATTACGGCAAAAAAGTAATTGCAGAATCATTTGCAGACAATCTTGATCTGAAACTAGCAAAGAGATTGGACTTGCCAAAGAAGCGAGCAAATCCAGAAAAGCTAGCAGAACTTTTACCAAAAGCTTCCGAAGTCAGAGTTCTTGCTTACACAAATCCAAGCGCAACAGCACTTGCAAAGAAGAAGCCAGACGTAATGGAATTAGCAATTGGTGGAAAAGACGTCAACGCACAATTCGAATACGCAAAATCAATTCTAGGAACTGAAGTTCAAATTGAAGACATCTTCCCAGAATCACAATTAATTGATGTTCACGCAGTAACAACTGGAAAAGGATTCCAAGGTTCTGTTAAGAGATTCGGAGTATCCATCTTACACAGAAAATCTCACAGCGACGGACGAAGAAAAGTAGCTACACTAGGTAACTGGATGGCTAAAACTTGGAGAGTTCCTCATCCAGGACAGATGGGATATCACAATCGAACTGAATTCAGCAAGCAAATTTTGAAGATTGGAAATGCTGAAGAAACACCAGTAACGCCAACAGGTGGATTTGTAAAATACGGAGAAGTAAAGGGCAAATACGCACTAATCTCTGGAAGCCTTCCAGGTCCAAAAAAGAGACTTGTAAGATTAACATTCGCAAAGCGAAGACGAGCAAACGTCTTCCCAGCACTTGACAATGTAGAAATCTCTACAATTGCACAACAAAGATAATGAAAAAGACAGAAGTATTTAGAGTCAACGGTGGAAAAACATCTGATATAGAATTACCTATCCATTTTGTTGAACCGCTTCGAGAAGACCTGATTAGAAAGGCAGTTCAAGCTCTTCAACTAAGTCGAAGACAAGCTTACGGACACGATCCAATGGCGGGTAAGAGACAAGGTTACACAACTCCAAAACGAAGAAAGAAGTTCAAGACAACTTATGGTAAAGGAATTTCCCGAATCCGAAGAAAGCACTTGTGGACACGAGGAAGTCAATTCAGATGGATTGGAGCATTCGTATCAAACGCAATTGGTGGGCGAAAAGCATTCGCACCAACCGCAGATAAGAATGTATTAGTAAAAATCAACAAGAAGGAACGAAGAAAAGCAATTCGTTCTGCAATCGCAGCTTCAAAATATGTAGTAATTGATGCAAAACTTGAAGCTTTGAACAAAACAAAAGACGTTCAAAATTCATTAAATTCAAACAAACTTGACAAAGAATTAGTCAGAGCAAAATCAAAGAAAGTTCGAGCAGGCGTTGGAACTCGAAGAGGACGAAAATACAAAACAAAAGTCGGACCTCTAATGATATTCAGCAAAGCATGCCCAGCAATGATTGCAGCAGAAAATCTTGCAGGAATTGATGTAGCGGTTGTAAATAATTTGAATGCAGAACTGCTTGCACCGGGTGGACAAACTGGAAGAACAACCGTCTGGAGTTCAGACGCAATCAAGAAACTAAAGGAGGAAAACCTATTCAACTAAAATGAAAGGCAATCAAGTATTCGACATCTTGAAGTATCCGTTAGCAACAGAAAAAGCGGTTCGAGCAATCGAAGCAGAAAACACACTAATATTCGCAGTTGCAAAGGCAGCAACTAAATCACAAATCAAGTGGGCAATCGAAAAGGAGTACAAAGTAAAAGTATCAAACGTACGAACTCTAAACGACATGAAAGGAGTTAAAAAGGCCTACGTAAAGCTTGATCCATCAACACTAGCAGTTGATGTAACATCGAAGCTAGGACTAATATAAAATGGGTAAGAGATTAAGACAACAAAGACGAGGAAAAGGTTCCATTCATCGGACACCTAGCCACCGAGCTCTAGGAAGATTAAGCTATCCTTCAAACACTGGAGAAGTACTTCACGGAAGAATTATCGATTTAACTCAATCAGTAATGCACAACAGCCCACTAATGGTTGTTGAATACACAAACGGAGAATTGGCTCTAATGCCTGCACCATTTGGAGTGCGTGTAGGACAAAACATTTCCGTAGGAGACACAAACCTATCAAATGGAAATGTAATGATGCTCAAAGATTTGCCAGCAGGAACAATGGTTTTCAACCTTGAAAGAGTTCCAGGCGACGGAGGTAAATATGTAAGAACTTCCGGAACAGCTGCGCAAGTTATTGGAAAAGAAGGAAAAGGAATTGCCGTAAAACTTCCTTCAAAGAAGAAACTGGTCCTTAACGAGAATTGTTTTGCAACAGTTGGAACAATCGCAGGCGGTGGACGAACCAACAAGCCTTTTGTAAGAGCTGGAAACAAGTTCTACGCAATGAAGGCTCGTGGATTAAAATATCCAAAAGTTCGAGGCGCAGCAATGAATGCAGTAGATCACCCACACGGTGGAACCCGACCAAAGCAAATGGGTATGGGTAAATATTCCACAACAGTTCCACGAAACTTACCACCAGGTAAGAAGGTAGGACACATCGCAGCAAGACGAACAGGAAAGAAGAAGTAAAATGGTAGAAAAAATATTCAAATTCAGAGGAAAGACAATTGAAGAGCTTCAACAGCTTGACATAAAGCAATTCGCTGAACTATTGAAATCACGAAAGAGACGATCAATTCGAAGAGGAGTTCCAGAACACCAAACAAAATTCATGGAAAAGCTAGAAAAAGGAAAACCAAAATTGAGAACTCATCGAAGAGACATCATAATCACTCCAAACATGGTCGGGAAAACAATCGAAGTTTACAATGGACGAAAATTTGTTCCAGTAATGGTTAACGAAGAAATGCTTGGTTACTATTTCGGAGAATTCGTTCAAACTCGAAAGATTGCATCTCACAAAGGAACAGGAGTAGGAGCTACAAAGAGTTCCAAGCACCAAGGTAAGAAATAATGACAAAAGGAATTAGTATGCAGGCATATGATGGAAAAACGATGGCTAAAGTAATCGGAAGAAACTTGCCAGTATCAAAGAAGATTGCATACGAAGTTACAAATCACATTCGAGGAAGACCGGTAGACAAAGCAATCGCATTGCTACAAGATGTTCAAAAGTTGAAAACTCCTGTGCCGTACAAACGGTACAACCGAGACACACCTCACCGAAAAGGAGATTTCGCATCAGGACGATTCCCAGAAAAGGCAGCAAGATACATAATTCCATTGCTTGAATCTCTTAAAGCAAACGCCGAAAACAAAGGATTGACTGGAGAATTAATCTTAGTTCACTCTGCAGCAAACATGACTGCAAAGAGACACCGATATGGAAGAATACAAGGTATCAAGAGAACAACACACGTAGAGTTCGTTGCAACACCAAAGGTTGAAAAGAAAAAGCCAACACCAAAGCCAGCCGAAAAATCTTCTGAAGCGAAAGCAGAAGAAAAGACTGCGGACAAGTCCGCAAAACCTAAATCAGAATCACCAAAGAAGGAGGAAAAGAAATGATTGAACGAGAATTCATCAAGGAGCGAATGAAGCAACTCAGGATAAAGGAAGCTATCGGAGAAAACTTCAATAAAGGAGCAGAAATCGGAAACATTACCTTAGAAAAGACTCCACTGGGTGAACGAATCATAATCAGTACAACTCGACCAGGAATCATTATTGGACGAGGCGGTTCCACAATTAAAGAATTAACAAACAAATTAAAGAATAAATTCAAACTTGAAAATCCACAAATAGAAACTTCAGAGATACCTGACGCTTACACAAGTGCGGCAGTTGTAGCAACAAAGATTGCATCCGAACTTGAAAGATTTGGACCTTCACGATTCAAAGGAATTGGTTACAGAGAACTTGGAAGAATTATGAGTTCTGGAGCACTTGGAGTAGAAATTGTTATTGATGGTCCAATTCCCGGAGCACGTTCAAGAAAATGGAGATTCTACGACGGTTACATGAAGAAGTGCGGATTCATTTCAGACAATTTGCTAGACAAGGCTCATGCTGATGCAGTCCTTAAGAAAGGAACAGTCGGAATCTCAGTTACAATAATGCATGCAGACACACCTCTTCCAGACAAGATTACAATTTTGGAAGCAAACGGAACCACAGAGAAAGCTGAAGCACCAGCAGTTGAAGAAATCAAAGAAGAAGCTCCAGCTGAAGAAAAAGCTGAAGAAGTAAAAGAAGCTTCTAAAGCGAAAGCTACAACTAAAAAATCACCAGTAAAAAAGAAGGAGGCTAAGAAATA
This sequence comes from Candidatus Woesearchaeota archaeon, assembly GCA_964344705.1. Lineage (GTDB taxonomy): Archaea > Nanobdellota > Nanobdellia > UBA10117 > ARS21 > JAAZWY01. The sequence continues at coordinate 41,032 of CAYFOG010000004.1, read as the reverse complement.
ATGGCAATCCTTAGAGTGAAAGAAGTCAGAGAAAAGAAAGCAAAAGATAGAGAAGCAAGTATGGCGGATTTAAAAAGAGAACTCGCAAAATTATATTCCCAAAAAGCATCAGGACGCGTGCCTGAAAACTCAGGAAGAATTAAGGAAATCAAGCGAACAATCGCAAGAATCCTTACAGTAAACAAAGAGGAGGTAACTAGCAAATAATGAGTGATATAGACCCATTAACAGGTTTGCCTAAAGATCTTGGAGTCATTGAAAACATCTCCAAAGAGAAGCAATCCGTTCGAATTCGAGTCGATCGGCGAAGATTTGGAAAAGCAATGACAGTCATTGAAGGTTTTGACTCTTCAGTAGACATGAAAGCCTTGGCAAAAGATCTTAAGTCCCGGCTTGCAACAGGCGGAACCTTGAAAGGACGATCTATCGAACTTCAAGGAGACCAACGCGAGCGTGCAAAGGCAGCTTTAATCAAGATGGGATATCCAGAGGAAGGTATTGACGTAAGATGATAACACCACAAAACATATTGAGACATGAGTTAATTGGACTCGACGTAAGAGTTTCAAAAGCACTTAACCCACTGTCAAAAAATATTCAAGGAAAAGTCATCGACGAAACCCAACAAACACTCACTATACGAACAGACAAAGACGACAAAAAAATCCTTAAGCGACTTGCAACTTTCGAGTTCAATTTGAAAGAAGCAAAAGTTGAAGTTCAAGGAACTGAATTGGTCGGACGTCCGTGGGAGCGAATAAAGAAATAAAATGGCAAAAACTGAGAAACCAAAAGCAAAGAAACCTACAAAGAAGGCAGCACCAAAGAAAGAAGCATCTAATAATCAAATGAGAACAATCTCACCAACTCGAGGAAGAACTTTTGTTGGAAAAGTTATCTCGGCAAAGATGTCAAAGACAGTAAATGTTGAGTGGGAACGAAGATCTTATCTTTACAAGTACGAGAGATATCAAACAGAAAGATCTCGAGTCAAAGCACACAATCCAGCTGAAATTAATGCACAAGTAGGCGACACAGTTCGAATTGCTGAGTGCCGACCGTTGAGTAAGACTAAGAAATTCATAGTTATCGAAAACATGGGAGCAGGAAAATGAAACCAATAAAAGTAAAAGCAGTTCGTGGAATTCCAATTGGCGCAGTAATAAATGTTGCAGACAATTCCGGAGCACGTTCAATGAGAGTCATCAGTGTAAAAGGTTTCAAATCAAGAACACGAAAGTTAGCAACTGCGGCAGTTGGAGATATGATTACAGGATCAGTTGTAACGGGAGATCTCGAAATGAGACACAAAGTTGTGCAAGCAGTAATCATCAGACAAAAGAAAGAATATGCGCGACCAGATGGAATGAGAGTTTCATTTGAAGATAACGCAGCAGTCATACTAAAGGATGTCCGACTGGGAACACCAAAGGGAACAGTCATTAAAGGTCCAGTAGCTAAGGAGGTAGCCTTGCGATGGTCACAAGTTGGCAAGTTGGCAAGCATATTACTATAATGAAAAATCGATGGAGTAAAAGTTGGAGTACAAGCGTTCAACCTAGAAAGCAAAGAAAATTCGTATTCAACGCACCAACACACATCAAGAGAAAATTTCTAGCTTCACCTTTAAGTAAGGCTCTTAGAACAGAACACAAAAAGAAAAGCCTAGTAGTAAGAAAAGGTGACACAGTAAAAATCCTAAGGGGACAATTCAAAGGAAAGATGGGAAAGATAACTGAAATCAACACAAAGAAAACCAGAATTTATGTAGATGGCGCACACCAAGTAAAAGCAAATGGTCAAACAGCACCGTATCCGATTCACCCATCAAATGTTGTAATAATCACACCAATACTTTCAGACAAAAAAAGAAAGGAGGCACTAGCTAGAAAATGAGCAAACAAAGACACGTATCCAGACTGGCAGCACCAAAACCTTGGCAAGTTGCACGTAAGGCATCCAAATGGATTGCAAAACCAACTCCAGGTCCAAGAACAAAAGTAGAAGGAATTCCACTAGTTGTACTACTTCGAGACGTAGTTGGTATGATTGAAAACCAACGAGAACTGAAGTATTTAATCAATACAAAACAAATATTGGTTAATGGAAAACTTTACAGAGACACAAAATTCCCAGTTGGATTGTTCGACGTAATTTCATTTCCAACAATCAAGAAAAATTACCGAGTTGTTCTAACAACTCTTGGAAAACTTCAAGTGTCTGAAATTTCAGATAAAGAAGCTAACACTCTATTACTTCAAGTAAATGAAAAGACATCAATCAAAGGCGGAAAACTTCAAATCAACCTCTCAAACGGATGGAATGTTTTGACTGATTCAAAGACAAAAATCAAAGTTGGAGAATCAGTATTGTTCGATTTGAAGAAGAAGAAAATAACAGAAAACTTTGGATTCAGCAATGGCGCACAAGTTTACTTCGTTCGAGGTAAGAGAGCAGGACACTCAGCAACATTAAAATCTTTAAAAGAAACAGGAATACTTCGAAGACAGAAGATTGCAGTCTTAACATTAGGAAAGGAGACAATTGAAAGTTCTTTGAACAACTTAATTACAGTTGGAACAAAGAAAGCCTCAATTACAGTAAACTAAAATGGCAGAAGCAGCAGCAAAAACTCAAACTAAGAATAACCCAATGCAAGAAATAAGAATAGAAAAAATCACTTTGAACATTGGTTCAGGTCCAGATCCAAAACAAGTAGAAAAAGGGGTCGCTCTACTTTCAAACATTTCAGGAATGAAAGCAGTTCAAGCACTAGCAAAACAGAGAATTGCAGCATGGAAACTTAGACCAGGTTTAGCAATTGGATCAAGAGTCACAATCAGAAACGGAACCGAAGAACTGCTTAAGAGATTATTGAAAGCAGCAAGCATGGAAGTTCCAGCAAAGAAATTCAATGAAAACGGATTCAGTTTTGGAATCTCAGAATACATCAACATTCCAGATGTAAAATACGATCCAAAGATTGGAATTATTGGATTAAATGTTTCAGTAACTTTGAAGCGACCAGGCTTCAGAGTAAAGACTCGAAAATTAGCACCAGCAAAAATATCAAACTCACACCGAATCACAAAAGAAGATGCAATTAACTTTGCAAAAGAGAAATTGGGAGCGATAGTAGAATGAAATTACCGGGAGTAAAGAAAATGTCTTTCTCAAAGACAAGAAAGCGAAAAGTCCTTAGAAACAACTCTATCAAAAAGAGAGCTTATGGTAAGAATCTATCTCGTTGTACTCGGTGCGGTGGAAGAAAAGGAGGAAAAATTGGCCGATATGGTTTGCACATCTGTCGAAGATGTTTCAGAGAAGTAGCTCAAGACCTAGGCTTTGTAAAATACAGATAAAATGATGAATGATATACTTGCACAGGCATTGTCAAAAATAAACAACGCAGCAGCAAGAGGAAAGCCGGAAGTAACACTTTACCCATCTTCAAAAGTAATTACAAGAATCATGACTTTGCTTAAGGAAGAAGGATACATTAAAGATTTCAAATCTGAAAACACGGCTCGAGGAACTGTTACAACCGTTCAATTGAATGGAAAGATTAACAAAATCGGAGCAATCAAACCAAGATTCTCAGTCAAGATGGACACGTATGAGAAGTTCGAGAAGAGATATCTTCCAGCAAAGGACTTCGGAAGAATGTTCATTTCAACAACAGACGGAATAATCACACACATCAAATCAAAGGAAACAAACAAGGGAGGAGTATTAATCGCATACGTTCACTAAAATGTCAACAACAAGAAGAACTCGAGTCCAAGGAACACACTTTAGACATCAAGGAAAATTCAAGCCAGTCCTAAAGTACCGTAAGGGTAAAAAGGTCGTTCCAATGCCTTTCGGTGAAAAGATAAAACCAGAATCAAGAGTTCCATTAAATGAAGGAGTAAATGTAAATGTTGACAACAAACAAGTAACTCTATCTAAAGGAGATGCGACACTATCAAGAGAGTATCCGGTAGCATTAATTACATTCAAACAAGAAGGAGATGAAATTGTAATTACAGGAAAGTCTTCAAGCGCAAAGGTACGAGCAGTTGTAGGATCCTTCGCAGCACACTTGAAGAACATGCAAAGAGGTTTGGAAGAACCATTTGTATACAAGCTAAAAATCACATCAGTTCACTTTCCAATGACTTCAAAATTAGAAGGAAACAGCTTTGAATTGAAAAACTTTCTTGGAGGAAAAAAGATTCGTAAAGCAGAAATTCCACAAGGAGTTGAAGTAAAAATCAACGGAGATATTGTAGAGCTATCCTCAAGAGATATCGAACTTGTAGGAATGACCGCAACTCGAATGGAACAACTTACTCGAGTCACACGAAGAGACCGAAGAGTTTTCCAAGACGGAATATTCATAATTGAAAAGGCAGGTAAAGTACTATGAAAGAACTAATTACACAAAAGATTGCAATGAAGAAAAAAATGCCTAAGTTCCGTAGACAGGAAGCTCACGTCAAAGCAAGATTGAGCAGAACGGGCTGGAGAAAACCGCGAGGAGTTCACTCAAAGATGAGACGACAAAGAAAAGGATACAACGCAATTGTAAAAGTTGGATATAGAACTCCAAGACTATTGCGAGGAAGACTAAGAAGTGGATTACTAGAAGTTGCAATCACAAGTCCAGAAGAATTAAAGAATATCACTAAAGATCAAATTGCACTAATTCCAAGAACTCTTGGAAACCGAAAGAGACTTGCAATTCTTCAAGAAGCAAAGAAGATAAAGGTAAACATTTCAAATTTCCCAATGATTGACGAAAAAATCAAGGAAATAGAAACAGGTTTGGCAGCAAGAAAGAAAAAGAGAACAGAAGTAAAGACAAAGAAGACTGCAAAAGCAAAGAAGGCTGAAGAAGCTAAGGAAAAGAAAGACAAAAAGGAAGAGAAGAAAGACAAATCTTCTGAAGCGAAAGCGAAAGAAGAGACTGCGGACAAGTCCGCAGGAAAGAAGTCTGAATCAAAACCGAAAGAAGAAAAGAAAGAAAAACCCAAATCAAAGCCAAAACAATCAAAACCAAAAAAGGAGGCACCTAAGAAATGAAACTAGATATGCAAAAAACCTTGGCATCCAAAGTAGCTAAAGTTGGAGTTGGAAGAATAAGAATTGATCCAGCTAACGCAGAACAAGTCAAAGAAGCAATCACTAAAGCAGACATTCGAGATTTAATCGATCAGGACGTAATCAAAGTCTTACCGCTAGTTAGAAATTCAAGAGCTCGCGCAAGAGAAAGAGCTACAGCAAAGAAGAAAGGAAGACAACGTGGAGCAGGTTCAAAAGTTGGACGACAATCTGCAAGAAATCCTCCAAAGAAAGATTGGATAAACAGAATCCGACTTCAAAGAAAAATAATCAAATCCTTCAAAGATTCAGGACGACTTTCAACAAGTGATTGGAAGATGTTATACTTAAGAGCAAAAGGAGGATTCTTCCGTAACAAGAGACACCTGCTTCAAGTAATTGAACAAGGAAAGATGCTGAAGGAAGTTAAGAAAACTCCAAAAGGAGGAAAAAAGTAAATGGCAACACGAAAGAGATACAACGTAAGATTCAGAAGAAAAAGAATTGGTAAGACAAACTACAAGAAACGTTTGGCTCTAGCAAAATCAGATCTACCAAAATTAGTTGTACGAAGATCAAACAAATATTTGACGGCACAGATTGTAAAGTATACTGAAGGAGGAGACGCAACTGTAGCACAATTCAATTCACGTTCACTTAAGGCGAAAGGATGGAAGCATTCTTGTTCAAATCTTCCAGCAGCATATCTGACTGGAATAGCAATTGCAGGAGTAGCTAAGAAAGCAAAAGTTGCTGAAGCAATTTTGGACATGGGTTCATACACGCCAACAAAAGGTTGCAAACTTTATGGAATATTGAAGGGTGCAATTGATGGCGGACTGAAGATTGCAGCATCCGAAGAATCCTTGCCAAGTGAAGAAAGGCTTAACGGAGCACACATTAACGAAAAGCTTTCAGCAGACTTAAAAAAGCTTAAGGAGAGCATCACAAAATGAGGAAACAGACAAGACCCAGACAAAAAAGAGGAAGTTACACTCCTAGACAAAGAATTGGACCAGATGGAGAAGTAATAGATCCAAGAGTCAAAATGCTTGAGGAATGGAAACCTAAGACTGAGCTAGGAAGAAAAGTCAAAGCAGGAGAACTCACAACAATAGAGGAAGTACTAAACTCTGGAAAAAGGATTCTTGAATCAGAAATTGTTGATGCTTTAATCCCAAATCTTGAAGTAGAATTCATCAATGTCGGACAAGCAAAAGGTAAGTTCGGTGGTGGAAAGAGAAGAATATTCAAACAAACTCAAAAGAAGACCAAAGACGGAAACCGAATTGCTTTCAACGCACTTGCTGTAGTTGGAAACCGAGACGGTTATGTTGGAGTTGGAGTTGGAAGATCCAAAGAAACAGTTCCAGCAAAGGATAAGGCTTTGAGAAATGCTAAATTAAACATTATGCAAATCGGACGCGGAAACGGTTCTTGGGAAAGCGAATCTCCTGAACCAAATTCAATTCCATTCGAAGTTAACGGACGAAGTGGTTCTGTCCGAATAACCTTCATGCCTGCGCCACCAGGTACAGGACTAGTTATTGAAAACGAACTGAAGAAAATCTTCAGACTGGCAGGAATTGAAAACGTCTGGTCAAAATCCAAAGGTCAAACACGACAAAAAATCAATCTTATCAATGCAACAATAAAAGCATTAAAGCAAACAGCAACAGTTCGACTTAAAGATCAACAAAAAGCCGTTGTAAGATACGGATCAATTAACAAATGAAATCAATGAATGGGAAAATGATAGCAGTGTTAAGAATTCGAGGAGAAGTTGGAATTCGAGAACCGATAAAGAAAGCAATGGACTTAATGAAACTCCACCGAAAGAACCGAGTCGTTCTAATCAAAAACACACCATCAAACATTGGAATGATTAACAAAGTAAAAGACTATTGCACTTTTGGGGAAGTTGATGCTGAAATTGTCAAAGAACTTCTTGAGAAGCGAGGAAGACTTCCAGGAAACAAACAATTGACAGCAGAATATTTGAAGAAAGAAGCAAAATCTGACTTTAATTCATTATCAAAATCTTTAGTTGAAGGAAAAGCTTCCATGAAAGACATTCCAGGTCTGAAGCGATACTTCAAGATGCACCCTCCAATTGGAGGATTCGAACGTGGCGGAATTAAACATCCGTACGCAGCGGGTGGAGCACTTGGATATCGAGGCAAGGAAATGGGCAAGCTAATCCAAAAGATGATTTAAAATGGCAGACAAAAAATCTCGAAAGCAACGTGGAACTCGAACTCACGGTTGGGGCGCAGGTAAGAAGCACCGAGGCGCAGGAAACCGAGGAGGACGCGGACGAGCAGGAATGGGAAAGCGAGGACAGCAAAGAAAGACGCTTCCACTAGCTCAAGGAAAGAGACCTGTTGGACAAATCGCAAACGACAATCAAGGAATGATTACGGTTTTGAAGCGAGTTCAAAAATCTCAAGTATTAAATTTGAAAGATTTACAAAATCACATTACAAAATGGACTGCTGAAGGAAAAGCAGAAAAAACAAAAACAGGTTATTCAGTAAACCTTACAAAAATTGGATACACAAAACTTCTCTCACAAGGAGAAGTTTCAGATAAAATTACTGTTACAATTCCATCAGTTTCAGCGAAAGCAAAAGAAAAGTTAGAAGCCGCTGGCGGAAAAGTTGAAGAAACAACTCCAACTGAAGAAAAATAAGCCGGAGGGCAATCATAATCATGAGTCTAATCCAAAAACTTTCGAAATACATCCCAGACGTTGATGGGCCATCTAAGAAATTAGGATTCAACCAAAAATTGAAGTGGACGGGAATTGTTTTACTTCTTTATTATATTCTATTACACATTCCTCTGTACGGACTTGGTCAAAATGCACTAGGTCAGTTCAAATCATTATCTGCAATTCTTGGAGCAAGTTTCGGTTCTCTAATATCTTTAGGTATCGGACCAATCGTTACGGCGAGCATCGTATTACAATTGCTTGCAGGTTCGGGGATACTCAAACTTGATCTGACAAAAACAGAAGGTCGAGCAGCATTCCAATCTATGCAGAAAGTATTCATACTATTATTCGTAGTCTTTGAAGCAATAGTTTACGTTATGATGGGCGGTTTAGCGCCAGCCGCAGGACTAACTGCAGGAGCATACGGATTTATGCAGCTCATGTTGATTATACAATTAATCGTAGGTGGTTATATGATAGTTCTTATGGACGGAGTCGTACAAAAATGGGGATTCGGTTCAGGAGTATCACTGTTCATCGCAGCAGGAGTATCCCGAGAAATATTCATCGCAGCATTCAGTCCATTTGGATCACCGTTGAACCCAGACGTTCCAGTAGGACGAATACCTTATTTAGTTCAAGCTCTCGGAACAGGAGATGTAACTGGAGCTATGGCAGCAATAGTAGCAATAGTAGCAACGGTTGGAGTATTCGCATTATCCGTTTATGGACAATCAATGAAGGTTGAAATTCCATTATCTTTCGGACGTATCAGAGGCCACGGAATACGATGGCCGCTTAAGTTCATGTACACATCCAACATCCCAGTTATTTTAATAGCAGCTCTTATGGCGAACATTCAGCTTTGGGGAAGACTTCTTGAAAGTTGGGGAAAGCCTTTGCTTGGGACTTTCCAGAACGGAGTTGCGGCAACGGGTTTGGTTAAATGGGTAGACTCGCCAAGCATAGTTCTATCTTTAATTAACAAGACAATGACTGGAGAGATGGTACTGCAAGCACTAGTATATTCCTTCTTACTAATCGTAGGTTCAGCATTTTTCTCCGTACTTTGGGTAAAGACTGCAAACATGAGCGCAGACGCACAAGCAAAGCAAATCCTATCCTCAGGAATGCAAATTCCAGGATTCCGAAGAGATCCTCGAGTTCTTGAAAGTATTTTGAACAGATATATTCCAGGACTTACAGTAATGGGCGGAGCATTAGTGGGATTACTTGCAGCATTTGCAGACTTGCTTGGAGCACTTAGTCGAGGAACTGGAATCTTACTAGCGGTCATGATTATTTACAAACTCTATGAAGATATTTCAAGAGAGCACGCAATGGATTTACATCCGGCTCTGAGAAAAATGATGGGGGGAGATAAGTAAATGGCAATTCCCTTTGGATTGGGACCAATTACATTCATGACTCTAGCAGTTATTTCAATTACGCTCCTAATAACAGTTGTTCAAAAAATGACTGTTGACCAGAATGTAATGCGCGAGTTAAAAGCAGACTCTAAAAAACTTCGAAAAGAAGTAAAAGCGCTGAAAGACGATCCTGAAAAATTCCAGCAACATCAAAAGAAAATGATGGAACTTTCAATGAAACAAATGAAGATGTCATTCAAGCCAATGATGTACTACATGATTCCATTATTACTTTTCTTCACTTGGCTTAGAAATATAATGACTGATGTTATTGTGCTAAGACCTCCAGTATGGCCGTGGGAAATGGGATGGCTTGGAACATATATATTATTATCAATATTCTTCTCGATGATTTTTCGGAAGATACTTAAAGTAAATTAATAAAATCAAAATATGGAAATTGGAAAAGTTTGTATGAAAATTGCGGGACGCGACGCTGGAAGACCAGCAATAGTAATTGAAGTTCACAAAGACGGTTATGTTACAATTGATGGATTCTCACGAAGAAAGAGAGTCAATTCAAGACACTTGCAATTCATCGGAACAAAAGTAGATATCAAGAAAGGCGCAACTCATGACGCAGTTCTAAAAGCTCTTGAGAAGCTTGGATTCGTCCAACCATCAAAACCAAAGTTCGAAAAGAAACCAGCAAAGAAAGCAAAGAAGTCTAAAAAATAATTTTTTATACACTCACAAGCTTACATAAATATGAGAATCTTGGTTAGAGAAAAGTCTGTAAAAATTCTTAAGAGAACTCCAAAGAAATCTATCAAAGAATTAAGAGAACATTCTCTAGTAATTCTAAACAAACCAAAAGGACCATATTCAAGAAAGGCAACACGTTTTCTTCTTGATTTGGGAATAAAAAAAGCAGGACACGCGGGAACTCTTGATCCAATCACAACTGGAGTCCTACCAGTATTTCTAAATCGAGGAAATAAAATCTCAAGCATACTCTCCTTATCCAAAAAAATATATCGCGCAAACATGCATCTTCACAAAAAGGCTCCAAAAGCGAACATTCAAAAATCTGTCAAGAAATTCACTGGAAAGATTGAACAGCTTGTTCCAAAGCGAGCAGCAGTCAAACGACAACTAAGAACGCGAGAAATCTATGAATCAAAAATAGAAAAAATAAACGGAAGAAATGTAACTCTATATGTTGAATGCGAAGCAGGAACATACATTCGAAAACTAATTCATGACATCGGTGAAGATTTAGGCGTTGGAGCGAATATGGACGAGCTTGAAAGAATAAAATCTGGACCGTTCTTTTTGAAAGATGCACATTCAGCAAAAGTAATAACAAACGCGCTAACGTCCAAGGATGAAGCAAAACTAAGAAAAGTTTTATTACCTCTTGAACGCGCAGTTGAAGAGATGCAAAAAGTCTGGGTTGATGACGGAGTTCTAAAACCATTTGCTCACGGCTCGCCAGTTTATTACAAAGGAATAATCCAATTGACTGATGGAATTAAAAAGAAAGACAGAGTTGCAGTATTTAACACAAAGAATGAATTAATAGGGTTGGGAATTGCACGCGGAGATTCAAAAGAATTATTAACTGTGAACGAAGGTGTAGCAATAAGAAACGACGTAAATTTACTAAAACTAAAATGATATCCAAAGAGCTTCTAGATGTGTTGGCGTGTCCCGAGGACAAATCAGAAGTAGAGTTAAAAAAAGACAAACTAGTATGTAAAAAGTGCAAGAGAACTTTCAAAATTGAAGACGGAATTCCAATAATGCTCCCAAAAGATTTCTAACGTCGCATTCGTTTTTCAATATGTTTCTTAACTTCAATTGGATTTTTGATAAAGTGAAAGTTTAAGTCTGCGTGACCGCCAGTCTGGGTGTGAACATGAATATGTCCATAATTCAAAATTGCACCCCAAGCACTCTGATGAACTTTTACCGTTGTCATGTTGTTGTAGCTAACCGCTTTAGAGTGGTCACCAATAAGTCCGTGTCTCAAAAGAACTCGACTGTCAGTAATAACTAAATGAGTACTGTATTTCTTCAGAGCCGCATCAAGCAATGGAATAACTAGTGGCGCCCATATAAGCTGCCTGTGATACTTGAACCAAGATGGCTGTTCTACATAATGAATCTCTTCACCTTCATGTAAATGCCGTTTAATTCTCTTTGACATAAATATCGATGTATGTTCAAATATTTAAACATTCAGATAGAGCAAGAACAAGTTTTTTAAAGCTAAAAGACCGACCAAAACCACGCCAAGATCGCATAGCCTGGTATTGCGCAGGATTGGAAATCCTGTCCCTTCGGGGGTCGTGGGTTCAAATCCCACTCTTGGCGTATCATTTAAAGGAAAAAAGGAGACCACTTAACTCACGTAATGCGGTTTTCCATCGATACCTTTAAAAACTAAACGTAAATTAATGAGATTATGGCTGATAATGAATTCAGAGAAATTATTCGACTCGGAGACAAAGATATACGCGGAAATATCCCAATGGGTCACGCACTAACAAAGCCAAAAGGCTCTTCTTACATGTTTGCTAACGCAGTATGTAAAGTTCTAAATTTAGACACAAAAAAGAAGTGCGGAGATTACACTGTCAAAGAAGTTGAAAAAATTGAAGACGCCATCAGAAACCCCGCAAAATATAACATTCCAACTTGGCTTATGAACCGAAGAAAGGACCGAGAGACTGGAGAAGATAAACATATTTTATCCTCAGATCTAGATCTTACAAAGCAATTCGATATCAGATTCATGAGAAAAGTCAAATCATACAAAGGAGTACGACACGCAGCAGGTGCTAAGAAAGTACGTGGACAATCCACAAAATCTACCGGAAGAAAAGGTACAGTTGCAACTCGTAAGAAGGAGAAGAAATAATGGGACTAGCAAGACGACAAAGAAAAAAGTATCAATCACCAAACCATCCATGGCAAGCTGACAGAATTGATGAAGAAAAAGAACTAATTCAAGAGTACGGATTTACAAACAAAAAGCAAATCTGGAAAATGGAAGCTATGCTTAGAAATTTCAGATCTCAAGCAAGAGACATTGTCGGTCTTCGAGGAGAAAAGAAAGAAGCAGCTCTTAAAATTCTCATTACAAAACTAATCAAATTGGGACTTGTACAAAAAGATGCAAGTGCTGACGATGTTTTAAATTTACAACTTCGAGATTTACTTGAACGAAGATTCCAAACTGTTGTTTACAAAATGGGACTTGCAAACTCAGTAAATCAAGCACGACAATTCATTCTACACAAGAAAGTTACTATTAATGGAAAAGTCGTAACTTCACCAGCATACTTAATCAACGCAGGAAGCAAAGTGGCATTCCGAGAAGGATTTTCACCAGTTCTTGTTCAAGTTGTTGAAAAGAAAGCAGACACAGAAGAAAGTGCGCCTGTAAAAATTCAAGAGGTGAAAACTGAATAATGGCAACAAAAGATACACACACCGGAGTAGCACATCTTTACTCATCTTATAATAATACAATCTTACATATCACAGATATGACTGGAGCAGAAACAATTGCATTAGTTTCTGGCGGACAATTTACAAAGCAGCAAAGATTGGAAGCACATGCAAACACTGCCATGGTTATGGCTAAAGAGGCAGCAAGAAACGCAAAAGAAAAAGGAGTTACAAACCTACACGTAAGAGTTAGAGCACAAGGAGGCCACAACGGTTCAAGACATCCAGGTCCAGGAGCTCAGCCAACAATCCGAACTTTGACAAGAAACGGAATGAAAATATTATCAATCGAAGACGTTACACCAATTCCACACGGCGGATGCCGAAAGAAGGGTGGACGAAGAGGGAGACGAGTATGAAGTTTCAAATACTTAATTCAACAGATGGCGAAATTCAACTTGTGGTTGAAGGCGCTTCAGAAGCATTAATGAATCTAATCCGGAGAACAATAACTTATGATGTACCAACTTTCGCAGTTGAGGAAGTTTACTACAAAGAAAACACATCTGTTCTTTATGACGAAATTCTTGCTCACCGAGTTGGATTAATCCCGCTAAAAGTCGACGCATCAATCTTCAAGATGAAAGATCCAAAAGTTGACATCACATTAAACGTTGAAGGACCAAAAATAGTAACTGCAGCAGATTTACAAGTTAAAGGAAAGGGAGTAGAAGTTCTTTATCCAAAAACACCATTAGTTAATCTGTCAGAACACCAAAGAGTTGAATTCAGAGCGGTAGCAATTCCAGGACAAGGAAAAGAGCATGTAAAATGGTCTGCAGGTCACGCTTATTATTTCCACTATCCGTCAAAAGCAAAAGGTACTGAAAACCTTGAAAAATTGCGAAAAATGGTAGACGCAGAGGAAATAGGAACGCTTAAAAACCAACCAAATAAATTCATACTTGTAATCGAAAGCTGGGGACAGCTTGAACCAAAAGAACTGCTTAAGCAGGCTCTAACTAACATTGGAGCAAACTTGAGCGAGCTGAAGGTGAAGTAAGACCCTCGCGCACGAGTGCCAGAGCGGTCAAATGGGCTGGGTTTAGGTCCCAGTGGCTTAGTGTCTTCGCAGGTTCGAATCCTGTCTCGTGCATGAGCGCGTAAGCGCGAATGTAGGTCCGCTGATTTAGGTCAGCGACACGTGCATCAGATCACAACCCACAAAGGAGAAAAAACGAAAAAAATGGAAGCAACAAACATACACTTGAAGCTGTTAATTGCTAGCCTTAGAAAGAAGTCTGAATTCTGGAATGAAGTATCAGACAAACTTTCAGTACCTGCAAGAAAGAGAGTTACTGTAAATTTAGGTAGCTTGAATGAATACGCTGACGGGGAAACAGTAGTTATCCCGGGAAAGTTAGTTGCGGGCGGACAACTTACAAAGAAACTTAACATTGCATGTTGGAGATTCTCTGAAGCTGTTATTGGCAAAGTAAAACAATCAGGTTCAAAGTTGGTATCCTTACACGATCTTTCTGCAAAAGACGTAAAGGGTGACAAATTAAGGATAATCGCATGAAAGTATACGACGCATCAGACTTAGTGCTTGGAAGATTGTCAAGTCAAGTCGCAAAAGAAGCATTGTTAGGAGAAGAGATAGTAATAGTAAATTGTGAAAACGCAATTGTTACTGGATCAAAAAATACAATCCTGTCAAAGTTTGAAAATTTCAAAAACATTGGAAAGCCTTTCCACGGACCTTTCACTCCAAAAGTTCCAGATAGAATCGTAAGACGATCTATTAAGAGAATGCTTCCATACAAAACTTCTAGAGGAATTTCAGCATACAAAAGAGTAATGTGCTATTTGGGAATTCCTGAAGCACATAAGGATTCAAAATTAGAAACAATTGAATCAGCAAATCTATCAAAATTAAAATATTCAAAATACATGAAGATTGGAGAATTCGCAAAAATAATTGGTAAATATGGCAAGTAAATCAAACGTAATTGTAGCAAGTGGAAAAAGAAAACGAGCAATAGCAAGAGCAGTTTTACGGCCAGGAAAGGGAAACCTAAGAATTAACGGCACACCAATTTCAGAATACGCTCCAGAAATGTTCCAGCTAAGATTGCAGGAACCAATCATAATCGCAGGTGACATCGCCCAAAAAGTTGACATTAGTGTTGACATTAAAGGCGGAGGTCAGTCAGGACAAGCAGAAGCAGCACGTCTAGCAATTGCAAAGGCGCTTGTTGAGCACACAAAGTCTGAAGACTTGAAGAAAGCTTATCTTGATTACGACAGACACCTTCTTGTAGCTGACGTTCGAAGAAACGAACCGCACAAACCGAACAAATCGGCGCCAAGAGCTAAGCGACAAAAATCCTATAGATAAAATGATAATTCCAGTAAGATGTTTCGCATGTGGAAAACCGATTGCCCACCAATGGCCGGCTTTCAAAGAAGAAATTAAGAAAGGCGGAGATATGAAAAAGGCACTTGACAAAGCAGGACTTAAGAGACAATGCTGCAGATCAGTTTTCATGGGACACATCGACGCTATTGACGTAATTTCTAAGTACAAGCGAGGATAAACTTATTAATCTCGCCCACCATTGGTTGTCATGACTTTTGGAGATTTCAAGAGACACGGACTCATTTTTATGTGGGAGACTACAAAAGGATTGAAGCTAATGGACAAAATAGCCAAGAGATTTCGTCCTCTTTTGAAATACTGGGCATATTTTGGAATATTAGTTGGATACGCAGGAATGCTTTACATTCTCTATTACCTTTTTGGAACATTTATTCAGCCCTCTCCAGAACCAGTTGTGTCGCCAGTTATTCCAGGACTGAGAATCCCCGGATCGCAAATAACTGTTCCGTTGATTGAAGGAATCTTAGCAATACTTGCACTGCTTATAATCCACGAAGGCGGACACGGAGTGATTTCACGCGTTCACAACATCAAAGTAAATTCAGCAGGAGTCGGACTTCTGGCAATAATTCCCTTCGCGTTTGTGAAACCTGATGAGTCACAGCTCAGAAAAGCGCCAATTCTAAACAGGCTTTCTATGTATGCAGCAGGACCGTGGGCAAACATAACTACTGCCGCGTTAGCAGCAGTCACAATGATATTCTTAGTAACTCCGGCGCTGTTTGGAGCATTTGATTTAACCGGATTAGAAATCTTAGGCACCACAGAAGGCTTTCCCGCTCAAGAAGCAGGATTAATTGATGGAGATACAATTCTGGCGGTTGATTCAGTACCAATTTCAAATTTTGAGGAATTTGGGACTATAATGACTTCAAAAGTTCCTGGAGATGCCGCAACCTTTCAGCTTGAAGACCGCGCCATAGAGATAATTGCCACACAAAATCCAGATAATCCCGAAATAGGACACTTTGGATTCAGTTATCAACCGCTCTTAGAACCCACAAAATGGTATTCTAATTCACTAATCTTCCTTTCAAGATTCCTAAACTGGTTCTTCATTCTAAGCCTGGGAATAGGATTGTTTAATCTTCTACCAATACCAATTCTTGATGGCGGAAAAATGCTACAAGACGCAGTATTTGGATTAATAAAAAATAAAAAACGCGCATCCAAAATCTTTATCTATCTTTCCTTCTTTAGTGTTGCGTTACTAATTGGAGCGATTCTGCTACCATTTATGGCATGACGTAACCTTTAATTAAGAGTAGTGCGTTAATATTAACCCGGCAGTCTATGTTAAAATTAAAAGATATAACCGATATAGTCGAAGATATGGGCATCGAGCTCGATGAACAGACTCAGGAGATTCTAAAAATGCTATCGGAGACGGATATTATCTCTGAAAACGAGATTGCGGAGAAATTAGACATTAAGATTAATGCTGCGCGAAAATCACTCTACAAGCTTCATACTGTTGGCTTCGTTGAATACACAAAAGAAAAGGATGCTGAAAAGAAGTGGTGGTATATTTACTTCTGGAGCCTAAATCAAAAGAAGCTCCTTGACATTTACTTGCGTCACAAACAAAAGTTGGTTAAGCAGGCACAAGAAACCCTTTCTAATGAACGTGAATTTGCGTTCCAAACAAAAGATGGGCAACAAAAATTTCGTTACGAAGAAGCCCTCGCCAACAACTTTATTTCTCCCGATAACGACCAAACTTTGGTTGAAATCAACAATTTTGCATTTATACAACAACTTGAAACCAACATTCACGAGTTGAACACCCAAATTTCTAACATTGAACTCCAAAGAAAAGAATACAAAGAAATGTTGGAAAAAGCAATTGAAGAGACTCTAAAAGCCGAAGAAGAAGCACTGGCAAAAGAAGAAAAGAAAGCTAAGGCAAAACCAAAGACTGTAAAAAAGACCACAACAAAAAAAAGATAATCGCAAAAGTAGCTAAAAAATAAATTCTAGCCCTGCCCGGATTCGAACCGGGGTCCCGAGATCCAAAGTCTCAGATGATTGACCACTACACTACAGGGCTGTAATGTTGTATCAAATATTTGCTTTAAAAGAGTTTTGATGAATGGAACCCGCCCGGCAAAGACGGGATCCCCGGCATCAAATGTTTCCCAATCTAAGAGAATATGATTGGTCTTGAAGGCATACATATAGTACAAGATTCCGTTAATAAAAGATTATGAACAGACTCTAAAGAATGACTTTTCATAAGCCTTTTAAGATGTATCACTAAATAGTAACTAATGGCGAACTTTATACTAAGCCCGGAGTGGTTCTTAGGAATTGACGCAGGTTTTGAAGTGGTTACAATGGCTGTAGCAACACTAATCGCTCTTACTAGTTACAAATTCTATAAAATCAGCAACATGAAGAAATACTTCTATTTCGGAGTTGCGTTCGGAATGCTTGCCGCAGCATTCGCAACAAGAGTGTTGACAAATCTAATTATTTATTATAATTTCATTGAGCAGAATTCATTCGGAATTGCTCAAGCAGTACACGAAGCAGTCGGACCAGCAAGCAACTTCTTCAGCACAGGTTTGCTAGGATATCGTCTTCTAACTTTGACTGCGCTCTTGGGATTATATTTAGTTCTTTCAAGAAAAGCAAAGACTTCAAAATCTGTCAAAGGATTATTACTTTATTTTGTATTAATTGCTTCAGTATTTAGTACACAAGTAACTTTGGTGTTCCACTTAACTGCAGCAGCTTTCCTATTCTTCATTTCAATGATGACTTTGAGAACTTATTTCAGAAATAAGTCAAGGAAAACAAAACAAACTTTAGCAGCATTTACATTACTAATGTTTAGTCAGCTAATATTCATTCCAGCAATATACATTCCAATTGCATACGTCGTTGCACAAGTAGTTCAATTAGCAGGATTCATAACCATGCTGTTCACATTTGGGAAGGTGAAAAATGCGAAGAACTAGAATCGACATAATTAATGATATGCTTCTTGCGATTGTCAACAAAGGCGGAACAATCAAGCCAACTCATCTTCTTTACAAGTCAAACCTTTCTCATACTCTAATGAAAGAATACGTTGCAGAACTAACATCAAAAAAACTAATTGAAGAGCAAGAACTCAAGAAAGGAAAGAACTTCAAAATCACAGAAAAAGGTAGAAAGTTTTCAAGAGAATACAAAAAGATGAAAGACTTCCAAGAAGCCTTTGGACTATAATTTTTTACCCATATACCAACCATCTCGAGAGTAGCCATGAACATTTTTATAATATTCCCGAACTCCAACTCCAGAGATAACTAATATCTTTTCTCGTCCAGCTTCGCGAGCAATTTCTTCAGCTTTCTTCATAAGCTTTGTTCCCCAACCTTTGTGCTGAGTATCTTCACCTTCTTCTCCAATTCCAGTCACGCTTCCATAAACGTGCAACTCTCGGATCATCGCTTCAGGTCTTTCTCCAAGACGCAACCTACAGAATCCCAATAAAATATCTTGATCTTTGTCTTCGGCAGAAATGAAATATTCATCGCCACCACTTGATCGATATTTCTCAACAAACAATTCAATATTTTTAGCAACCTTTCCAGTTCGCTTGTAAACTTGCCCTGCTTCTCTAAATCGTATTTCCTTAACTGGATAATCTTCCTTAATTAAATTCTCTTCAACATATTCTCGCAAGTTACCTTTCTTAGGTCCAGCACCAATGTACTGCGCAGGAATATCTCGTTGAACTCTCATCAGTCGAGTCCACTTCGGAGCCCGCTTGTAAGCCTCTTCAATAACTTTGATGTAATACTCTTCATCCTT
>CAYFOG010000004.1:0-22055 GCA_964344705.1 Candidatus Woesearchaeota archaeon | reverse complement strand
TGTCCACGATTTACAGCTTCAAGAACTTCATCAGAAATAGATTGCAATCCCATTTCAATTCGAGTACAACCAAGTTCCAAGAACTGCTCAGGAAAAATCCAATCTGGCCGAGTTTCAACAGTCAAACCAATGCATCGGTTTTCAGAAGTTTCATTCTTTTCTTGAGCTTCAGCAAGAGTTTCAGAAAGCTCACCGTTCAAACCATCAAAAGCTCGCTTAACAAAATCCTTCTGATAATCCCAATCATAAGACGGAAAAGTTCCGCCCTGAATAATAATTTCATTCTTGTCAGTCAAGTGACCAGTCCGCTTCAAAGCCGCAACTCTTTCACTAACCGTTTTGTAAGAATCATAGTTATTTCGAATTGAACGCATTGTTGAAGGTTCAAAACCAGTATAACTCTTTGGAGCATTCTTTCCTTCAGGACAGAAAGTACATCTTGCCGGACAGCCATTCGGTTTAGGCATAATTGCAATAATAGAAACTCCAGCCATACTCCGAGTTGGCTTAGTATTCAAAACTGTACGAAGTTTTTCTTTCTGCTCAGAATTACAAGCTTTCCAAATATGAACATTCAGAGGAATATCTTCAAGAGTCCCATTACGAACATATTTCCGTTTAATGGACTCAACTTTATTCTTAGTCAGTTTCTTGGTTTCAATCAATTCTTGAATCAATGCTTGCATAAAACAAACCCAAAATCCGACTTTAAAACAGTTAGGATTGAGCAACTCTTATATACAACAATATACATATCAAGACATGTTCTTCAAACGCAAAACACCATTCAGAGACACTTGGTGGAAAAAAGCACTAAGAATATTTGGATACACTATTGCAATAATAGCAATCTTAATTATCTTTACTGGACCTGCCGAAGAGTTTGGAGACGAAATATTAATTATACCAATAACTGGAACCATTTATTCTGGTTCAGATAGTTTTTCACCAGATACTTTCTCAGACGAAATAATCTCACAACTAGAGTCTGCTTCCGAAAACACAAATGTCAAAGCAGTAATCTTAGAGATTGACAGCCCAGGGGGAACAGTTGTAGGTTCAAGAGAAATATCAAACGCAATCGAAGTATTTGACAAACCAATTATCGCGTGGATGAGAGAAAACGCAGCTTCTGGAGCGTACTGGATTGCGGCATCAACAGACCACATAATCGCAGACCCAGCTACAATAACAGGCTCAATCGGAGTGACGGGCTCATATTTACAATTCTCCGGACTTTTAGATGACTACAACGTTTCCTATGAAAGATTTGTCTCAGGAGAATACAAAGACACCGGCTCACCATACAAAGACGTATCAGCGCAAGAACGGGAATATTTACAAAACAAAATTAATCTTCTAAATGACATGTTCATCGAGCACATCGCAACCTCAAGAGAGTTAACGGAATCATACGTCAGAGGACAAGCAACCGGTGAAATATTCCTAGGAACTGAAGCATTAAACCGAAAACTTGTCGACTCCTTAGGAGGAAAGCAAGAAGCTTTGGAGCTTGCAGCAGAGATGTCTGGAGCAGAAGATTACAGAGTTACAAAATACGAGAGACCAGAGCCATTCTTTGGAAAACTATTTTACGGACTAACAGAAAGTAATCTAAATGCTCAAACCTCATTCGGAGTCAGAGCCTGATTCAGCATCCCAAACTTTGTCAAACATTTTATTCACAGTTCCAGCAAAGTAAGGAGATTTTATCCAGAACCCCATGTCGTAGGACGGATGAACTTCTTCATCATCAGTCAACATAAACACAACATGAGCCTTATCAACCACGCAAAATCGTCCCCGCAAATCTGAATTATTTTTAAACTCAACCAATTCTCCAAAACTATTCAGAACAGTCATTGCTTCTACAGCGCCAGAAGGAGCCACAACACGAATTTTAACTCCACGAGAAACTGCTCGCTCAATCAAAGGTTTAAGAATGCGCAGCTTTCGAACAAGACCTTCTTCAGAAGTAACAAGATCAACGCTAACTCGCGCCTCTTTCAAAACATAGCTTAGTTGATCATAGATATTATGCCGACCTTTCAATGCCCCAGAAAAATCCGTAACTTGCATAGGTTCAATTCCCTGTTTGTGCAAATTTCCCAACTCAACCATCATTTCAGAATCTTTCAATTTATTTATGCGTTCAGAATGATTGTTTAAATCTGTCTGAATTTTACTGTACACACGATCCAAAACTTCAGCAGGAGGTATCGCCATATATTTAATCGGCTTCTCTGGTTTTACAATAACAAAACCCTTCCTTTCAAGACTTTCAAGAACATCATAAGTTCGCGAACGAGGAACATCAGCAATATCGCTAAGCTCTCCAGCAGTTGAAACGCCCCTTGAAAGAATTGCAGCCCACAGCTTCACCTCATAGAGATTCAATCCGAACGCACGACGTAATCTATTCAAGAAATCCTCGTTAATTATCATTGATGAGTAATGCTATTTTTTCTTTTTAATGATTTCTGCGATTAAAGCTATTATACCTGTTCAAGCTTTCTAGAATCAACAAACCCAACCTTTTTCATCTCAACAAACTGCGTATTGGAGAACAAAACAGGGTTGATTTCTATTCCAATCTCTTCTTTTACAAAGCCAGTGATATCCTCTATGTTGCTCTTGTCAATCAGCGAGCTAACAACGACAATTTTGCTTGCGTCCTCACGATCAATAAAAATCCTGGGTTCTGAACCGTGTAAAGTTCCCAATCTATCTTTTAATATTTCTGCAGGAGTCTTGATTTTATCTAGTAAAACTCCAGCAAGAACTCTAAATGCATCTGATCCGCAGTCAATTTCATAAAACTTGATTCGGTCACGATCATCTCTGCGAACCATACCTATACTCACAAGCTTTTGAACAATTCTATGAGCAGTCGCCAAACTTACTCCTGATTCTCGAGACAAGTCTCTCAAATAAAATCTACCCTTTTTATCCAAAAGAGCATAAATTACTGCAACAGTCTTTGAATCAAATACTTTACTAAGAATATCACCCTTCATGTTCTAGAATTGAAACACTAATATAAAAACGTTTCCTGAAAGAAACACCATCCCAAAAACAGAACATAATTTTGAAACAATGTTCCAAAAAATAAAAACTGTTCCAGAATCAATTACGACTTCTTTGACTCTTAGCAAGTTTTGAAACACGATTCAAATCATCAACGTCCTTTAGCCCTTTATCTTCTCGAAGTCGCACAAATCTAGGAAAACGCAAAGCGTAACCAGAATCGTAATTAGTAGATTTCTGTATTTCCTCATATTTTGCTTCGATTATAACTCCAGGTTTGACTCGAACTTTTCGCCCAGATTCACTTACAATGAGAGGTTTCAACAGTTTAGTCATCTTTCCAAAACTAACTCCTTCCTCATCCTTCTCCTTAAATCCCGTACCCATCTTTCCAATCTCTTTGAAATCATTACCGTCCCGACAGGCAAGAATAAAGCTACTCAACCAATTTGCACGTTTACCAGTTCCCCATTCTGCTCCAACAACAATCAAATCCAAAGTTTCCATAACGGGCTTAATTTTAATTCCATACCCTACTCGCGAGCCAGGTTTATACACACTCTCAAGATTCTTCATCATGACTCCTTCAGCACCGTCGACCAAAGCCTGCGCGTAGAATTTCTTACCCTCTTCAACAGAATCAGTTATAATTTCCTTAGCCAAACCGACTGCCAAAGGATCCTTGTTAATTATTTTGGAAAGCTTCTTTCGACGCTCGCCAAATGGAACTTCAATCAGATTTTTCCCATCCAAATTAACAATATCAAACACAATAATCATAACTGGAACTTCTTTAATCATTTCATCAATATCATACTTACGTCTAATTCTCTGAGAAATATCTTGGAAAGGTTTCCATTTTCCAGTTTTTTTATCATAACCAATAACCTCGCAATCAATAATATATTCTTTAGACAAAACATCTTTCTTAATGGTCTTTACAATGTCAGGGAACTGCAGAGTAACATCTTCAAGATTCCGAGTGAACAATTTAATCTCATTTCTCGAACGATGAATTTGAAGTCTGAACCCATCATATTTGTAGTCAATTGCAGCAGGTTTGCCAACAACATCGAAACCCTCTTCAACAGATTCCGACTTCTTGAATAGCATAACCTTTACTGGATTTCCAATTGATAAATCCAAACTCAACAAACCTTTGTTGCCTTTAATCTTCGCAACCTTAGCAACCTTAGAAATGTCGGTAGTTAAATCATAAGCAGTTTGAACATTTCCAGATTCGACACCAAATGCATCAGCAATTGAATCTCTCAAAACTCCGAATCCCGCACCAGTTCTCAAATCTTCAAGACACGTTCTAACAATATATTTTGCACTAACTCCGTCAGCAGCACTAAGCAACTCAGAAATCAAACCAATCTTTCTTCCTGTGCTTCCACCACCTTCAATTTCAGAAAGTTTACGCAAATTGTTGAAAACTTGTTCAATAGTCAACTTACCAGAAAACAAAGTGGACTGAGTTTTCGAAGAAATATTTCGTTCAGCAACTCGACCCAAATCGCCAATTTTAGCCCAATCATCTTTCAGCAAATCTTCGCCCTTTCCCGCGCTCTTTGAAATTGACTTAATAACCGTTTGAGTACCAATGCCAATCTTTCGACGATCCCATTCAGGAAAAAGTCGACCTTCGAGTAGCAACACTGCAGATTCAACTTCGCCAGATTCCAAACTCTTCAAAAATCCAGCAATTATTGCTCGCTTTTCAAGCAACTTACTAGTTCCAGATAGTGCTTCATATATCTTCACAAGTTTGGAATATTCCATAGCTCCTATTACTACAAGACCAATAAAAGACTTATTATTCGCAAAACTTTATAATCTTCCAGTATATAGAAAAACATGGACATTCTTGAGGCAATCTTTAGTCGGCGATCAATTAGAAAGTTCAAAAAAGATACGATCCCTTATAGAGTATTATTCGATATATTCGAAGCAGCAGTTAGCGCACCAAGAGCCGGAAATGTACCTAGCACTTGGATGGTTTTAGTTGAATCTGACAAACTCAAATCAAAATTGAAAGATGCTTGTGTTGATCAAGATTGGATTGAAGATGCACCAGTGATTGTTGCAGTTTGTTCTGATCCAAAGAGATTAACGCAATTGTACGGCGAACGCGGAGAAATGTATGCAATACAAAATTCGGCAGCAATTATACAAAACATGCTTATTGCGGCGCAAGAATATGGCTTACAAGGAACATGGGTTGGAGCATTCTCCGAATCAGAAGTAAGAAATGTTTTGTCCAAGAAACCAGGTAAGATGGACAAAGTAAATGTCCATGCACTTATTGCACTTGGAAAACCTGACGAGCACCCAAAGAAACTTCCAGAAGTTCAAGCAACAGATTTAGTTTACTATGAAGCTTGGGGAGAAACAAATAAATCTTCAAAAATGATTCCTCTTGAAAATAATCCAAAACTTCAAAACACAATCAAAAGAGCCAAACAAAAATCAAAAAAGACTCGACATAAACTTATCAAACGAATTGGAAAGACCATAAAACATTTTAAATGATTAATCATATAGTGAAAACTATATTTTGAAACACACAGATGCAAAACTTCAACTATGTAATTCGTTTTCAAAAATAAAAACTGATAACCTGTATGGTGGAGAATATAATCGCTTTTAAATTAAATGTTCCATTTTTAAAACAAGTCAAAGCAAATTGATGCTATTGACCTCGGAGAAAGAAAATGGATTTCCTTGTACAAAACGCATTGGACACGATGGAAACATCGACCGATACTACTGTTGACTCAACTGTTGGACAAGCAAATATAAAAGTACTAGGCTGCGGTGGCGCAGGAAACAACATGGCCGATTGGTTATACCGAAAAGGTGTCCAAGGCGCAGAAGTTATTTCTGTAAACACTGACAAGCTACATTTAGATCATAGAGAAGCTGACAAAAAGATTCTAATTGGACGAGACACTACACGTGGACTTGGAGCAGGAGGTAACCCAGATGTTGGAGCACAATCTGCAAGAGAACAAATTCACGAGCTCAAATCCGGAATTCAAGGTGCAGACATGGTTTTCGTCTGTGCTGGACTTGGCGGAGGAACTGGAAGCGGAGTAGCACCAGTAGCTGCACAAGTTGCAAAGGAACAAGGCGCAATTGTAATTGGTGTCGTAACAATGCCATTCAGTATTGAAAAGGCAAGAATCGACAAAGCTGAATTCGCACTTAAACAATTAAGAGAAGTTTCTAATACAGTAATTGTAATCGACAACAATAGATTATCTTCAATTGCCGGAAATTTACCTATTAGACAAGCATTCGCTGTTGCAAACGAGCTAATTTCAACAATGATTAAGAGCATTGTAGAAATCATTTCAGTACCATCCTTGATTAACTTGGACTACGCAGACGTAAGAGCAATTATGTCTGCTGGCGGAGTTTCAGTCACAGGTATTGGAGAAGCTGACGGCGATAAGAGAGTTGATGAAGCAACTAAACGAGCTTTGTCCAACCCACTGTTGGATGTAAGCTACGATGGTTCTACAGGAGCATTGATCCACATCACAGGTGGACCAGATATGACTCTTGATGAAGCTGAAAGAGTTGGTGAATTAATAACAGCAGGACTTGACGCAGATGCAAATGTCATCTGGGGAGCAAGAATTGATGATGAAATGAGAGGAAAACTTCGGATTATGACCATCATAACTGGAGTAAAGTCTCCTTATGTCCTTGGAAAAGGAAGAGTAAGACCATCAGCACAAGCTGTAGAAATGAACCACGAACTTGGCTTGGAGACCATATAATAGTTAAGACGCACCTCCGAGGTTGTCTTACGACGTCTTAGCCTGGTACCCTTCGGGGTACCATTCACTTTTTTTTCAATATTTTTATATAAGATTACTATAAGCTCTTAATATGAGTTCTGCAGGAGACCGAGTTAGAATTAAGCATGCGAGTTTCGAATACTCAGGAGTATTGCTTGAGTCCACAGATGATAATATTTATGTTCTCAAACTTAGCAACGGATACAACGTGGGACTTCCAAAAGGAAACTCAAAAATAACAGTTACTGGAAAGCTCCCAGACTCAAAACTTCCTGAACTCAAGCCTGAAAAGAATTTCAAGCTTCCAAATATTTCAATGGTTTCAACTGGCGGAACTATTACTTCCAGAGTTGACTATCGAACTGGCGCAGTACATCCAATAACAAAACCCGCAGAATTATTATCTCAACTTCCTGAACTAAAAAAGATTGCAAACATTTCAGTGATTCCAGCAATGTCTAAATTTAGTGAAGAAATGATGCCAAGTGATTGGTCCAAACTTGCAGGATTCGTCGGAAGAGAATTAAAAAAAGAAAATGTTCGAGGAGTGATTGTAACTCACGGAACAGATACTTTACATTATACTGCGGCAGCATTAGCATTCGCACTCGAAGGTTTGGGAAAACCTGTCGCAATCGTCGGGGGACAGCGTTCATCAGACCGAGGGAGTTTTGATGGCGCCATGAATTTAATTTGCGGAACCCATTATGCCAATTCAGACATTGCAGAAGTGGCAGTAGTTTTACATGGAACATCTTCAGATGATTATTGCATTGCAAACCCGGGAACAAAAACAAAGAAAATGCACACTTCAATGAGAAATACTTTCAGACCAATAAATTCCATGCCTTATGCGAAGATATTCAAAACCGGGAAAATTGAAAAACTTCGAGGTCACAACTTGCGACACGCTGGAGAAGTAAACGTTCAATCACAGTTTGAAGAAAAAGTTGCGCTCATAAAATATCATCCAGGTTTGTCTCCAAAAATCCTAGATTTCTATGTAAAAGAAGGATATCGCGGAGTAATAATTGAAGGAACCGGCCTTGGACATGTAGCTTCCACAATTTGGCTTGAATCAATAACTGCTGCAACAAAGAAAATATTTGTAGGAATGACTTCTCAGGCAAACTACGGAAAGGTTGATCCGTATGTATATTCCACAGGACGAGACTTATTCAATCACGGAGTGGTTTATCTAGGAGACATGCTTCCGGAAACTGCAATCGTAAAGCTATCTTGGGTTCTTGGGCAGACTAAGAAAAAAGAGGAGATTCGAGAGTTAATGACCAAAAATCTTCGGGGCGAACTCTCTGACAAATCCGTTCCAAACGGATTCTTATACTAATGAAAAATTTAGGATTAAAATCGGGAATAGAAATTCATCAGCAGTTGAACACAGGAAAACTTTTCTCACGTTGCCAATCAAAATTAATTTCATCAAATCCAGATTTTACAGTGAATCGAAGACTTCGCGCGCTGGCTGGAGAACTGGGCGAAATAGATGTAGCAGCAGCTCATGCAGCTGAAAAAAATCTAACTTACATTTATGAAGTTCATAGTAATAACACATCTTTAGTTGAACTTGATGAAGAACCGCCCGAACTAATTAACCAAGATGCGCTTGACACGGCACTTTTGGTTTGTAAAATGTTAAACTGCAGAATTATTCCATATCTTCAAGTTATGCGAAAAACAGTTGTAGACGGATCAAACACTTCAGGATTTCAGAGAACTTGTTTAATTGGCGTAGACGGCCACATTGAAACCTCCGCAGGAAAAGTTTCAATTGACACAGTTGTACTGGAAGAAGATTCAGCACGACGAACGGCCGAAACAAAAGACACAGTAACATATAGACTCGACAGATTAGGAATTCCACTATTAGAAATTGCAACAGGACCAGATATGAAAACTCCTGAGCAAGTGAAAGAAGTTGCTCAAATTCTTGGAACAATGCTACGTTCAACGGGGAAAGTTATGCGAGGAATTGGAACAATTCGACAGGACGTAAACATTTCAATCAAAGGACACGCGCGAGTTGAACTAAAAGGCGTGCAAGACTTACAACAAATTCCAAAGATTGCCGAAATTGAGGCAAAGAGACAGAAGGCAGAAACAGAGATGGGACGAAAAACCAACAGTCATGTCAGAAATGTCAAAGAAGATTTAACTTCAAAATTCTTGAGACCAATGCCTGGTGCAGCAAGAATGTATCCTGAAACCGATCACCCATTAATTAAGGTAGAGATGGACAAAGTTAAGGCAATGAAACTCCCAGAGTTAATTCCTGACAAAATTAAGAGATATAAGAAACTTGGACTAAATGATGAGCTTGCTAAACGAATGGCAGACTCAAGAAAAAATGAAATCTTTGACAGAGCAATGAAAAAGCAAAAGCTAAATCCAACACTTATTGCTACAACACTTCTTTCGACAGAAACCGAAATGAAGCGCAAGTTAAAACTAGAATCTGGAGAATTTCCTGAAGAATTTTACTCGCGACTTTTCAAAGCTCTTGACAAAGGAAAAATTACAAGCAGTTCAATCTCAAAAATCATGGAGCGATTCATGAAAGGCGGAGACTTTGATAAAATTATTAGCGAATTCAAACCAATGTCAGATTCAGAACTTCTAAAATTAATCAAAGATAACTACGACGACAAACTTCCGCAAGGAGCACTCATCGGAAAGATAATGTCAAAAGTCGCAGGCAAAGCCGACGGCAAAAAAGTCGCAAAACTGATTGGAGAGTTTAAGAAATAATTCTTTACGCCTTGTCAAAAAGTATATAAAACTATCACTCTACAAAAAACCATGGCAGCAGATATGACCACGCAGGTTCTTGAAGGAATGAAGAAACCTGAGGATATCCGAAACATCGGAATCGCAGCACACATCGACCACGGAAAGACAACTTTCTCAGATAATTTACTTGCAGGAGCAGGTATGATTTCTCAAGAGCTTGCCGGAAAGCAAAGAGCTCTTGACTTTGATGAGGAAGAAGCCGAGAGAGGAATCACAATTTATTCTGCTAATGTTTCTATGGTTCACGAAGTAAAAAGTAAGCCGCATTTAATCAATCTCATTGATACGCCAGGTCACGTGGATTTTGGCGGAGAAGTTACTCGAGCAATGCGGGCTGTCGACGGAGTAGTTGTTCTTGCTTGCGCAGTTGAAGGTTGCATGCCTCAAACTGAAACAGTTTTGAGACAAGCGCTGAAAGAAAGAGTAAAGCCAGTTCTATTCATTAACAAAGTTGACAGACTAATCAAGGAATTACAATTAACTCCTGAGCAAATGCAAGAAAGATTTGTCAAGATTATTGCAAGCGTAAACAAAATGATTCGAGCATATTCACCTGAAGAGTTCAAAGACAAATGGCAAGTTTCCGTTCAAGACGGGTCAGTGGCTTTCGGATCAGCCTACCAAAACTGGGCGCTTTCAGTTGAATACATGAAGAAGAAAGGAGTAAGTTTCAAAGACGTTTATGAATTCTATGAAAAAGATGACATGAAAGGGTTGCTAAAGGCAGCACCCTTACACGAACCAGTCCTAGACATGGTTGTAGATCACTTACCAAATCCGCTTGAAGCTCAAAAATATCGAATTCCAAAATTATGGCACGGAGATCTTGAATCTGAAGCGGGAAAATCACTAATCACTGGAAATCCAAACGGACCGCTAGTATTCGTAGTTACTAAAGTTATTATCGACCCGCAAGCGGGAGAAATTGCTTATGGACGCGTTTTCTCCGGAACACTGAAAAAAGGTTCCGAAGTCAAATTAATTAACGCAGCAACATCTGCAAGAACACAGCAAATCGTTCTAGCAAAAGGAGGATCACGATTAGTTGTAGATTCAATTCCAGCTGGAAACATCGCAGGAATTGTTGGACTAAAAGCTGCACATGCGGGAGAAACCGTAACGACTGCAGACATTGAAGGTTTTGAAGCAATCTCACACTTATTTGAGCCGGTAGTTTCCAAAGCCATTGAAGCAAAAAATCCACAAGATCTTCCAAAACTGATTGAAGTTCTCAGACAGCTTTCCAAAGAAGATCCAACTCTGAAGGTAACAATCAACCAAGAAACTGGAGAAAATATTATCGCGGGATTGGGAGAACTACACCTGGAAATCAAAGAGCACCTAATCACACGAGAAAAAGGAATAGATATTGTAACTTCAGATCCGATTGTTGTTTATCGAGAGACAGTTGCAAAAGAATCTCCAAAGATAGTCGGTAAATCTCCAAACAAGCACAATCATTTACACGTAATTGTTGAACCGATGAGCGATCAGATGTTCGAAGCAATAAACAACGGAGATGTTCCAGAAACACAAGTCAAAAAGAAAAATCAAAAAGAAATTGTTGAATCACTTTCCAAAGCAGGAATGGATAGAGACTTAGCAAAGAAAGTCAAGCAAATTTACAACGGAAACATGTTTATCGACGGAACCCGAGGTATTGTTTATATTAACGAAATTATTGAACTAGTTCTTGAATCTTTCCGAGAAGTTATGAACGGTGGACCGTATGGAAAAGAACCGTGTGGTAAAATGATTGTAACTCTGAAAGATGCAAAACTACACGAGGACTCAATCCACCGAGGTCCAGCTCAAATTATTCCAGCAATGAGAAATGCTATTTACAATGCAATGCTAACTGCGGGAACAATTTTTTACGAGCCCATACAAACTATGAGAATTGATGCACCGATTGAATATCTCGGAGCAGTTTCAAAATTAGTTCAAAGCAACAGAGGACAACTAGTTGACACTGAGCAAGGCGAAGGAACGCTGGTAATTACGGCAAGAGTTCCAGTAGCAGAATCATTTGGTTTCACCGGAGATTTAAGAGCAAGCACAGGTGGAAGAGGAGCATGGTTCCTTGTTGACCAAAACTTCGAACCGCTTCCAAGAGAACTTCAGAATGGCGTTGTTGCAAAGATTCGGCAAAGAAAAGGAATGAAAGCAGAACTTCCAGTACCAGAAACTGATTAGTTTTTTAAGTTTTGCCTAACATAATATTCCATGGATATACTTACTCAAATCGCGTTAGAAGTTCCAGAACCTCTTGTTGAAATTTCTGAACAAGGACTGGCAACACTAAAACAAGCAGAACAACAACAAGCTTTTGTCAGAGCAATCCATACTAAAGTAAATAACTCACTAAAAGAATTGTCGGGATATTCAAAGGAAAATCGACCAGACGAACACACAAGAACTCCGTTTGAATTTGGAGATATTTCTGGCCGAGTTGAATCAAAGCCAACTTCAAGTACTTCTTACAAAACAGTTTTTGACGAATTCACAAGTTATTTGTTACACGAGCAAAAGCGAAGAGCTAAATTGGTGAATGTTGGAAAACTAATCGCAGATATTGAAATTATGCTTGACAAAGCAACCAATCCAACGCTTGAGCAAAAAATCTATTTTGACAATGAAGATGAAATTTTGTCCGAAGCAGGAATCACAGATGAACCTCCGGAAGCAACAACATTTTTTGCAGACACATCAAACTATTCCACTTTGAACAAAGGAAACATTTTGGACAGATTCAAAGCAAAGCGAATTGACGAGCACCTTTCAAAAGAATATATCAAACCCTTCAATCAATTAATTGAAGAAACAGCCTTAGACCATTTAGGTCTAGATGTTGAAAATCTTCAGGAAACCGCAAGAACTACAATAAGTCATGGAAATAGAGCGTTCGATGTAAAAGTAATTTCCAGAGAAACAGTTGGTTATTCTTCAATTCTCAAAACTTTATTCAATAATTCTATAACGCGAAGCTTGGGACGAAGCGGAGAATTGTATTCCTTCGTCGACGACCGAGTCACAGATGTGGATGAATTGAAAGAACAGTTCGAAGCAAGAATGAGAATGGGAAATACTTATGTTTCGCTTAAGAAATTGGCACAACGAGTTGATCAACTAACGTGCGAGAACACAAAAGCCCGAAAAAGACTTGAATGGAATTACAACCCAGTTCTAGAATTCGCAGCGATTGCTGACTAAACCGACTCACACCGCAATCTTTTTAAACATCATCAATCAACCCAAATCAAGGCATTAAGCCTAATAGGTAAAAATATGGCAGAAAAACCACACATGAACTTAGTTGTCATTGGTCACGTTGACCATGGTAAATCCACAACAGTTGGAAGACTCCTGTTTGAATCAGGAGCTGTAGACGAACAAACTTTGTCTAAATATAAGCAAGAAGCAGCTGAAAAAGGAAAAGCTGGTTTCGAATTCGCTTACGTTATGGACACAGTTAAAGAAGAGCGTGAACGTGGAGTTACTATTGATCTAACTTATAAGAAGTTTGAAACCGATAAATATTACTTTACAATTATCGATGCACCAGGACACAAGGACTTCATTAAGAATATGATCACTGGTACATCCCAAGCTGACGCAGCTGTCTTAGTAGTTGCAGCAACAAATTCTGTCCAAGAACAAACCAAGGAACACGCATTCCTTGCAAAAACTCTTGGAGTAGGACAATTGATTGTAGCAGTTAACAAGATGGACATGGTCAGTTACGCACAGGACAAATACGACGCAGCTGTCGCAGACGTCAAAAAGCTTATCACAACTTACGGTTGGAAAGCTGATGAAGTTAAATTTGTCCCAATTGCTGCTTTGAAAGGAGACAATATTAAAGATAAATCAAGTGAAATGTCTTGGTACGATGGACCAACATTACTTGACGCTCTTAACCAATTGAACCCTCCAGAGAAGCCAACAAACCTTGCTTTGAGAATGCCAATCCAAGATGTTTATAACATCACAGGTATTGGAACAGTTCCAGTTGGAAGAATTGAAACTGGAGAAATGAAGTTAGGACAAAAGCTTGTCGCAATGCCTTCTGGTAAAGAAGGAGAATTGAAGACAATCGAAATGCACCACGAACAAATGCAAGCAGCAGGTCCAGGTGACAACGTTGGAATCTCCATTCGAGGTCTAGGTAAAGCAGACATGAAGAGAGGAGACGTTCTAGGTCCAGCAGACAATCCACCAACAGTAGCTAAAGAGTTTACTGCAAAGATTGTTATTCTGAACCACCCATCTGTATTAACAATTGGATACACTCCAGTATTCCACATTAATACAGCACAAGTATCTTGTAGAGTTACTCAAATCTTGAGAAAGATTAACCCTAAGACTGGAGAAACTATGGAAGAAAACCCAGATTTACTTCGAAACGGAGACGTTGCAGAAGTTGTTTGTGTTCCAACAAGACCAACTTGTATTGAGAAGAACTCAGACTTTCCACAACTAGCAAAAGTTGCTATCCGAGATATGGGTAGAACAGTTGCAGCTGGAGTCTGTATCGACTTGAAAAAATAAAGTATAACTTATGAGGCTCTTAGGAGCCTCTAATACTTTTATTAACATTTTTAACTTATTACTGTTAGAATTAATCATGAATTTTGACAAGCACTATAATTCTGAAAAATATTTCTTTGGAAAAGATGCACCTCCTTACATCAAAAAATTATTGACATTAAAAAATTCTGGCACAGTCTTAGATTTAGGTTGCGGAGAGGGACCCGAGATAGTATTTTTTGCACAAAACGGATTTGACGTTCTCGGCGTTGATATATCTGAAGTTGGATTGAAGAAAGCGCATAAACTCGCAGAAGAAAAGGGAATAAAAGTAAAAACACAAAAGTCAAGCATTACTAACTTTAAATATGAAAGAGACTATGACATTATTTTGTCACTAAACACGCTACATTTCTTAAAAGAAGCTGATGCAAAGCGAGCAATTCAGAAAATGAAAGAACACACAAAGAAGAACGGAATAAATGTTCTAAACGTATTCACAAATGTAAAAACAACCCAAAAATTTGCTTACTTATTTAGACAGGATGAATTAAAGGAGTTATATTCTGATTGGAAAATCATAAGATATAACGAGGGAACAAACAAATTGCGTGTTGGTGGAAAAATATCTGGAGCATTATTAATTGCAATAAATTCGGAAGATTAATAACTTTTCATTACATACATAAATATGGAATTAACATTGATTGAACGAGTTAATCAAGCCATACTGAGCATGTCCGAGCTTGATTTGTCCAAAATAGACCAACGTTTAGCTAAAAAGCTTGAAAACGAAGACAGAGTACAAGGATTAAAGCAAGAGACTCTGAGATATCTTGGATTGGCCGTTGGATCAAATGAACCAATTGTACCTTCAGATGATGTGGATATCTATTGGCATGAACTAATACTCAACACACCAATATATCAAGAAGTGGGACGAGCCGTCGGACGATTCATACATCACAACCCTACAGACAAACCCGGCGATATGTCTAGAACATTTGAACTGTATGAACAAGTGTTTAAAGAAGAACCAAACTCAGAATACTGGTCAATAGCAGCAGATTGTGACAGTGGTACTGACTATCCCGGAGGAAGATGTACTCCGTATGATTCAAATATTTGAATCATATTAAATTGAAAAAATAAAGTATAACTTATGAGGCTCTTAGGAGCCTCTAATACTTTTTCTAAATTTTTTTATACTTCCTGATTATCTTATCTATATGCAAAAAGCAATTTTAGTTGTCGGACCACCCGGGTCAGGAAAAGGAACTCAGGCTAAAATGATTGCAAAGAAGTTCGGATACAAGCATATTTCAACCGGAGAAATATTGCGGAGTCTGGATAGGAACACTACATTGGGAAAGGAAGTTTTCTCACTAATGGACAAAGGCAATTTTATTCCGGCAAAGCTAACTGTGGAAATAGTTCTTAATCATCTAAAAACTAACTTTAAACAAACAGACATTCTTCTCTTAGATGGCTTTCCGAGAAATGTAACTCAAGCAAAACTCATCAAAAACAAGATAGAAGTCATAAAAGTCATAGCATTTACTGGTCGAAATTCAGTATTCAAAGAACGACTCATGAAGCGAGGACAAGGCCGAGCAGATGACACAAAAGAGGTAATAACTCATCGCTTTGAAGTGTACAAAAGAGAGACAGAACCCCTCCTAAAACATTATGGCGCTCAGATCACTCATAAAATCAACGCAGAGCCCTCAATAAAGGCTATTTTCAAAGAAGTTGAGAAAGTCCTAATTTAGATTTATCATGTTCAGTTATTTCAAGATAATGTAAAAATCTTTGCCAAGAATTATATTCAGATTGAATACTTGATTGTGGGAACAGCTCAACATCAAATTCAGAATCAAGTAAAATATCACATAATTTTGAATCTGGTTTAATATGATCTTTACCTACGACAGCAATTACTGGATTATCAGTTTCACGTTGATGAGCATAATTTAAAATAGTTTCACCCATTGTTTGATTTCTAAATTCCATAAGCTCTTCACAAAGCAAGTCTGAAGTCAGATATTTTTTATTAACATCACATCCTGCAACTTTAGCACCAACATCAACTGCAGCATGAAATTGAACAGGACTATGATCATCTTTACCAATAAACGTATCCTCTGGAATAAAGCCAACCAGTCGATCGAATAAGTAATCAACGCTCCAACCTTCTTTTTCTACGTAATGATCCATATGATGGTGTAACATATTAGATCTCAAATAAAATTTAAACCAAGACTCCAACATGTATCTCGGAGTATCTAAAAACAACTCAAATCCGTTTTCTTGTAAGTAAGTTGAAGGATTAATAATACTTTCAGGATTATAAGACGGACCGGGAAACTGAGCACGTATATCGACTGCTGATTTGGCTGAATTAGTAACAACAACTTCATTTAAACCCTGAGCGCTAACGTCTGCTTCAGGCTCAATTTCTGAAATTCGATCTATAATTCTACCAAAAGTCAAATGTCTAGAATATTGTGGTTCTAAGATTGGTTGTATTTCTTCAGGAGTACAGTCATCAAGACCCTCTAATAGTAAGAATTCAGGATTAAGATAACGTATGGCTTGTGCTTGCTGCAGACCATGATAATATTCAGAATGTTCTTCTCCAAAAACCAAAATTTCAGGATTTGAGCTAGATTTCGCTTTTCTGCCAAATTTCAACAATTTTCGAAGATTTAACATATGTTAAGCCTAAATATTTGGTTTAAAAGCCTTTCGAAAAATTTCAAACATTTTTTAACAATGTACTTGCCAATATACTTATGTCTGAAATTAAATACAATATGTCAAAATATAAAACATATGAGGATATAGATGGTAATTTTAAACGCATTAGTTTAGACCTAATCGAGTCAACGCTTTATCAATCTAATGTTGTTCGAGATTTAGAATCAGATCTTGCTCAAGAAATTAAAGACAAAGTAAATCCATTAGTTTCAGAATTATTTGAAGATTTAGATTCAAGAGTTATCTCTTCTGAAGGATTAAATGAAGGACTTACAAGAAAACTTAAATTAGATTTAGTAGACTTAGAAATAGCAAGCAATATTCGATGTGTTGTAACAAGCCTTCTTAAGTATAAAGCACTAAAAGAAGAAGATTCTATTGAATATATTAACATTAAATATGAACGATACCCATTTTTAGCCAGGTCCTCGAAACTTGAAAATCTAAATGAAATAAAAGATATGCAATTAGAATATTTACGAGATCGTAATCCGGAACTTGCTGAGAAGTGGGAAAGACACAGAAGTACAAGATCAGAAAAGGCAAAAACCAAAGGAGAGTCATTAAGTGAGATATATGAATTTCTGAGAATAGTTCTTGAAGATTAATACTCAAACACCAACCAAAACTCTTTTAAAACACGACACTCAACCCAATCTACAATGCCAACAGCAAGAATAAAACTGTACGGAACTGATTTGAGCAAGCTAAACGAAGTTATTGACCAAATCAAGGATATTGCAACAAAAACAAAAACAAAATTTTCAGGTCCAATTATGATTCCTACAAAAACACTAAAAGTGCCTGTAAGAAAATCTCCACAAGGAGAAGGTAAAGCCTCTTGGGAAAACTATGAAATGAGAATCCACAAGAGAATGATTGATCTTGCGGCTGATGAAAGAGCATTGCATTTAGTACTTCGAGTACCAATTCCAAGCGATATTAACTTAGAAATTCAACTTCTAGAATAATTATATTCTTTTACTCAAGTAGTTATTAACTTCTAAAGGCGTCGTAAAATATTTATCAGCTTTCAAACTTGAATTATCTAAATAAGTTCCAAGCCCAATAACTTGCAATCCTGCATTATGTGCTGACTGAACTCCGGCAACTGAATCCTCAATAACAGTAACTTCCGAAGGCTTCATATTCATTTTATTAAGTGTAAGATTATAACACTCAGCATCAGGTTTAGATGAAGAAAAATCTTCCCCCGTAATAATCCAACTAAAATATTTTTTCAACTTTAATCTAGTTAGACTCGGTTCAACAATACTTCTTTTAGAACCTGTTACTAAAGCAAGTCCTATCTTATGAGCGTATAAAGATTTAATTAATTCTATTACACCCTCAATTGGTTTATCTACAGAGTTAGAAAGGTTTTTGTGGCGTAATTTAACAATTTCATTGATTTCAGTCTCAGATATTTCAGGAAACTGTTCCTTGATAAAGTGATAAGTCTTTCTACCAACCATTTTTGAGAATGAACTTTTTGGCAAAGAGTAACCTCTCTTCGAAAGCAAGTTCTTTAAATTTCTGAATTTGCTACGTTCAGTATCTACAATTACTCCATCAAAGTCAAAGATAACGCCTTTCATCATATAGTATACACACTTAAATAAATTTAAGTATTTGGTTAAGACACAAGATCCATAACATAATCACCATCTACCGTAAATACAATATCTGCATGATCTTTAGTCGGTTCAATATATCTTTCATAATCTGGTCTAACTTGATTAAACAGAGCAATTGCTTCATCCACAGAATAACCTCTCCGATTAATATCTCGTTCAATTCTACTTCTCATTTGAGCTTCAGTAGTCGCATCCAAGAAAATAGCGCTTTCATATAAGTCAACCAAGTTAGGATAAAGTGCAGTAACTCCTTCTGCAATAATTAAAGATTTTGATTGAACTTCTTCGTCCGACAAAATTAGACCTGTTGAATGATCATATCTTGGTTTCATGACCGAGTTTCCAGATAATAATTGTGTAAGGTGTTCTCTTGCAAGAGCTAAATTATTTGATCGAGGATCATATCCCGTCAGACCCCTTATTGTTCTAATTTCACGAGAAACCAAATAATCATCTAAATCAATTGCAAGACAATTTTCTTGACCAAAGTACTCAGCAATATTTCTAGCAAAAGTAGTTTTACCAGCACCACCGGCACCAGTTATTCCAAGTAAGAACGGTGTCTGAGAATCAGCCAGCATATTTTTAACTGTTAAAAAAGCGTGTTGATTTTTTGTGTCAGGAATTTCATACTTTGGTTCCATATAAAACGC
Source organism: Candidatus Woesearchaeota archaeon (assembly GCA_964344705.1). Lineage (GTDB taxonomy): Archaea > Nanobdellota > Nanobdellia > UBA10117 > ARS21 > JAAZWY01. The sequence goes on along the minus strand of CAYFOG010000004.1, from coordinate 2,828 downwards.
CCTTAAATTTTGTTTAAGAGCCTTTCGAATCTGACAATCGTAACCTTTTTTAATCAAATATCATAACCAACATCAAGGTCCGATGGTCTAGCCTGGTTATGACGTCCCCTTGACGTGGGGAAGATCCCAAGTTCGAATCTTGGTCGGGCCACTTTTCAATTTTACGACATAAAAAAGGATTTTTAAGTTTTTATTGTACAAGTAAAATATGGAATATATACCAATCGTTAAAGAAACACAATTAAGTGAAGACAATTTAGAGGCAAAAGTTTTACCGCTAGGCGCACAATTTCTTGAATTGTTGGAGTCAGATAGCCCAGGTCAAAACTATAATTGGAATTGGAAACCCGAAATTGAAATATATGTATCTCCAAAAGATGCTTCATCTTGGCCAGGAACAACAGGAACAGGTCCAGGTGCAAACAGTGATGAGCGATATGGCGAAAACGGTTAGAAAAACATGAATAACGTATTATTGGTAACTACAAACAGATCAAGCCATGCAACCAGACTAGAAGAAGAGTTGGCGTTGCTCGATACAGAAACTCTACGAATTGACACTGATAATAATACTAGAATTTGGCCAAGCATAAGCTCAACAAGACAATCAACAAATTACCAATTAACAACTCAAGATAAAGAATATAATCTAAATGAATTTGATGTAGTTTGGTGGGATGAAGTAGTTCCAAACGAAAGCTCTTTCAAAAATTTGTATTATTCGGAATGGGCATTTCTTGAAACACAAAAAGCGGCAAGATGGATTTTATCTGGATTAGATGTACCCTATCTAAATCATCCACATTTAAATTTAAGAGCCAGCAATAAAGTTTTACAATTATCAAGAGCTCAAAAATTTGGAATACAAACGCCAGACACAATCATATCTTCAAATTCTAAAGAAGTTAGGACCTTCGCAGAAGAGGACAAAACAATTTACAAACCAATCTCCCGACCCACAAAAAGAACGGTGGGCGATGATTCCGTAATATTAACTTCACTTATTGATTCCTCAGAGCTAAATAAGAGTTCTATTGAATCAAAATTATCACTTCTTCAACATTATGTCAATAAAAAATACGAGCTTCGCACTTTTGTAATAGGAGATAAATGTTTTTCAGTAGAAATACATAATCAAGAAAGTGATAGAGCCAAAATTGATTGGAGAAGATATGATATCGCAAATACTCCGCATTATACACATAATATGTCTGAAGAAATGCAGGAACGATTAATTAAATTAAACAAATCCTTTGGACTAAGTTATTCCGCCATGGACTTAATAGTTACACCAGAAGAGGAATATGTATTTCTTGAAATGAACCCACAAGGATTATGGTTGTGGCTTGAAAATTTAACTGAGTTAAACATAAGCAAACATATTGCTGAAGAACTAGTCAGTCTTACACAACATTCTGAGTCCCATATATCTGCTCTTCGCCTAAATTAATTAAAATACGATCAATTAAATATCTACAATTTTCCTGATTTTCTTCGTCCTCACAGTCCAACATAAATCCTAGACAACGAATTTGAAAGTTAATATCATGATCTGCATGCTGAGCAATTAACCATGCATTAAATGAGTCTTCGGACTCCTTTGGCCAACCGACTTCAGAAATTATTTTCTTCAAAAGCGCCACATTTTTCTTAGAGACTTCAGAATACTTTTCTTTACTACCACTATTTACTGCTTTTTGATCTTCAAGCTTGGCATTATGCAATAAGCGCTTCAAATCCATAATTATACTTAAATTATGTTTTTTTAAATAATTCCAAAGTACATGATTGAATGAAGCTATGCTTTGGTCGGGCCACTTTTCAATTATTTACTCAAATTGTAATTATTCCAACCCAAGTATCCAACAAGTACTACTGCGACCCAACTTAACCACATAGGAACTGCCCATGTTGCAACATTCATATCCCAACCGTTAATAACTCTAAGGCCGTGACCAATGAATACAAGCGTAAAAAGTACAGCATTCAATCGCATTAATTGTTTAGCTTTCATAAACTTACAACTCAGTCAAACAATTTAAATTTTATCAAAAAAAAGGTTATAAACCTTTAACGCACTATATAGATATGAAAAAGCTAATTTCAATTCTTTTAACATTAATTTTATTGCCGATGGCAGTAGCAGTTAATGATACAACCGTCGCAACAACTACCGCAACTCCCGCAGTTCCAGCAGGAGTAACACCAGACAGTCCTTTGTGGGCATTGGATGTATTTTTTGACAAATTAGTATTGGCATTCATTCAAAATCCAACATCCAGAGCAGAGTTTGAGATAAAAGTTTCTGGCGAACGACTTTCTGAAATGAACGAGATGAAAAGAATAGGAGATAGCAATAGTTTATTCAAAGCATTAAATTCGCATGGAGAATTTTTCAAAGAATTAGAAATCGATATTAAACGTCTCAATGGAGACGACACCAATGCAAAACTAAAATCAAGATTAAGAATCGATAGCGAATTTGAAGAACATTCAAAACATATAGACTCCTTCAAACGCGAGCTTGATGATGATGACGATTCAAGAGCAATAAGAACTTCATTAGATAGTGATGTTTCCAGTCTAAGAACTTTCATTGAAAATGAATTGAACGGAACAATAATTGAAGCAGAACGAGAATTCGGCGAGGAAGAAGTAAAAGCAATAATTAACGGAACCTTATTTGAAATAGAAAGAGAGCATGGAAAATTGAAAATAGAAATTGAAGATGACGACGACTTCTTTGATGATGACAGAGAGGAACGGGATAGAGATGATGATGACGACAGATTTGAATCACGAGATGACGACGACTTCTTTGATGATGA
>CAYFOG010000003.1:0-89412 GCA_964344705.1 Candidatus Woesearchaeota archaeon | reverse complement strand
TTAATTCAATTTCGCCACGAGAACTTTCAGTTACATGTTCAAGCTTTTCAAAAAGCTCAGGTGCAACAACATAGCGACCGCTAATTGCTAAATCAGAAACAACAGAATCAATGTCTGGCTTTTCAATTATATTTTTAACTTCAATAGAATCTTTCTTAACTACGACCATTCCTTTCTTGGTCATCTTTTCCTTAGACAACTTCTCAACACCCACAATTGTTGCAGAACCTCTCAATCCTTCATAAGCGTCAATCAATTGTTTTGTCGCAGGAACTTCACAATTCAAATAAAAGTCGTCACCAAGTAAAATTGCACAAGGTTCGCCGTGCGCAAAATTCTTAGCACGTAATATCGCATCTCCCAAACCTCGAGGATTGCTCTGACGCTTAAATGTAATATCTACTTTTTCCAACAATTTATTGAATTCCTTTAATTTACCATTTCCAGTATTTGTAATATCAAAATGTTTCTCAAGAGAATGTTTATTCTCTCCAGTGATTATCAAAATCTCAGTTATTCCAGATTTAACCGCTTCTTCAACAACTAATTGAATAACTGGTGTGTCATAAATTGGTAACATTTCTTTTGGTTGAGTCTTCGTTGCAGGTAACAATCTTGTTCCTCGACCTGCTGCCGGAATTATTGCCTTTCTAACTTTCATCATCAATTGCTCTACCTTTGAGTTCTTTCCAATCTTGTTCTGGTCTAACTTCTAAATTAGTTTCCCACGCACCATTTATCGTATGTGTATTTATTCCCAAACGTTGGGCAAATGTCATAAATGCGTTAATGTCTTTTGGAAAACAACTTCCACCAAAGCCTCTTTTACCATCCGGCCCGGGAACATTCAAATGAGAATCGCCAACTCTTCCATCTGCTACAAAACCTTCAAGAGCCGTTTCCCAATCGGCACCAATTTTCTCACAAATAAGTTTCATTTCATTTGCAAAGGACACTTTTACTGTAAAAAATATGTTACCAAAATATTTGATTATCTCTGAAGTTTTGTAATCCGTTTCAATAATGTGACAATACTTGAATCTGCTTTTGTACAATTCGGCCACTTTTGATGTTTGAGTTTTATCGCCTCCAAGAATAACTCGGCTTTGATTTATGAAATCCAATCTCGAAGATCTTTCAGTTAAAAATTCTGGATTAAACACTATGTTCAAATTTGGAAACTTTTCTTGTAACTTTTCTGTTGTTCCTGGAACAACGGTTGACTTCAAAATAATTATATTATCAGTTCTTTCATTAACATTATTTATTTCCTGGAAAACTTGGTCAATATACTTTAGACTTATTGCTCCTTCTTTGGTCATTGGTGTCGGAACCGACACAAAAATAAAGTCACTGTCGTTGACTGTTTCTTCTAAACTATTCAGGGATCGTTCAGGTAACTTATCATAAACCTTTACTACTGCATTTCCTGTAGATGTTGGTGAAAATCCGTGCGCAATTGCGCCACCAACATATCCATTTCCCACAATACCTATTTTGTTCATGAATTTTCAATTTCGTAAAAACTTAAAAAATGTCGTAAAGGTTTAATATCTCAATCTTCAAACATACTCGTGCCGTTAATGACACAAATTATGGGTTGGTTTTTGATAGCAGTTGGGCTGCTTAAGGTTTTTGGCTGGAAAAAATTCACGCCAATATAAGATATAATTATGGGTAGACTGGCTTTAGCAATAATCTTAATGTAGCATTCAAAAAGTTAATAAACTAAATCTTAAACAAATCAGTAAGCCAACATCGCATAACCAAGAATGTAGTGATTGGGTTGCGACATAACCAATAAAGCCAACGTCGCATAATCTGGTATTGCGCTCGCCTCGAAAGCGAGTTCCTTTCGGAATTGCAGGTTCGAATCCTGCCGTTGGCGCTTATGTTTTTGTTGGCATTGGTCGTTTAAACATTCTAAAAAATATATTTGATTTCTTGATTTTTGGATTATCCGACTCCTTTACCCACTTTTGTTTATACTTTTTATTTTCTTCATCCCAAATCTTGTAGCTAACTCTATGTTTGCCTTCTTTGATAAGATGCTTTTCCGCCGAGACTTCTGCAGAAACTACCTTTGTCATGGCCTCACGACTTATTTTCCGAAGTTCTGAAGAAGCATAGGCAGTTCCTCCCTCTCTTTTCAATTGATTTCTAAGTCCTTCAACACTTCCAAATGAAGAATATGTATTACACTTGGAACAATTCCATTTTCGTAAAGCCATATCATTAAATCGTTATTAAATTATAAAAAACTTTAGACTCAACAAACGTCGCTAACCTTTTATTAAACAAAAACAAATAACAAACATGTACGAAATTATTCTAGGACGTTCGCCGAAGGAAAGAAGACTCTTAGATACTAAGGCAGCAATTCTGCTCGGAAAGCACTATGTGCAAATGGAACGAACTAAATCTTTGGCTAACCCAATTTTATTGGATATAAACAAACCACACGCAATATTGGTCTCAGGAAAACGAGGTTCTGGTAAGTCGTATACTTTGGGAGTTATGGCTGAAGGAATTGCAAATTTAGATCCAGAAATCAAGCAAAACATTTCCACAATAATGTTTGACACAATGGGAATTTACTGGAGTATGAAAAATCCAAATCTGAAAGATGCAAAAATTCTAACTGATTGGGAATTAAAACCTGAAGCAGCAAACATAACTGTTTACAGTCCAATAGGAAAATTTGATGAATACCAGCAAAAAGGATTTCCTGCAGACAAGCCTTTAGCAATAAGACCAAATTTGATGAGTGCAAAGGAATGGTCTCAAATATTTAATATTGATGAATTAAGTCCTGCGAGTCTGCTATTAGAAAGGGCAATTGTCGCGATTGAAGAAAGTGAACCTAATTTTTCATTAACTTCTTTGATGAAAACTATCAAATCTGATAAAGATGCTAACGAGAATGAAGTTAAGATCGTTTTGAGTAAGCTTCGAGCAATAAAGAAATGGGGAATTTTTGATGAAAGAGGGACAGATTTGTCTGAATTAACAACAGGTGGACAAGCAAGTGTAATTGACTTGTCACCTTACGCGGAAACAAATGATGGAGCTATGATTCGAGCCCTAATAATTTCACATATTGGAAATCATATAATCAAAACTCGCCTTTCTGCAAGAAGGGAAGAGGAGTTAGAAGAAATTCGGGGGAATTTATCAGCAAGAAAAGAGCCTTTGTTATGGCTTCTAGTTGACGAAGCTCATGAATTTCTACCAAAGGACGATACAACTCTTGCAAGTGGAGCACTCAGAAGAATACTGAAAGAAGGGCGTCAGCCGGGAATTTCATTGGTGCTAGCAACGCAACAACCAGGAAAGATTGATACAGACGTAATGACTCAATCGGATATTGTAATTTCTCACAGATTAACTTCAAGTACAGATCTTCAAGCATTGAATGGAATAATGCAATCTTATCTTGCTACAGACCTACAAAAAAGTCTTGATTCTCTTCCGCGTGTTGCTGGATCTGCCATAATTTTAGATGATACGAACGAAAAAATCATTCAAGCACAGATTCGTCCAAGAACTTCCTGGCATGGTGGTTCAAATCCACGCGCAATTCCTGGAGAAATGATGAAATCTTTGGTGGATGCAGTTAAAGAAAAAACCGCTGTGGCTTGATTCTGTCACCACCAATTTAGTAAATAAAAGCTTAAAACTATAGTAAGAGGAAACTCAGAATGATTCACGTGCCTGTGGAGGAGATTATCAAAAAGGTTGCAGAACAATCGGGCTTATCCGAGAAAGAAATCAAAACTAAAATCAAAGAGAAGATGGCATCTTTGAAAGATTTGGTTTCTGAAGAGGGTGCGGCATACATCATTGCTTCCGAATTAAACATAAAACTCTTTGAAGATCCATCAACAAAAGTCCTAAAAATAAATGAAGCTCATATTGGAATGAGTGGTGTGGAAATTGTTGCAAAGGTTTCTCAAATTTTTGAGACTAGAAATTTTCAGCGAGACGGAAGAACTATTGACTTTGTGCCAATAATGCTTGCTGATGAAACTGGACAAATTCGAACAACTCTTTGGGACAGAAGAGCAGATTTAGTTAAAGAGTCTCGGTTAAATCAAGGAGATACCGTTCGAATTAAGAGTGCAGCAATCAAAGAAAACAAATATTCTGGTAAGGAATTACAATTAAATTCAAGAAGTCAGATTTTAATCAATCAAGATGAGCTTGACATAAAAATTACAAGTCCAGAAAAGCAAGAGTCACAAGAAACTTCACTAGATAAGCCAATTATAGGAACTCCAGTTAAGATTCGAGGCACGGTTGTAAATATAGCGGAACCAAGATTCTACGATGCATGTCCTGAATGTAGGAAAAAGGTCGTACCTGAGGGAGAGAAATTTAGATGCTCGACTCACGAACTCGTTAAAGCGAATAAAACTTTGATTTTCAACTTTGTGCTTGATGATGGTAGAGGGAATGTAAGAGCGACTTGCTTCGGAGAGTCTGGAGAAAAAATCCTTGGAATAAAGGCAGATGAACTAAGTGAATTATTGCTCGCGAAACCAATCGAAGAAATTGCAGTAGAATTCTTAGGAAGTTTCATTGAAGTACAGGGAAGCATAAGAGAAAATAAAGCGTATGATCGGACAGAACTTTCCGCAAATTCAGTTAATAGTCAATTAAATCCTAAACAGATTGCAGAGCAAATGCTCGGGAGTAAATAATGCCACCAAAGAAGAAAGAAAAAACCGTCACGGATGCCGTTGAAGAAATCAGAACAGAAGAACCTCAAGAAGAAATACCTCAAGAACTTGAAGATCTGCCGGGAGTCGGACCAACAACCGCGGACAAACTTAGAGAAGCAGGTTATGATACTATCATGTCTATTGCTGTTGCACCGGTTGCACAAATTGCAGACTCTTCTGGAATGACTCAGGCAGGTGCTATGAAAGCACAAATCGCAGCACGAAACGCCATGGATATGGGCTTTTCAACAGGTTCAGAATTAGTAAAAAGGCGAACTACAATTGAAAGGCTAAGTACTGGTTCTGCAGATCTTGATGAACTGCTAGGTGGTGGCGTTGAAACTCAAAGCATTAGTGAAGCTTACGGAGCATTTGGTTCAGGAAAATCTCAGATTGCAATGCAATTAGCAGTTAATGCTCAACTATCAAAAAAGGACGGTGGTCTTGGAGGCGATGTCGTTTTCATAGACACTGAAAATACTTTCAGACCTGAGAGAATAACTCAAATGGCTGAAGCAAGGGGAATTAATCCTAAAAAAATATTAGATAGAATTATGGTTGCGAGAGCATACACTTCCGATCATCAAATGTTATTGGTAGATAAAGTTGATGAACTAATTAATCGACAAGGAAAAAATATCAAATTAGTTATCGTGGATTCACTAATGAGTTTATTCCGTTCAGAATATGCTGGTCGAGGAACTCTTGCAGTTCGTCAGCAGAAATTGAATAGACATTTACATGCTCTTCAGCGATTGGCAGACAAGCACAACCTGGTAATTTATGTAACAAATCAAGTTCAAGCAAAACCAGATGTATTTTTCGGCAATCCAACCGCAGCAATTGGAGGACATATTCTCGGACACGCATCACAATTTAGAATTTATTTGAGACGAGGGAAGGCAGGAAAGAGAATTGCACGATTAGTGGACTCGCCGTGCTTGCCTGAAGGTGAAGCAATATTCAAGATAACTGAGAAAGGTATTGAGGCTGCATAAGCCAAACTATCTTAAAGTCCAGTCACAAGAATATTCATGCAAGAACAATTATTTCTATTTGGAGTAACGCTGATTGCAGTAATTTTTGCAACAATCTCCGACCTGAAAACTTTTGAAATACCAGATTCAATATCTTATTTTCTAATTCTCTTTGGAATTTCTGCTCAAGTAATCCTTGCATTCACAAGTCAATCTTTGCAGCCAATAAATGCATTACTAATCTCCTTAGCAATCGCTGGCGCAATAGCAATTCCTCTCTTTCTGTTCGGACAATGGGGAGGTGGAGATACAAAACTACTTTTAGGAATCGCAGCAATGTTACCCACTTTCCACACTACAGTTCTTCCGTTTATTCTAACTTTCACATTCAATTTATTTCTTCTTGGTGGAGTATATGCAATTCTAATAATGGTGTATCTTTCAATCAAGCACTGGAAAAAGATAGAAAAAATTTCTCCAGTTTCAAAAAAATTGTTGCTTGCCACAATACTAACAATTTTGCTTCTGTTTCTAGCGCAGAACATATTTTTCATAATTATTTCAATTCTAATCGCAGGAATAACAATTACCAATCTGGCGATGGTTTTACAAAAGCACTTCTTTGTAAAAAAAATTAAACCTTCTCAACTGACTGAAGGAGATTGGATAACAAAAGATCTCAAAGTAGGGAATCGAACAATCTACAAAGTTAGAAAAATTGGAGTTCTCAACAAAGATATACAGAAAATTCAAAAGTATTACAAAAAATCCGTTGAAATTAAAACTGGAATCGCATTTGGACCTTCTTTCTTGTTCTCACTTCTGATTTCGAGTTACTTGGGTGATATTTTATTTCAAATTATACCTCAAGTTCTAAGTAAAATATAAAAAGGAGTAGCGCATCAGTCTATTAATGGTAGTCTTAGAATCTTCTCACTATATCTTACTTGGTGTCGCAGGATTTTTTGCAGTTATTTGGGCCCTTATGAGTATGGGTGTTGTGTCAACTCGAAATCACGATTTACACAAGGAAAAACACGCACACATTGACAACTTGAGCCAAGTAATCAACCAAACATACGGTTATTTAGAATCAATTAATGATAAATCTCATGATGCTTTGGACTGTAGTAATTGTAATGTCGTAAGAGCTCATCTACATAATGGAGAAATAAATTCAGCTCATGAAGCGGCAAGAATGCATCATGACGTATATCATTTTTTCAGAGACTACTAAAATCTTATAATTTTCTTTTCTTAGTTACCTTGATGGGTTTCTTTGGCTTTTTAGAAACCGGTTTCTTCTTAGTTCTCTTTGCTGGAGTTGAAGAACTTAACTTAACTCTTGAACTAATCGGCTTCAAATTTTTGCTCATAGCGTTTGCCATTTGCTTTAACTTCTCGGGATCAATTTGATTTCTTTTCCATTCACCAATTGCCTTGTCGTCTTGAAATCTTGGAATAATATGAAAATGAACGTGTGGAACTTCTTGTCCTGCTGCAGCACCGTTGTTCTGGAATACATTAATTCCGTGAGCACCAGTTATTTCAAAAATTGCGCCAGATAGATACTTAACAACTTTCATAAGGTGTGTAGCTAAAGCTTCAGGCATTTGAGGGAGAACAATATAATGCTCTTTTGGAATAACTAACGTATGTCCGGCATTAACTGGATTTATATCTAAAAATGCGTATACTTTGTTATCTTCATAGATTTTGAAAGAAGGAATTTCTCCTCCAACAATCTTACAAAATATACATTGTGCCTTGCTGGCTTCTAAAACTTGTTGTGGCGTTTTTGCCATTCTTATTGATATTAATCAAAACTTTTAAGACTTCTTAATTTATCTATTATTTATGCCGCTAAAATTATACAATTCACTAACGAAAAAGAAGGAAATCTTCAAACCGCTCTCAAGAAGAGTTGTCAAGATATATTCTTGTGGACCTACCGTATATAACTACATACATATTGGAAATCATAGAACATTTTTGATGGGAGACTTTCTAAAAAGAGTCCTCAAATTTAACAAATACAATATCAGACATATAATGAACATCACAGATATAGGTCACCTAACTTCTGATGCAGATACTGGGGAGGATAAGATAATTGCGGCCGCGAGAAGAGAAAGGAAATCTGTATGGGATGTTGCGAGGTTCTACACTGATGCATTCAAAAAAGATTTGAAGGCTCTAAATATTGGGGCTCCAAATAAATTCACGCTTGCAACTGAACATATTCGAGCGCAAGTTAATATGATAAAAAAACTCGAAAAAAACGGTTTCACTTATGTGCGCGATGGGAACGTTTATTTTGACACTTCAAAATATTCTAACAAAAAACTTGGTGGTCAGAAAATAAAAGGTCGGGCAAGAATAGAAAAAGATCCAAACAAAAGGCAGCAAAACGACTTCGTTCTTTGGTTCACAAAATCAAAATTTCAAGATCAAGATATGAAATGGGACTCTCCGTGGGGTTTGGGTTACCCTGGTTGGCATATTGAATGTTCTGCTATGGCTACAAAATTTTTGGGAACCCAGTTTGATATTCATACTGGTGGAGAAGACTTAAAGCACATACACCATAATAATGAGATTGCGCAGTCTGAGGCAGCAAGCTCCCAAAAACCTTGGGTAAATTATTGGATACACGGCGCATTTTTGATTGACAAAAACAAAGGAAAGATGGCTCGTTCCTCAGGAGATTTTGTTACAATTCCAAATCTTGAATCAGCGGGTTTTGATCCTCTCGATTTCAGATATTTGGCGCTTGGAACACATTATCGTAAGCAAATGGTTTTCAGTGAAGCTGCACTCAAATCTGCGCAGCGTGCAAGAAAGAAATTATTCAATACTTATGTTGAATTAAGATCCAAAAATCGCGGTTCATTAAAATCCAGCGAGCTCGGAGAGAAATATTTCAAACAATTTAGCGATGCAATTAATGACGACATGAATTTGCCAAAAGCTCTCGCAACAACTTGGACAGTAATTAATGATAAGAAAGTTCCAGAGAATGAAAAAGTGTATTTAATTCTGAGATTTGATAATATTTTTGGATTCAACCTTAGAAAATTAAAATCCAAGTCAATTCCTTTCACAATAAAGCGTCTGGCAGAAAAACGATTGAAAGCTCGGCTCAAAAAAGACTTCAAAACTGCAGACAAGCTAAGAGACATGCTCAAATCCAAAGGTTACGAGATAGAAGACACTATCAAAAGTTACATTCTAAAAAGAAAATAAGTCACGATTTAACAAGCGTGACCCATAAAGAGTTTCTTCAAACCCCACAACATTAGTAGACCACCGAAAGCCTGCTCAATTGAAAAACCTCCACTATAGGTCATCCAACCTAATGCAAGAAGAAGCAAGCCGTAAATAGCATACCAATAATTCATGGTGTTAGTCTTTTTTGCCATTTTCAAAAATGACGTTTGAACTATATAAGTTTAATCCGAAAAACCAGCTCAGAAAGAGTTTTAAATGAAAAATCAGCCCTAAAAATAGGCGCGGGTGGCCAAGTCCGGTAAGGCGACGGGTTGCAGTCCCGTCATTCGGGGGTTCAAATCCCTCTCCGCGCTTTTTTGATTAATTATTTCAAAAACATTTTAATATTCTCAGCTCAAACCATATTATGGACTTTTCAAAACTAACACGGTCACAAAAAAGGCGTGCTAGCTTCCTTGCAAAAAAACGACGTAAAAGACAAAAAGAATTTGATAAACAAGCAGCAATTATTCGTCATTTCATGCTCGCATTTACTGCAGGAATTGGGTTCATATTATTATGGAGCGGCATTAGTCGATGGAGTTCATCATATCTGAGTTATGGAGAAGCAATGGCTGTGGGGCTTGGACTGTTAATAGTTAGTGGATTTATCACTCGAATTTTCATCAAAAACTTCTCTTAACTAGCAAAATACTTTTAACCACGCACAATAATCAACACTCATGCCAATTGTGTATCCTCACGAGTTTATTGCTCGAACAGCAATACATTCGGTTAAAGCTGCGCTTGCAAAAGAACTCAAAGGAAGAGGAATTTCTCAAAAAGATATTGCGGAATTGATGAATTCCCAAGTATCGGCAATCTCACAATATGTAAACGGTCAAAGGGGTGGAAGTTATGAACTTTCAGAGAATGTAATGACTCTTCTCACTGCTGTTGCAGAGGCGATTCATGAAGAACCCACTGAAGAATTGTTGAAGTATGGAGTCTCACAAATTTGTAATAAAATCATTGAAGAAGAATATGGTTACAATTTTGATGAAGAAGATGAAAACGAAGTACAAGAATTAGAGGAAACGCAATACGAGAGCGATATTGATTTGTCTGATTAAAAAGGCAAATCCTTAAATTTTAAAGCTTTTACAACTAACCATATAACATGGAAACTGACGAAAAAATGCCAGTAGAAGAGCAAATAACTGAAGAGGATGATGATGAAAGTTTACCTTTTCCTCGCGCAAGAGTTGTAAGACTGATGCGAGCATCGATTACTGATGGGAAACAAATTCGATCTGAAGTTAAGGATTCATTAAATCTATGGCTTGGGAGCCTCGTTGCAAAGGTCGCGCAGGAGATGGACAATTCTCCATATGGTTCTATTGGACTTGCTGACTTCCAAAGAGCAACAGCGCCTTTTGATCAAATTGCAAATCTTGTAAAAGATGAAGAAAGACTTCATTTAAGTCTTGAAAAGCTTAAGGTTGACGCAGACCAAGTTCAACGAGATATGCGAAGATTCTTCAATCAAATCAAGGGCGAAGAATCAGAATAATGACTATTATTGATGTTGTTTATTCAGAAGATAGCCAACGGCATCTCAAATTAATCAAAACTTCGGACGGAAAAAAGATTGTAGAAGACTTTGATGCGCCAGAACCTTATTTTATGGTGCTCCCAATTAATTTGGAGCAGGCGAAAAAGGATATTCTTGCACTAACTTACGAATTCAAAGATAAACAAAGAAAGGTTGTTGGGGTTGAAAAGGTAATTAAAAATTTTCAAAACAAAGAAACTAAATTTCTGAAGATCGTTGTCAATTTTCCCAGAGAAGTTCCAGTTATCCGTGAAACAATACGTGAATTGCCAAGCGTGAAAGAAGTTTATGAAGCAGACATTCCATATGTTTTCCGGTCAATTTTGGATAATGGAATAGAATTATACAAAAACTTTCAACCAAAGATTCTTGCATTTGATATTGAGACTACAAGTGACGGAAATTTTCCAGATCCCTTGATTGACAAAATTGTATCAATCTCATATTATAGTAAAGATTTTGAAAAAGTTACAATAATCCGAGACTTTAAGAAAAAACACAAATACATAAATTCGGTCGCTTCAGAAAGAGAACTTTTGGAAGATTTTAGAGAAACAATAAATAAATTTAAACCAGATATTATAACTGGTTACAACTCAGATATATTTGACTTGTGGTTTATTAAAGAGCGTGCAGCGAAAAATAAAGTAAAACTAACTTTGGCGCCATTAAATGAAGAACCAATTTTTACGCGTGGAACCAGAAACGCCAGACCTGTAAAAATAAATGGGATAACTCATTTGGACGCATATATTTTTATTCGAAATGTCTTGGCTCCGAAACTGAAAACAAGTTCACTTTCTTTAGATAATGTATCTGAAGAAATTTTGGGACAGAAAAAACTAGAACTGGGAGTTTTACCTCATGAAGCATGGTTAGATAAAAGCGATGAAAATATGAATCGATTTTCGGAATATAATTTATTAGATTCCAAACTAACTTATTTGCTTGCTGAGAAAATATTGCCCATCGCATTACAATTTTCAAAATTCACAGGACTACCTTTGTTTGATGTAACTCGAATGAGATATGGTAGACTTGTAGAACAGTTCATAATCAAAAGTGCAATTGAGCAGAATAGAATAATTGAAAATCGTCCTTCAAATGATGAAATAATAAAAAGACGTGCGACACAAGCAGAAGGTGCATTTGTGTATCAGCCAACACCGGGAGTTTACAAAGATGTTAGAGTTTTTGACTTCCGAAGTTTGTATCCGACAATTCTGATTGCTCACAACATCGATAAGTATACTATGAAATTCAAAGGGAGTGATGAAGAAAAAATAAATCTTCCTGATAAAGCAGTGTTTTTTGATAAATCTAAGAAAGGTTTCGTGCCGGAACTAATTGAGAGAATAATTACTCGAAGATTTGAAGTGAAATATGAACTAAAGAAATATAAGAAAGATTCAGATGAGTATAGGACTTTAGATGCAGAATCATACGGACTAAAAATTCTTGCTAATTCTTTCTACGGATACTTAGCATTCTTTGGTGCGAGATGGTACTCTTTGGATTGCGCACGATCAATAACTGCAATGGGAAGAAAATATATTCACAACACAATTGACTTGGCAGAAAAACATGATATAAAAGTAATCTATGGAGATACTGATTCTGTATTCCTAATCGATTCTGATTCAATGGATGACTTCAAAGTCGAGGCAAATAAACTCCTTCCAAACCCAATGGAACTTGAAGAAGAAGGTTTGTTCAAGTCTGGAGTATTTCTTGAGAAGAAAGGTTCTGGTGCGGGTGCAAAAAAGAGGTATGCTTTATTGGATCAAAACGATAAATTAATTGTAAAGGGTTTGGAGTCTCGGAGAGGGGATTGGTCAAAGCTCGCACAAAAAGCACAAGTTGAAACACTTAATAAAATTCTAACTGAAGTTGATGGAAAGCCAGCATTGGAAAAAATACAAGAAATAATTGCAAATGTTAGAAGTAAAAACATAGATATTCGGGATTTAATAATTTCAAACAGATTGACAAAACAACTGCATGAATATAAAACGCGCGGACCGCAAGTTGCAGCAGGAGAATTATTAGCTCAAAGTGGAATTAAAGTTGGAGCAGGAACGATTGTGAATTATGTCGTCACTAAGGGAATTTCAAAACGAATTAGTGATAGAGTAAAACTACCTGAACAAACAAAAATAGAAGAAATTGATGAAGATTATTATATCAACAATCAAGTAATTGGCGCAACATATAAAATTCTTGAACTCTTTGGTTATTCAGAGGAGCAAATCAAAAACCTTAATACAGGACTTGACCAATGGTTCTAAACTGAAATGGGACTAAGTAAAGAAGCACTGACAAAATACAAAAAAGCGAGCGAGATTTCCAAAAAAGTAAAAAAATATGGGAAGAGTTTAGCAAAGCCAGGAATATCTTATTTAGAATTGACTGAAAAAATTGAATCTAAGACTAGAGAACTTGGCGCAGACTTGGCTTTCCCGGCAAATGTTTCGGTTAATGATGTAGCAGCACATTATTCTGCTCTGTACAACGATAAAAACGTGATAAAGAAAGGGGATTTAGTAAAGTTAGATGCGGGCGTACACGTAGACGGATACATTGTAGATAGCGCGATTTCATTCGGAGTTGATACAAAAGAGCATGATAAGATGATAAAAACGGCAAGATCTGCTCTCGACAACGCCATAAAAATTCTCAAGCCCGGGGTTAAAGTCTCCGATATTGGTGCTCAAATAGAGGGCACTGCAAAAAAGGCAGGTTACAGAGTAATCAAAAATTTGTCCGGACACGGCATTGATAGGTATGCTGTTCATACTGGATATAACATTCCAAATTATGACAACAAGAGCAATGAAACTCTGAAAAAGGGCGACGTAATTGCAATAGAGCCTTTCGTAACTAACGGACGCGGAGCCGTAAAGGGTGGCGCAAGCTCAGGAATCTACGAACTCAAGGAAGCTAAACCAGTTCGCATGTATAAAGAAATATTAAAACATATTGTTGAAACCTACAAAACTCTTCCATTTTCGGAAAGAGAATTACAAAATAAGTTTGGTCCGTTGAAAACTAGGTTGGCACTAAACTCATTTGTAAAGGCAGATATTCTATACGATCATAAAGTTCTATTAGAAGAAAAAGGATCACTCGTGGCTCAGTTTGAGCATACAATAATTGTAGATGATAAACCAATTGTTTTGGGTTAGATAATTTCCCAAGGAATTGGAACAATTTTATCATCAATCGTATAATATGCAATTGGCTCAACTGGTTTTAATCGTTTGTTCATAAATTTCATTCCTGGAACTCTTCCTAAATAATATAAGCTAAAACCTATTCCTGATGAGCGAGCCAGAACATGAAATTTTACAGAATCTTTGAATTGCGGTACAGAAACCATTTGTTTAATCTCTTTTTTATCTGAAGATCCAAGTTTGTCAATAGTTGGATGTGAATGATAAAAACCTATTCCTGAACCTAATTGCCCAAGCAAAGCAATAACTTTCCGGGTGAGATATGTTCCGCCTTGAGGAAGATCTTTTGGCTTTCTGGCAAGAATAACACTAAAGGCCAATTTAGTTAAAAATCCAATTTGCGGACCTTCCTTTCCATCTAGGCGTTCATCATTACGTTCTCTATAAGATAAAGGTTTGAATCCTGTAACATTCAAAGTAAGAACTGAATTATTTTCACCAGAATATGAAACATTGCCAAGAATGATTCCTGCATTCTCATCAACTTTTGCCTCGCCAAGATGCTTTATTGAATCATAAACTTGTTTTGTTGATGTCACTCGAACTTTGTATGAATCTAGATTCTTGAAAGAAGGACTTGCACTAACTTTTCCATTAAAACTAATATAGCGCGAAGATTGTTCAGCCATATTATTTTAAGATGCACAAACTAAAAAGCTTAACCCATATAGCTCGGACCATTCTTTGGCGCAGCTACAGATGCCGCTTCAAGTGCTTCACGATACTTATCGAGTTCAAGCTTGCTCAATGAAGGTTTAACTTTCTTCAAAGCTTCAGCAAAATGTTTCTTTGTAACTTTTCCTTTGCCTTTTTTTCCTTCTTTGATTTCTCGCAAAACAATCATCGCCGATTCTCGGACTACTGCTTCAATATCTGCTCCAGAATATCCATCCATATCTTTGGCTAAATTGGACAATGAAATCTCTTTGGCTAAAGGAACATCTTTAGTGTGAACTTTTAGAATTTCAATTCTTGCCTCTTTATTTGGAGGACTTACTAACAAGTGTCGGTCAAATCGTCCAGGCCGAAGTAATGCAGCATCAACCAATTCGGGTCTGTTCGTCGCAGCGATAACTACAACATCACTAAGTTCTTCAACACCGTCAATTTCGGTTAAAATTTGATTGACAACACTCTCGGAAACCTTTGAACCTTCTCTTGCTCCTCGAGATCCCGCAATAGAATCAATTTCGTCAAAGAAAATAACTGCCGGTGCAACTTGCTTAGCTTTCTTGAATATTTCTCGAACTGCTTTCTCAGATTCTCCAACCCATTTGTTCAGCAGTTCTGGACCTTTAACAGAAATAAAATTTGCCTCGCTTTCAGTTGCGACTGCTTTAGCTAACAAAGTCTTACCTGTTCCTGGAGGCCCATAAAGTAAAATTCCTCGCGGAGGTCTAATTCCCATATCTGTGAACATCTTTCTATTCTTGATTGGCCACTCAACAGATTCAATTAATTCTGCCTTAGTTTTCTCCAGACCTCCAATTCGTTCCCAAGGAACATTTGGAGTTTCAACTAAAATTTCACGCATAGCTGAAGGAGTAACATTCTTCAATGCATCTTTGAAATCTGCCATTCTAACTACTAGTTTCTTCATAATTTCATCAGTAAGGGGTTCGTCATCTTTCAAATCGTGCTTCATAATAACTCTACGAATAACGTTCATCGCGGCCTCTTTAGCTAGCGCTTCTAAGTCTGCCCCAACAAAACCATGAGTAACATCTGCTAATTCCTTCAAACTGACATTTCTTGCTAGCGGCATATTTCTGGTATGAATTTTCAAAACTTGTAATCGACCTTCTTTGTTTGGAACACCAATTTCAATTTCTCTATCAAATCTTCCACCCCGTCTAAGTGCTGGATCAAGTGCGTCCTGCCGATTTGTGGCTGCAATGACGATAACTTTTCCTCGACCCTTCATTCCATCCATAAGAGTCAATAACTGTGCAACTACTCTTCGCTCAACTTCACCATAACTTTCTTCTCGCTTCGGTGCGATTGCGTCAATTTCATCAATGAATATAATGCTTGGGGCTTCCTTTTCAGCATCATCGAAAATGGCTCTAATTTTCTTTTCAGCATCTCCAACAAACTTACTCATAATTTCTGGACCATTTATTAAGTGAAAAGATGCTTGAGATTCCGAGGCGACTGCTTTAGCTAACAAAGTCTTACCTGTTCCGGGCGGTCCGTAAAGAAGGACTCCTTTTGGAGGTTGAATTCCTAAACGATCAAATAGTTCTGGACGCTTCATTGGAATTTCAATCATTTCACGGACTTTTTCAACTTCACCTTTAAGTCCACCAATGTCCTCATAAGAAACATCTGGAACTGCATCTTCTGAAATTTGTACGGCCTCAGATCTCAATTCAATCTTAGTGTCTTCAGTAATCAGAACCGCCCCTTTAGGGGTTGCACTAACAACTACAAACCGCAGTCCCGACATAAATGGTAATGCGCCACCAATATCCAAACCTGCAAGTGCTTCCGCAAATTCCATCAGAGGATCTCCACGATTATTGAAACGTCTTCGTCTTGAGGTGCTGATTGTAACTATATCTCCTTTAGAGATTGGTCGTCTGAGAAGTGCTCGTTGAAACATTTGCGCTGGAGCTTTAATTCGGACACCTTTCTGTGCTGGTGCCAAAGTAACTTTTTTTGCAACTTCAACTTCAGCTGCGCGAATAGTTACTCTTTCGGAAACGCTTGTTCCAGCATTTTTTCTACTCAATGGATCCATTCGAATAGTTCCAAGACCCAAATCTGCTGGAAAAGCTCTACCTGCAATAGCGACAGTCTTTTTGTCACCTTGAATTTCAACAAAATCGCCTTGTTCAATTCCAAGCTTTTTCAAATATTCATTTTCAACACGGACAACACCTTTATCAACGTCGTCCTGAACGGCTTCTTGAACTTTTAAGATAATTTCAGCTTTAGGCATAAAAAGGGAAAAACATTAAATTTTAAAAGTGGATTGAGTGGATGCCTTTACTTTCTCTTTCTAACTCGATTTTTGGCAGTTACTAACATATGTGGAGCTCTTTCTTGAGCAATATCGAACGCCCAATTTTCAAAACCTTGTTCTAACAAAGAATTGACAAGTCGTTCTGCTGCTTCTCGATCAGCCTTAGATCTAACTTTGCGCATGTATTCTGCTTTTCGCGCTTTAACTTCAGGTCGCTTGTTATATTTATTCATATAATCTTTCTTACGAGTAGATACTACCATATACAATATCTTAAATGTCCATATAAAAACATTATGAAATGAAACGATGTAGTACGGGTTCTGAACTTATCGACAATATTCTGGAAGGTGGACTAGAAAATGAAGTTACCACAACAATCTATGGGCCAAGTGGATCGGGAAAAACTAATATAGCAATTCTCGCTGCACTTTACAACGCAAAAAACAAGAAAATTATCTTCATTGACACAGAAGGTGGCTTTTCAATAGACAGAGTAAAGCAAATGTTTCCTGAGACTCATGAGCGCAGATTAAAAAATCTAATAATCTTCAAGCCAACAACGTTCAAAGAGCAAACAGACCTCTTCAATAGTCTTGAAAAATTTTCAGAAGAACATAAACCGAAACTAATTGTGGTCGATTCCATATCTATGCTTTATAGATTGGAGCTTGGAGAAAGAGAAGCCTACGACGTAAATAAAGAAATGGCTCGACAACTCAGCATACTCAGGAAAATATCTCACAAATTAGTAATTCCAATTCTGCTAACAAATCAAGTCTATGCTGACTTTGAAAGAAAGAATGATATCAAAATGGTTGGTGGAGACTTAATGAAATACACATCAAAATGTATAGTAAAATTAGAAATTCGAGAAACTGGGCGAATTCTTAAACTTCTCAAACATCGCTCAATTCCAAGAAAAGAAGTAAATTTCAAAATCACTCAAGAAAATATTGAAGAAGCAACTGAAAAACGAAAATTCAGTTTGTTTTAAAACATATAGTAAAAGATTACAATAAATACTAGAAACGCCGCAACATACCAAATCCAATTCCATTTGCGTTCTTTCCAATTGGATAAAAGCTCGTCCTCATTCAAACTTTGCAAGTCTTGTTCAACTGTCTTCGGTTTCATCTTTCTTTTTACTTTCACAATCTGGATTTGGGCAGAAAATCCAAGGTCGTCGTCGACCAGATCGCGTCTGCAACATTTGTATATTACAGTACTCACACTTTTTATTTTTTACCACGCTCAAAATTCCTTTCTGAGGAAGAGGCCAAGTAAATTTACACTTAGGATAACCTGAACAAGCAATAAATCTTTTCCGAGACGCGCGCGACCTTCGAACAACTAAATCATTTTTCTTACACTTTACACACTTAAACAACGTAACTTGTTTCTTTTTGGTTTCAACAAAACTTGCAGATAGCGCTTTACCAATCGCTTCAGAACTTTCCTTCAACTGAGAGTATAATTTAGTAACTGCATCTTGTCCAACTTTTATAACTGCTTCAGG
Organism: Candidatus Woesearchaeota archaeon; assembly: GCA_964344705.1. Taxonomy (GTDB): domain Archaea; phylum Nanobdellota; class Nanobdellia; order UBA10117; family ARS21; genus JAAZWY01. The sequence goes on along the minus strand of CAYFOG010000003.1, from coordinate 71,166 downwards.
TTTAACTTTGCCCTCACGAATTCCGTCCATTCCTTTTTCAAAATTTCGAGTTAACTTCGCACTCAAAACTTCTGGCGCGTGTTTCTTGAAGACATGATAAACTTTCATTCCAAACTCAGTGACTTCCATCGGATTGCCTTGAACATAATTCCTCTTCACAAGCGTTTCAATAATTTGCGAACGTGTCGCTTTAGTTCCTAAGTTCAATTTCTCCAATAGTTTAATCAAAGATGCAACATTATATCGCGCAGGCGGTTGAGTTTCTTTCTCAAGCAGTTCAGTATTCTGATTCAACACTTGTCCAACTTTAAGTGGGGGCAATTCAAGTTCTTTCCGCAAAGCATAAGGGCCGTACCATTTCTGCCAAGCAGTGTTAGTTGTAACAGTCCCAGAAAATTTGAAAATCTCTTTCTCAACATCTATCCTGACTGCCGTTGTCTCGCGTTCTCCATCTTGACCAAATACGGAAAAGAATCGTCTAACAATCAAATCATAGATTCTCCTGTCCGGTTCAGCCAAAGCTCCAGCTCTTTCACCTGTTGGATGAATTGCTGGATGCGCAGGATCAGACTTTCGACCTTGTTTCGGAATCAATTTAGTAGCTAAAACTTCTTTAGCGATTTCATAATAAGCAGGATTTGAACCGAGTTTGGAAATTATTTTCTTGAAATTCAAAGCCTTTGGCAACTTCTGACTTGAAGTTCGAGGATATGAAATTAAGGCTTTAGTGTAAAGCGTTTGAGCGATCTTCAAAGTCATTGACGGACTGTATTTGAAAACTCTATAAGCTTCAATTTGAAGGGATGTTAAATCAAACGGAACTGGAACTGGAACTTTTTGCTTGCGTTTCTTAATATCAACAATTCGTCCAGGCTTATCTTTAACCTTTGCAAATATTTTATCAGCATTGGCCTTTTTCCAGAACTTATCTTTCTCATGAACTGCTTGAAACTTCTGAGAATTCAACCAAAGGTTTGCAAAAATCTGCCAAAAAGGTTCAGGTTTAAACTTCTTAATTTCAAGCTCACGTTCAGCCAATATCGCAAGCGCAGGTCCTTGAACTCTTCCAATGCTCAAAGGCTGATATCTGTTCAAAACAGCTGAAAGTGATTTGGAAATTATTTGAGACAAGTTAATTCCATAATACCAATCAAGAGTATGTCGAACAACTCCGGCATTTGCTTGTCCCCAATCTAAAGTCTTAGTTTTATTTTTGTATGCTTCTCGTAACTCCTCAACCGTAAGTGTAGAGAACTTCATTCTGTTTGCGTCCTTCAAACCTAACAACTCACGAACAACATTCAGACCAATAACTTCTCCTTCGATATCATAGTCTGTCGCAACAGTTACCGCATCGGCTTTCTTTCCAAGACTTTTCAAAGTTTGAAAATATGGTTTTTGAAAGGCGCCTCCGCGACTTGAATAAGATGGTTGCCACTCAAGATTAAACACTGGATAAAATCTCTCAGTTTTCTTTAAACCAAACAAATGTCCAACTGCAGAACCAATCAGAATATTTCCATTATCTGCTTCCCAATACTTCACTCCATTAAGACGCTTCAAACTAGACTTATCAAAACTTGCAGCAATTTTTTCAGCAGCAGACGGTTTCTCAGAGATAATTAACTCCACCATAAAAATATCACTAGACAACTAGTTTTAAAATCTACTAAATGAATTATTTTTTGAAATAGTAATTTTATTTGAAACATTAATTATTGTCCCATCTGGACCTGGATTCATAGTAATGGTCTTTCCAATCTTATCTCGAGTATTGAAACATTCATGAATGTGTCCGCAAATATGCAAATCAATTGTATTCTTCTCAATGAATTCAGTAATATTTGTCGCGCCGACATGTTCTTTGATATCTGACATAAAATCACACTTAGTTCCATAAGCGGGACGATGTGTCAAGAACACAACTTTCCCGTCCGGATGGTTATTCTTGAAGTTCTTAATCTTTAGAGTCAAAATTTTCTTTGAGATATCTAGAGTTGGTTCAGTTTTTCCATAAATTCCTCCTCCACTTCCAACAAACAAAATACCTCCAACAACAATCGCGGTTTGATGAACAAGTAGAGCTTCAGGTTTTTTAGCAAAAACGTACAAAGACTTCTCATTGTCTTCATGATTTCCAGGAATAAATACTAAAGGCTTGCCAATCAAAAATTTTGACATTATTTTATTGAGATTCTTTCCAAATGTTGTAAAATCTCCTGTACAAACTAAAACATCAGGGTTTTCTTTCTCAGCACGTTTCAATATCTTGTATATTGTCTTTTCATTTCCATGGAAATCTGTAAATGCTAGAATTTTCATTTTGGTTTGATTGCTTTGAATCCAGTATATTTCCAAAGCGCTTTAGGAATTTTGACAGAGCCATCTTTTTGCTGATTATTCTCAAGCAAACAAGCCATTGTTCTTTCGCTCGCAACAGCCGTACAATTCAAAGTATGGACCACTTTACGGCGACCATCTCGGTCATCGAATTTAACATTAACCTTTCGAGCTTGATAGTCAGTAACGTTAGTTCCAGAACATAATTCGCGATATTTATTTTGAGCAGGAAACCATCCTTCAATATCATACTTCTTGGATCCGTTATCATTCATCTCTCCTGATGCAATATTCACGATTTGGTAAGGAATTTCCAAGCCTTTGAAAATATCTTCAGTAACTTCAATCATCTTTTCATGCCACTTCCAACTTTCATCTGGATGACAGAACACATACTGTTCAATTTTATCAAATTGGTGAACTCTAAAAATTCCTTTAGTGTCTTTTCCGTGACTTCCTGCTTCTTTTCTGAAACATGAGGAATAGGCAGTATAAGCTTTTGGCAAATCTTTCCAATTAAACACATCATTCATATGGAAAGTTGCAAGTGTTTGTTCAGATGTTGCAATCAGATACAAATCTTCATCTTGAATTTTGTAAAGTTGTTCTTCAAAATCTCCAAGTTCGGCTGCAGCTTTCATTGGTTCGTGTCGCAAAAGAACTGGTGTCCACATTGGAGTAAATCCTTGCTTAACTAAAGTATCCATTGCATATCTGAGAATCGCAAAATTGAGTATAACTAATTCATTCTTCAAATAATAGAATCGTGCTCCTGAAACTTTTGAAGCTTTGTCAAAATCTGCCAGATCTAAATCGAGTAGCAAATCAACTTGATGTTTAACTGGAAAGCTGAATTTTGGAAGTTTACCGCGCTTCCGAACAATTTCATTTCCTTCTTCAGTTTTAGCAACTGGAACAGATTTGTGTAAAATATTTCCAACTTTGTATCGAAGTTCATCTCTTTGGATAATTAATTTATCAGCTTTAACTTGTAAATCTTTGATGTCTTGTCCAACTTTCTTCATCGCGCGAATCTTCGTCACTCCGTTCTTACCTGACTTCTTCAAAGCATTGATTTCCTTGGAAACTTTATTCCGCTCGGCCTTAAGCTTCTCCATTTCATGAATTGTTTTTCTCCATCGGTTGTCGAGTCGTATAACTTGGTCTACTACTTTTGGATTTTTAAAGCGCATTTTCTCAGAACCACGAATTAAGTCAGGTTTTTCACGAAACAGTTTGATATCTAACATAATGAAACATGAGCTTACAGGCTTTTAAGGATTACGACGCGACGTAGTAAAAAATTAATTCTTTCTTAGCCATTCCAAAACAAGACGCACTCCAAATCCCGTCCCATATATTGGCCAATAGTGTTTTCGTTTTGAACCTCGCGCAGTTCCAGCAATATCAATATGTGTCCAAGGAGTTTCTCCAACAAAATTCTTCAAAAACAATGCAGCAGTTATTGCGCCACCATAATTCGAGCTTGAAATGTTGTTCAAATCAGCAATTTTTGATTTTAATAATTCTTCATAATCTTCAGGCAAAGGCATTCGCCAAACTTTCTCGCCGACATAATCTCCAGATTCAATAATTTTATCTGCAACGTTATCAGTTGAAAATAATCCCGCATAATCTTCACCCAGTGCAGCGACAATTGAACCAGTCAGAGTTGCAAAATCCACAATTCTCTTTGGTTTGTAATTCTTAACAACATATGCCATTGCGTCTGCGAGCGCTAGTCGACCTTCTGCATCTGTGTTTCCAATCTCGACAGTTTTTCCAAGATAAGAATCTAGAATTGTTCCAGGTTTGTACGCTTTTGATCCTACTGCGTTCTCAACAACAGGTGCAACTGCTAAAATATTTTTCTTTAGTTTTAATTCAGCCGCAGCTCTCACAATTCCTAAAACTACTGCCGCACCAGACATATCTGTATTCATTTCCTTCATTGAACGAAGTTTGATATCCAATCCGCCAGTGTCATAAGTAACGCCTTTACCAACAATTGCAATCTTTTCCTTGGAACTTGGATTTCCTTTGTATTCAAGAATTATTAAATGAGGTTCAAATCTACTTCCCTGTCCGACACCAAGAAGCAAGCCTAAGCCTTTGCGTTTCAAAGCAGCCCGATCCAATAATTCCAAATGTAATCGATATTTTGTTGACATGCTTTTTGCCAAATCTGCTAGATACTCTGGATTAACAACATCTGCATCATCTGTCTGTAAATCTCTAACAAAATTTGTGGCCTCACAGGTTGCTTCAGAAAAATCAATTGCTTTTTTGAAGTCATCTTTAATCTCATGTACGTACATATCAATTTTTTGAACTCTTAGAAATTTGTCATCCTTTTCAGTTTTATATTTATCAAAAGAATAATTTGAAAGTCTGAATCCATCTGAGAGTGCTCGAACAATATCCACATCATATTCTGCAAAAGTTGAGAATTCTTTAACTTTTAATTTTGAAAACACTTGTACACCAACATTTGCCGCTCTGCGAAAGATTTCATTGTTTAATTCTTCGCGTTTGCCGAGGCCGACCATAACAATTCTGTCAAAACTTCGACCTACAACTGGAACAACCAATGCCTCATATTTTTTACCTTTAAAATTTTCTGCGTGAATTGAACTATCTGCTAAATCAACTAGTTTGCTATCCAAATTTTTGATTTGTTCTTCAGTCAGAAAAAGTAGAATGCTTTCCTTACATTCATAAATATCTCCTTCACGCAATTTTATTTTCATAGGAAAAAGAACCACGTAAAATTTAAAACGATTTTGTCACTCACTGCCGACCATCTTAGCAAACTTGTCTCTGTTCTCTTCAGCAAATAATAACATTTCAACTGCATGGTTCACAAATTCTTCAACACTCTTAAAATCTGAACGAGATAAAACTGCCTCAATTCTTTTTAGTTTTTCGGGATTTAATTCCATTAGTCTTCAATGCTTGAATTACCTTTTTACCTTTTCGATTGTCAAGCGATATTTTTAGAACGTCAATTAAATTATCTGCAAAATGAATCTTAATTTTTCTCCGCATAGTAGGACTTAGCACAATATCTTTTTCATTTTGTTTTGGAATTATTACTTCCTTCAAACCTGCCTCGATTGCAGCTTCAATCTTGGGAGTCACTCCACCAACAGGTAGAACTTCTCCACGAACAGATAGACTTCCAGTCATTGCAACATTTTGTTTCAATGGTACATTTCTCAAAGCAGATATAATTGAACTTGCAACTGAAACGCTCGCAGAATCTCCTTCAATACCTTCATAAGTTTGAATAAACTGAACATACAAGTCATACTTATCTTTGATGTCTTCTCCAAAATGTTTCATGATTATTGCGCTAACATTGTCGATTGCCTCTTTTGCAATCTTTCCAAGCTTTCCTGTTGCAATAATTTCTCGTTTCTTTCCGCCTTTTGCAACCTCACTTTCAATCGGTAAAACAATTCCCGAATCTCCGATAACTGCCAGACCATTTACTCTTCCAACTTCTGTTCCTTCGCTACGAATAATTCTGTAATCTGAAATGTGTTCAATGTGTTTGTCAGCAAGCTGTTGTTCCAAAGTCTTTGAAATCTTCATGGCTGCACGAACATGTTTAAGTTCGACATATTTACTGTTTTCCTCTGATGCTAAATCGCCCGCTCCGCGAACAATTCCTCCAAGTTCTCTAAATTTAAGAGTTAGTTTGCTTTTACGGCCCGCCATTCTCCGAGCAATTCTAATAATTTCATCACATGCTTTCTTATCAAAATGTGGAATTTTTCCATCCTTCAAAACTTCTTGTGCAATAAACCTATAATAATAATCTCTGTTCTTTGGCGTGTCATCAATAAACTTGTCCATTACAACTTCATATCCATACCCTCGAACTCTGGATCTTAAAGCAGGATGCATTTTTTGAATTGTATCTGTATTTCCTGCCGCAACTAAAATAAATTTGCACGGAACCGGGTCAGTTCGAACCATTGCGCCCGCACTCCGTTCAGATTGTCCAGTGATTGAATATTTTCGATCCTGCATGGCCGTCAAAAGATCTTGTTGAGTTGTTGGATTGAGTGTCGCCACTTCATCAATAAATAAAACTCCTTGATTTGCTCTGTGAATCATTCCTGGCTCAACTCGCATATGCGCAGGCGTTCCTAATCCTCCGGATTGAAATGGATCGTGTCGAACATCACCAAGTAAAGCTCCGGCATGTGCTCCCGTTGCATCAATAAACGGCGCAGCATTATTTTTTGCTGTATCAATGAGAAGTTTTGGCTCAAGAATTTGTTTTCGCTTTGCACCCATGCTAGTCATGACTCCATAAAGTAACAAGAACATCATTCCAGAAATAAGTGAAGCTGCTGCCATAATATCTCCATAGTTATTTCGAATCCACCAAGGGAAGAATGCCGCAATGATTGCCAAAAAGAAGAACACAACTGTTTGTCTTCGGTTACCAATATCTGCTCTTTGTTTAGCTCGTGAAATTATCTCTTGTCCTCGTCCAGAAGGTAAAGAACGAATCTTTGGATTGTTTTCATCTTTGAGATTAGGTATAACTAAGATGTCTTGTAAATTTTGCCGCGGTGCAATTTCGGCTAAAGCCTGACCAAGCATTGATTTCCCAGTGCCCGGTTCACCAATCAAAAGAACGTGTCTTCCTTGTTTTGCAGCTTTTTTGATAATTGAAACTGCTTTGGATTGTCCAATAATTTTATCTACAAGTTTATTGGGAACTTCAAGTTCAGATGTATTCTTAAAACCCATTAACTAGCGATATCATCAAAGCTTAAAAAGATATCAGAGTGACACAATTAGTCTTCAGATATTGCTGGTGCTGCAGATCTTGAAATCAGAACAACATCACCAATTGCTTTGACGTGGTGGTGAGGTAATATCACTCCTTTTGTGCCCGGCATTGCTTTGGATAAGTAAGATTTTGAAGTTGATCTAACTTTCCAGGAATCAACTTTATTCGCGTGTAGAATTGCTTCTTCAATAATTCCAAAAAATTCTCCAGCATCAGTGTAAACTGATAATCCTTGAACACTGCCCAAGTTTTTAGTGCTTAACATAACAATTCAATAGTGTTTTTAAATAAAAGCATTTCTAATAAGTAGTATATGAAAGCAAATGCTCCTCGCGACTTGAAAAAAACAAATCAACGAATTAGAGTTATTGGAACGTCTCACATTTCTGAACAGAGTATTGAAGAAATCAAAAAAGAAGTAAAGGAATTTAAACCAAATATTATTGCTGTGGAGCTTGATGCTCAAAGATATGCTGCACTAATGTCGAGACGGAGGCGAAAAATGAATTTGAGAACTGCATTAAAGCTCGGACTTTTCGGGTTTCTATTTTACATTATCGGTTCAATTTCACAAAAAATTCTTGGAAAGAAAACTGGTCAAGAACCAGGTATCGACATGAAAACTGGAATTCTTGAGGCAAAGAAGATTGATGCAAAAGTTGCGCTAATTGATAGAGACATTTCAATCACACTTTATCGGATGTCAAAAAATATTCCAATGAAAGAAAAATCAAAGTTAGTTCTATATTTGCTATTTGGTGGTTTCAGTAAAAACAAAATAAATCTTGATTTAACAAAAGTTCCAAAAGATCGGCTTGTTCATAAATTAATTTCAGAGCTGAGTCACAAATTTCCTGGATTCTATCGAGTACTTGTTTCCGAGCGAGATACTTACATGCAAAATCAAGTTCAACTTATTTCAAGAAAATTTCCCGATTCGAAACTTTTGATAATTGTTGGTGCTGGACATAAAGAAAAAATGAAAAAATTCGTCAGTAAACTAATTAATACAAATCAATAAATACTACAATCACAAAAATTTCTCATGCAATTTCTAAAGGATAAACTTAAGCTCAGAACTTATCAAGAGCAAATTTTGGGAAAAATTGTGGACAAAAATTCATTCGTTGTTTTGCCAACAGGTGCAGGTAAAACCATTGTCGCCATCGCTTTGGCATCTCTCAACATGGACAAAGGTAAAATCTTAATTATGGCTCCAACAAAACCTCTCACAGTACAGCACGAGAAATCTTTCAAAGAATATTTTCAACCGGATGAAAAAATAATACATTTAACTGGTGCAATTCCACCTTCACAAAGAAAGGAACTCTGGAAAACTTCGGAAATAATTTGTGCTACACCTCAAACAATCGAGTCAGACCTCATCAAACGATATTTCAAACCACAAGACATCTCACTTGCAATTTTTGACGAAGCTCATCGCGCAACTGGAGACTACGCTTACGTTTGGCTTGCAAAACAGTTTAGTGAAACTTCACAAATACTTGCACTTTCCGCAAGTCCTGCTTCAGATCAGCAAAGATTAGATGAAATAAAGCAAAATTTATTCATTGACAATTTTGAATTGCTTACTGAAGAAAATCCGCATCTCAAAAAACATCTCAAGAAAAAGGAGATTGAACGAATGATGGTTGAACTTCCTGCTGATTACAAAAAAGTCAAAGCTTATCTTCAAAATATACTCAAAAAACATGTCAACCTTCTGTACGGAAGGGGCGCAATAAAAAGTCAGGACATTTCGCATCTAAGAAAGGTTGAATTGCTGAAAACTCAGCGCGCACTTTTTTCACAAAGACAGAAAGGACCAGACACTTATTTTCTAGTTTCTGAACTAACCGTATTAATCAAACTATTACATTTAATTGAAACTCTTGAAACCCAAAATCTTCATACTTTCAGTAAAGCATTAGAAAAGATTGAGTCACAAGCCAAATCAACCAAAGCTTCTCAAAGAATTATTAATGAGTGGGATTTCAAGCGCGCAAAAATAACTGCGCAAAATTTAGTGGATGAAGGTATTGAACATCCTAAAATTTCAAAAGTCTTGGAACTGACACAAAATAAAAATGAAAAAATTATAATTTTCTCACAACTCAGAAAAACTGTTGAATTTCTAACGGAGCAAATTAATCTCCATACGCGAAGTAGCGCAAAAGCATTTGTTGGTCAAAAGGAAGGTATGAGTCAAAAGAAACAAATTGAAACTTTAGAAAAATTCAAAGATGGCGAATTTAATGTTTTGGTTGCAACATCAGTAAGTGAAGAAGGTCTTCACATTGAAAACGCAGATATTGGAATTTTCTTTGAGCCAGTTCCCTCGGCATTAAGAACCATACAACGAAGAGGAAGAATTGGAAGAGTGAACATTGGCAAGGTATATATGTTAATAACAAAGGACACAATTGACGAAAAATACTACTGGGTCTCATACCATAAAGAACGTCGAATGAAAGAACTCCTCGAAAATGGATCTTAAGATAATTGTTGATCACAGAGAGAACAAAGGTCAATTGCCTAGATATCTCTATGAAAAAGATATTCAAATAGAAACTAAAGCTTTAGAAGTTGGAGATTTTATTCTCTCAAACGAATGTGTTGTAGAATTGAAGAAAGTTCCAGACTTTGTTAACTCGTTAGTTGATGGACGATTATTCACGCAAGCAAAAGAACTGCGAGAAAATTTTCAAAAACCGCTTTACATTATTGAAGGAGATATTCAAAATATTTTTGAAATTCGGAATGTTCATCCAAATGCCATCAGGGCAGCGATGCTTTCACTAACTTTGGACTATCAAATTCCTTTCTTATTTTCACAAGATACTGAAGAGACTGTAAACTTGTTAATTTCACTTGCAAAACGAGAGCAGCTTGAAAATAATAAAGAAATTTCACTTCGAGGATCGAAACGAACTTGGTCGATTGAAGAACAGCAACAATTTTTGGTGGAAGGTCTTCCTCTTGTTGGGCCAAAACTTGCAAAATCTCTGTTGAAGGAATTCAAATCGCCAATTAGTTTACTAAATGCCACTGAAGAAGATTTGACAAAAATTGACAAACTCGGTCCAAAGAAAGCAAAACTTATTCGTGAACTTTTAGATATTGAAGGTGAACATTAAACAACCAAACTCAGTAAGAATCCTAGCACGCTACAAAGCGCAATTGGCGGTAATGCTGGCATTGCTCTATTTGATTTCTGAGTATTCAAAAGATAATAAACAAGTGCAGATCCAAAAATTGCTCCGCTCGCAATAAACCAAGCACTAACAACTGAAAACTTTAATGCGCTAACTGCAAGAAATAATGGAAATGCTAAATCTCCTGTGCCTAAAACAAAGACGCCTTGTCCTGGCTTGAACTCATTTGATTTAGCACTGATTTTGCTTAAATGTTGAGGAACCATAACTGCAAGAATAACTCCTTTCTTGGCCATTCCTTTGAACAAATTGATCATGTGTGAACTTCTATAAACTGCCAAAACATCATAGAATGAAAATATTCCTATCAAAAATAACACTGTTGAAAAGCTGAAACTCAAACCTAAACTGACTGCCACTCCAGCAATGGTGATTCCTAAAGTTAAGTTATGGACTAGTAAAGATTTGTAAAATAAAAACAGCGCCAATAAAGATAACGTTAGAATGTTTGCAATCAGTGGTGCAAAGAAAGCTTCAAATACGAGCTTACTTCCAATTATAATTAGAAAATAAAAGAAGTATTTGAACAAATTAAACTTACCTGAAAATCTCAAAAGCAAAAATAATAAACTAAATGCAATCAGAAAAGACAATATTGTTGCGGATAGTGGAACTTCTTGAATAGCTGTGGAAGAACTATCTAATATTTTTAAAGCATTTAATCCAGTAAAAATTCCTAGAATTTGTACGGCTGCAAATAAAGCTACATGTATAACAAATCCGAACAACGGGAACATGTTCTTTCCAAGCAATTAAAGTATAAATAACTACTTGAAGCTAAGCATGTTTGACTTTCGTGTTTTCAGATTCATGATTGGAATCATTCCTGGATCGGGGACATGACCAAATTTCAATTGAAAGTCTGTAACTGATTGCCAGCAGCTTCCGGAAATCGAAACTGTGTTTTTATAATTCCCAATATTTGCTTTGTGAATATGACCTGAAACCATAATGTCTGGAATTTGTGTAATTGCGTGCGGATCTTGCTTCATTGGAATTGTTAAATTTAGATTGTGAGTCGGGCTCAAGTGTCGGCGTTTCAACAAGAACTTGTGAATTTCGTCTGCCTTCTCATATCCTCCTGCCAAACGCAAACCTTCAACTTGATCAATTAATCTATCGAAGGAATATCCATGATACATCAGAACATCTTGACCTTTGTATTTATCTATCGCATGAATATTTGTATAAGATGGATTTGTGACCATAGTAACATTTGGTAATTCAAGAATTGATTCAGCGTAATCTTTCATTCGAGGCTGTGGTTCTTCCAGACGCACGCCTGCGTCGTGATTTCCCGGGCAGATTATTATCTGTTTGTCACTCGGCACGCGAGCAAGATATTTTGCAAGCTCTTCGTATTGCCCTCTCAAATCTCCAATTTCCAATTCTTTGTTCTGTCTTGGAAAAATTCCAACACCGTCGACCAAGTCTCCAGGAATATAGAAATATTTGGTCTTCTTCGCGATCTCTTTCTGACGCTCACTTCCAACTTTTCCACTTAACCAATCTATAAACGAACCAAATTGTTTTGGCAGGAATAGCTTCGATCCAACATGAATGTCTCCTGAAAACACCGCGTAAACTTCTTCAGGACTATATTGTACTGGTTGTTGTGGAATATCAGGTAAGATTATCTCTTGTAGAAACATAACATCTCTCATAACTCGCCCTTTGAAAATTAGGACTTCATCGAGTGTCAAAAACTTGGCTTCCTCAATCAAATCAGTGTTTTTTGATGATATGATTATGTCCATTTGACCACTTAAATCCTCTACAGTTATTTTGATTGTTCCAGTAGTCATTCTATTGATATCTGAAACCATTGCAATTATAATTTGATCATCGTTTCCGAAACCTTGCTTAGCGCGGTCAATTGAAACTGCTGTTGCTGCTTCAGGTCGATTGAATAGTATATTCTTCATAGTTTTATACCTCTCGCGATAGTGTTCAGTAAAATCAGCCGGAGTAATCTTCTTTTGTTTATAGTCGAATTCCTTGACAATCTTCAAACGAGCACGCAAATCATCAATTTTTGGTTTAACAATTACTACTTCCTGTGTGGCCTTTTCAATATTTTCCGATGTGGGTAGAATCCCTTTGTCCAATAATTGTTTGATGATTTCTTGGTTAATCATAATCTTAATTCACCTTTCAAATCTTCAGTTATAATTTCAGTTAAATCTGCTGGAATTGTGGAATAAATCTCGCGAGTGCGTCCGTGTCGTCCTTTACTTATTACTCGAGCATTAATCAAACCAAGCATATCTAACTCTGAAATTAGATCTGAAATTCTTCGTTGTGTTAAAATTGAGTTGTCGTTAATTTTACATAACTCGGCATAGGTTTGATATATTTCTCCCGTAACGAGTTTGTCAGTTTTATTTTTACTTAAAATAAATATTGAGTAAATTAATAATTTTGATTGGTTTGGTAGCGTTTTGACTAGTTCAAGTATTCTATTTTTTTCGATTTTGTCTTCTGCCTCGCGAATATGATCCATCTTAACTTCTTCTGCTGCAGCTCGTTCAGCAACTTCTCCCGCAACTCGTAATAAGTCAAGAGCTCGTCGGGCATCACCATGCTCTTTGGCAGCATATGCTGCACATTTCGGTAGTACTGCTGGATGAATTGAATTTTCTGCGAATGCGTTTGTTGCTCGCTCACTCAAAATATCTTTTAACTCGAGAGCATTATATGGTGGGAAGATTAGTTCTTCTTCACCTAGCGAGCTCTTAACTCTTGGATCGATATTTTCAATGAAACGAACATCGTTTGAAATTCCTATTAAACAAAGTTTTGATTTTTTGAGTTCGGAATTGATTCGAGTTAAGCTATATAATATTTCGTCACCTGTTTTTTTAACTAATCTATCGATTTCGTCCAATACTAAGATAACAACTTGTTCTTGTTCATCGAGTTTTTTTAAGAAAATATTGTATACTTCATCAGTTGGTAAACCTGTAACTGGAACATTGGCACCCAATTCTTTAGCAAGGGAAGCGATGACTCGGTATTCCGTATCTGCAACTTTCTTCAATTTACAGTTTAAGTATGCAAAAGATAAAGAAGAATCAGTTCCCTTAATTCGGTCAACAATTCTATTCAGTGTGTGTAATACACACAAAGTTTTTCCAGTTCCTGTTTTTCCATAGACAAAAATATTTGAAGGTCTGTCGTTTCTAAGCGCTGGTGCCAAAATCATTCCTAGTTTTTTGATGTGTTCTTTTCGGTGAGGTATTGTTTTGGGAACGTGGCGGATAGATAAAACATCTTTATTGATGAAAATGGATTTTTTTGAAACAAAATCATCGAATAAATCATCTAATTCGTCTCGCGTGCGTTCAACTTCTTCCGTGACTTGTTTTTCTTCAATTCCTGAATCGTTCAATTTGGTTTGTGGATCACTCATAAAAGTTCCATAAGAAACTGAGCTTAAAATACTTTATCCGTTTGAGAATCTAAAAAATTCTACAAAAACGTATAACTGTGCCGCTATGCTTTTAAATTTGCTTATAAAATACAGACCTCCTACCCTTTTATTTCCTATAGAACTTGTATTTGAATTATAAAATCAAAACGATTAATATATTATATATTATTATTTTCAATATAGAAAAGAAAGAAAATATAAAATGAAAATCAATTAACAATAACTAAGTTCCATGAGAAATACAGGGCTCAGAGTCTTATCATTTTCACTTAGAAATTTCTTTAAGACGCTTCAAAACACGCACATCCTTTTTAGGTTGAGCTTTTTCATCAAGTGCAAACACCACGCGTCTAACACCTTCGCCCCAAGAATAATTTCCCGGAATATTTTCAACTTTGTCAATCTTAAACACACCAAGCTCCACACCTTTATTCAAATGATAATAAATTGATCTCATAGTTGTTTTGTGAAAGACTTGTATATATTTCTTGTACAAATCATATCCGTAACTATTACCTACAAAAAATAAAAGTTCAACCAGATTGTCTCTTATTGGACTAAATGTTGGTCGCCCTCGAGATCCATTTCCCATCATATACTTTTTCACACAATCATATTTAAACATCATCATAATGAAATTAGCATGTCAAATCTTGTTGCACCCAAACATATCGAAGAATATTTTTCAACACTCAAATCAAAAACTCTTGAACTACGTGAATTAGCAAACCAAGCAAGAAAAGCAGGAATTGACCCACAAACCAAATGTGATATTCCAATTGCTGCTTCTGTCGCAGAAAGGGTTGAAGCAATCATGGGATCCATATCTCCAAATTTAATTGGAAGCGGAATTGTTGAAAGAATCAGCGAACTTGAAAAACAATATGGTTTTGGAGATTGGCGCGTAGCGCTCGTTCTGGCGGATGAAATAAGCTCAGAAAAATTTTGTAAATTTGAGAACAAAATAACTGCAATAAATATTGGCATCAGAACCGGCTTCGCATACATTACACAAGGCGTTGTTTCAGCACCTTTAGAAGGCTTAATCGATGTAAAATTCAAAAAACGAAACGACGGAAAGGATTATTTAGCACTTTACTATGCTGGACCGATTCGAGGCGGTGGAGCAACAGCGTCAGCAGTCACAACAGTAATTGCAGATTACGTCCGAAAAAAGCAAGGAATAGAAAAATATGATCCAACGACTCAAGAAATCAAAAGAATGTACACAGAAGTCATGGATTATTACGAACGAGTTGAGAGAAAACAATACAAACCAACTGAAGAAGAAATTAGACACATAATTTCAAATCTTCCCGTGGAGCTCGACGGAGATCCAACTTCTGAATTAACAGTATCAAATTTCAAAGGACTCTCACGAATTGAAACTGACAGAATTCGAGGCGGTGTTGCGCTCATGTTGACTGACGCGCTTCCACTAAAAGGCGGAAAAGTAATGAAAAAGCTAAATAATTGGGGCAAAGATTTTGATTTAGACTGGCAGTGGCTAAATGATTACCAAGAGCTAAAAAAACAAATTCATGAACAAGCAGATGGACAGAAAACTGAGGAAAAGGACAACAACAAACTCAAACCAAATTATTCATATATTGCAGAAATTGTTGCAGGACGGCCCGTATTCACACACCCATTAAGACAGGGTGGCTTCAGACAAAGATATGGAAGGTCAAGATTAACAGGTCATGGATCTTGGGCAATATCTCCAATAACAATGCAAGTCTTAAACAATTATTTGGCTATCGGAACACAACTAAGGGTTGAGCGACCCGGGAAATCAACTTCACTTACTTCTTGCGATTCAATTGAAGGACCAATTGTAAAACTTAAAGACGGATCAGTACACAAACCAAAAACCGAAGAAGAGGCAAAGGAACTCACAAAAGAAATCGCAGAAATATTATATTTGGGAGACATACTAATATCTCCGGGAGAATTCACAGAAAACGGACACTTTCTCGTTCCTGCAGGATATTGTCCAGAATGGTGGGCGCAGGAATTGAAGAAAGCAATCAAAGACAACCCGAAAACGTATCACAATTTACCAAAGGATTTTTTCAACACGTTTATCCCACCCGAAATAAATTTTGACACAGCTATCAAACTCTCAAAAGATTTTAACATTCCCCTACATCCAGAGTTCACATTCTATTTAGACGCTCTCCAAGAAAAACAAAAAATCCAACTTCAAAATTACATAAAATCAGAAATGCCTGCAGATGCGCCCGAAAAAAGATTGCTAGAATTAATTGGTTGTCCGCATACGATAAAAGACAATAAAATAATCTTAACAAAATTAAATCAAAATATTCTAAATACACACTTCAGAACAGACATAAAATTCAGAAATAAATTTGGAACAGGAATCGGCGCAAGAATGGGAAGACCTGAAAAGGCAAAAATGCGAGATTTGAAAGGCTCACCAAATTTCTTATTCCCGGTTGGAAATGAAGGTGGACGATTGAGATCATTCAATGAAGCAATTACTGTTGGACATGTAACTGCAGACTTCCCAATAATCAAATGTTTGGACTGCAACAAATCAACAATATTTCAGAAGTGCGAACACTGTAATTCTGAAAATACTCAACAACAATATGTGGATTACAAAACAAAGAAAAAATATTCAACACCTGAAACACCAACCTGCGTCCCTTACGAAAGGAGAAAGTATGCTCTACCTGAACTTTCAAAGAGAATAAAAAAAGAATGGGACGGACCTTTCCCTAAACTAATTAAAGGCGTTCGAGCGACAATGAACAAATTCCGATACGTTGAACACCCAACCAAAGGTTTACTACGCGCCAAACACTCGCTCCGAGTAAACAAAGATGGAACAGTAAGATATGACGGAACTGAATTGGGAGCAACACACTTTACACCAAAAGAAATTGGACTATCTGTCAAGAAAGCAAATAAATTAGGATATACAAAAGATGTTCATAACCAACCACTAACGAAACCAACCCAATTGGTGGAAATATTCCCTCAAGACGTAATTCTACCGAACGAAGAATTCTTAGGAATTGAATCCGCAACCTCAGTGTTCAAACGAGTTGCAGATTTTGTTGATGAAGAACTTGTGAATTTATACAAATTGCCTGCATTCTACAACATCGCAACAAATGAAGATCTAATCGGACAACTAATAATCGGACTTGCCCCACACACGTCAGCAGGAATCATTGGTCGGATAATTGGATTCTCAAATATTTCAGGAGTAATCGCCCATCCAATGTGGCATGCAGCACAACGTAGAGATTTAGATGGAGAAGAAACAGCAATAATGTTAACTTTGGATGCATTCCTAAATTTCTCAAGAGACTTTTTACCTGACCGAAGAGGTGCCCGAAGCATGGACGCACCCTTAGTTATATCTACGATATTAAATTCCAAAGAAGTTGACGATGAAGTATACGATTTAAATATTACTTGGGATTATCCTTTAGAGTTTTATGAAGCAACATTGGGAATGAAATATCCTTGGGAGGTAAGAGTTAAATCGATAGGTGATGTAATTGACCAAGAAGATCAATATCAAAATCACGGATTCACACATACCGTTTCAGACATGAACAAAGGAGTAAATGTTTCTGCATATAAATATCTTCCAACAATGGTGGAAAAAATGGAAGGGCAGCTCGATTTAGCTGACAAAATACGTGCTGTAGATTTACACAAAGTTGGTGAGCTAATAATCAACGGACACTTCATAAGAGATCTTAAGGGAAACATGCGCAAGTTCACAATGCAAAGATTCCGTTGCATTGCTTGTAATGAAAAATATCGTCGACCACCTCTCGCAGGTAAGTGTGTAAAATGCAACAAACCGAAAGTAATATACACAATAAGTGAAGGTTCAGTAAAGAAATATTTGGAGCCAACTTTAAACTTAATTGAAATTGAAGGTACTAGTGAATACTTGAGAGAATCGATAAGATTGTTTAGCAGCAGAGTCGAATCAGTCTTCGGGAAAGATGCTACAAAACAAATAAGTCTTGGAGGTTTCATAAATGAGTAACATTATTTGTCCAGATGGTGTGGAAAGACATATTGATGAAGTAAGAGAAAGTAATTTTGAAAACTACCCAAATGTTGTCCTTAGAGCACTTCTTGCCGGACAAAAGCCAAGAAAAAAGAAAGATCCAAACAAGAAACCACGTTTTGGAGTAACTCGACTAACTGGACACTGCCTCAGAAAGTCCTATTATGATTTAACTGAAGAAATCCCAATATCTTTGGAAAAACTTTGGATATTTTCAAGAGGACACGCAATTCATAATTTCTTCCAAGAACACATTCCTGAAGAAGAAAATGAAGTATTTCTCCAAGCACCTTTTTCTGTATTCGATGCCATAGGATTTATTGACGTATTTTCCAACAACATAATGTATGAATTCAAGACAACAGAACGAATACCAAAACAACCCAAACCCGAACATACTATGCAGATACAATCATACTTCTCAATGTTACCTGAATCCCAACAAAAAGATGTCAAAAAATTAATGATAGTTTACTTTTCCTTAAGTAAGATAAAAACCTTTGAGGTTGAGAAGCGAAATATGCTGGGTTATTTGGAAGCAAGAGGAACAGTATTAGCTAATGCGCTAAAAACATCAACACCTCCTGTAAGAGAAGAATCATATTTCTGTAATTATTGCGAATTTTACGATACTTGTTTTAGCAAAAAAGAATCCAGCACACACATACAAACTTCTTTGGAAAACAGTGGAAATTAGTGGAAAAACTTTGGAAACTCTTTCCAAAACTTTTCCAAAACTCTTTCCAAACAAAATGGACAAAAAATAAACAATAAGCATTAAGTAAGGTGGTTTTTAACCAATTCAATTGGAAACTCCAGTGGAAATAAAGGGGTCTTTTTGTGGAAAAACTTTGGAAATTAGTGGAAAAACTTTGGAAACCTTTTTCCAAACGATAAATGTTTTTATACGATTATCAAGTCTAAAACGCATGATTCCAAAAGCTATACGCGAAATTCTCAACGACCATAAAATCGACATAGAGCACCTCAAATCAAAGCTTTCTCAAAGTGAAACAACAATAAAAAATCTCCAAGAAAGTCTCAAAAATCTCCAAGAAAAACAAGAAAAACTATTGGAAAAATCTTTGGAAATTAGTGGAAATTGGAAAAACGAAATTCCAAAACTTTCCACAACTCAAAAATATACCTCGCAACAACCAATCGCAAATATAAAACCTGCAATGTTCAGAATGTCTGAGCTACAATTCCTAATATTACTCAAACAAGGAAAAGCAGACTCAGTACATTTTGCAGTATCCCCAATTCAATTAAAATTAGCATATTCTCTAGATAAATCCGAAAGAACTATTCGCAACAAATTAATTGAACTTGAATATAGAGGTTTTGTAGCAACAACCGGAACAAGACCAAGAAAATATTATTTAACCAAAGAAGGAAATGAAGTAATAGAAAAACAAAGAAGAGACTCAATATCTTTTGAGATGTAATTAAAAATTTAAAATAGTTGGAAGAGTTAGGACGCCCATCGCATGGACCTTTTTAACACCCACCATTTGAGATATAATTCCAATTGCTGTTGAAATACTCATCAGAAACAAACCCAAAAATCCAGAAAGGAAAATTGCCAAGATTCCAAGAAAAAGAATCATAAGTATTGAAACCAGATTATAATTTATCTTCGAAACAACTTTACTAACTCTTTTTCCAATATATAAACTAACAAGAACTCCAACTCCCAAACCAATGAACAAAGATAACAACATTACCAAAAAAATATTCAAATTTATCTCAAATAATTGTTGAACAACAACAAGAACGCCGCTTCGGGCAGAACCGACCAAATACAACATAACAAGCGTAAACAATACATCCAAAGTATTAATTCCGCCCATAACATTCAAGAATTTTCGATGTGAACTTTTTCTAAGTACTGCTTGAGCGACCGTTGCACTTTGCGTTGGACCTAAACTAGGAAACAACACCATCAAACTGCTGGCAAATAAACTGACGAAACCCAAAGCCAAATTCCCAAAACTAAATAATTCAAATTCACCCCCAATTTTTTGCGAGGGAACAACACCACGTTTTCCAAGACTAAATAGTAACATACTTACTCCGAAAAATCCACTCAATAAAGGAAACAAAGGATCTTTCACAATATAAGTATTCAAACTAATTATTCCCAAGACTCCTGCAGAAAGAAAGATAAAAGTTGCCCAAACAATTTTTTTCAAATTAACCTCACTCAATATCAACCACGAAGTAATAATTATCAAAACCGGCGCCACAAACAATTTCAAAAAATCCAACCAATTCATTAAGAACCAACTAAAGAATATCAAGAAAGGCAACCCAATAATAACGGAAGTGATTCCTCCAACAACAGTCTCACGCAATGCAAAGTAGCCCTCACCTTTCAACAATAGACGATGACCTGGTAAAACACTAAGAACCGTATCAGAGTTTGGAGCACCAAAAAATATGCTCGGAATATAATCAACAAACGAGTGAACAACAAGCATACACACCAATCCCGCAACAACAACAGTATTACTAAAATCCAACCAACCTCTCAAAACAAGACCCATTAAAATTATTGCAATAGTATTAGTATGTAGTCCAGGAATAAGACCCGTAAGAATTCCTAGAAAGACTCCAATAATTAGTCCGAAAACCAATTCAATCATATATTAACTAAAAAATGAATATATTAATTAACCACAGGTCAAAAAACAACGAAGTTAGTTTTATACAATATCTTCTTCAGCAACAATTACAAAGTCACCTGTAGAAATAACTGCACTAAACGGAATCAAATGTTCTCCTCCTCGAGATTTTTCCAAATCTAAACTTAGACAATATGCTGTCGGAGTCTTAACACTCAAATAAATCAATTCACCCGTTCGAGATTCAAAAATTAGATCTCCAAGAACTCCAAACTTACGCCCAGACTTAGATACAACAGTCTTTCCAATAATCTCGCCCGACTTCGATTTTTGAGCAACCATACTATTAAAAGAGTCAAATCTCAATAAATACTTTTCGATGCTCCAGAAACTGCTGAAAAATAATTGTCCCATACTAACTAAAAGATATCAAAACATATCTTTCTATGAACGAAACCACACTAACAAAACTAGCACTAGTCTGGATATTTGTAGCAACTTTTGTATTATTCATTGTTGCAGAAGTTTCAGTTGCCCAACCTATAAACGACTCCATAGAGAATCACTTTGGAAAAGAAGTTATCGTTCAAGGAGAAATAGAGAAAATCGCGCCAAAAGAATCATTCACATTTATCAAACTCAAGACTCAAACAGAAACAATCCCTGTAATTCTTTTTGATAATTACCAAACAAACGGAACCCAGCTAAAAATTCAAGGAAAGGTAGATATTTATCGAGGAGACTTCGAAATCATAGCCAACAAAATCTGGTGCGAAGACTGTTGAACCTTATTTCATAAACATTTTTAAACCTCTTACTAAGCCAATCCATGACTCGAATCATATTTCTAGACCGAGATGGGACAATCAACAAAGACGACGGATACACTCACAATATTGGAGACTCAGAACTCCTACCAAACACAATCAAAGGTCTTCAAAGTCTACAAGAGCAAGGCTTCAAACTAATAATTGTCACAAATCAATCAGGAATTGGTCGAGGATTCTATACTGAAGAGCAAATGCACGAGTTCAACAATCACTTGCTCGAAGAACTAAAACAAGCAAATATCAACATTGAAGAAGTTCTATTCTGTCCACACACTCCACAAGACAACTGCGACTGTAGAAAGCCCAAAACAAAACTAATTGAACCACTGTTCACACCAAATTTTGACAAAAATAACTCATATGTTATCGGCGACAGATCCTCAGATATAGAACTGGCTAAGAGCGTGGGACTGAAATCAGTCTTAGTAACAACTGGAATATCTGAAATACAACCAGAATCAAACTCAAAACCAACATTCATCGCAGAGGATTTGCTAGACGCAGCAAATAAGATAAAAAATGCTTAGTTTACAACGAAAGATAGACAAAATCGTAGGAACTCCACTAGTAAATACACTCTCACTTTTGAAGCGACAAAAGAAAGCAGTTCCAGAAGAAGTGCTATTTGTAAAACTCTGGGCAATTGGAGAATCAGTTCTAACTTTGCCATTAATCCAACAATTCAAACAAAACTATCCGAACACAAGAATAACTGTTCTATGCAGAAATCAAAACAAAGCAGTATATAATAATCAACCATTCATCGACGATATAGAACTATTTGAACCACACAATTTACTAACACTCACAAAGCAATATAAGAAATATGACTTGGCCTTTGACTTAGAACCATATCTAAAACTATCTGCTCTTCTAACAAACCATCTTTCGGAAACAGTAATTGGTTTTTCACACGGTCTGAGAGCAAAACTTTACGATCAATTAGTTCATTATAATGATAAAATTCACGCAGTCAACACTTTCTTGAATTTACTCAAACCTCTAAACATAAAACCCAATAAACCAGACAAACTAAGTCTACTAAAATACTCGAATTCAGACAAAAAAAGAGTAGACAACTTCTTCAAAAGACTTCCAAAGCGCAGACCAATAGTTGGAATGACTGTCACGAGTGCTGGAACAGCAAAGTGGCGTAGATGGTCAGCAAACAACTTCGCAAAACTTGCGGACAAGCTAATTGAAGAGCATAATGCAATAATTCTAATTCCCGATACATTAAACCATCACAAATACATTGAAAACATAATAGAACAAATGAATTACCGGGAATCAGTTTACAATCTTGCAGGAAAATTCTCATTGAAACAATTATTCGGACTCACAGAACGATGTAACATCTACATTTCAAACGATACGGGACCTCTACACATCTCGGCAGCGCAAGGAACAGATACAATTGGACTGTTTGGACCCAATACTCCAGTCCGATACGCACCATATGGTAAAAACAACCTCTCACTTTACAAATCAAAAGAAGCCCCAGTTATTAACCCGCATTTGGGAAGCTTCAAGCTTCCCTCACAAAATTGGATGGATAAAATCACAGTCAATGATGTATTCCGAAACGCTGAAAAGTTAATATACAAACAAAAAAGAAGAAAGAAAAGATGAAAGAAATAGCTAGAGACTTCTTAGAAGAGTCAATTGAAACGAAAAAGAAACTATTGGATGACAAATACCTAAATCAAATAGTTGGAGCGGGAGAAATAATCCTTGAATCAGTAAGAAACGGAAATAAAATACTAACTTGCGGAAACGGCGGTTCAGCAGCAGACGCACAACACTTCGCAGCAGAATTAATTATTCGATACAACAAAGAGCGACCAAGTGTTCCAGCGATTGCACTGTCCTCAGATGCGTCAGCAGTAACCGCTGCATCAAACGATTATGGTTATGAGTTTGTATTTTCACGACAAGTTGAAGGCTTGGGAAGACCGGGAGACGTTCTAGTCGGAATCACAACCTCGGGAAACTCAAAGAATATTCATAATGCCTTTGAAACTGCAAAGGAAAAAGGTATGAAAACAATATGCCTTAACGGAAAAACTGGCGGAACAATTAACGAACTAACTTTAGATTCAAATATAATTATACCTTCTCACACAACTGCAAGAATCCAAGAGTCACACATAAACATAATCCATACTTGGTGTGAACTAGTTGACCATATAATCTACAAAGTAAATGAAACTGATTAAGACCATTCAGGAATTTCCAAAGAAGCACATACTTGTAATCGGAGATTTAATTCTTGACGAATACTTATTCGGAGACATAAACCGAATCAATCCAGAAGCACCAGTACCAGTTCTCAACGTTTCAAACAACAACCGAGAACACAGACTTGGTGGCGCAGCAAACACTGCAAACAACGTGGTAGCACTCGGAGCAAAGTGCACAGTAATTGGACAGGTTGGAAACGACAAGTTCAAAGAGCCGATGCTAGAACTGTTCAAGCAAGCAAACATCAATACCTTTCTAATTGAAAGAAATAACTTCACAACAATAAAGAAAACCCGCCTAGTTGCACAAAACCAACAAGCATTGAGAGTGGATTTTGAAGATCCAAAACCAATTCAATCAGAACATGTCCAACAAATAATCAAGTTCATCAAATCAAATCAGTTTGACATGATCCTATTATCAGATTACAACAAAGGAACGCTAACAAAAGAACTAACCGAAGAGTTAAAGAAACTCGACATAGTGATTGTTGTGGACCCAAAACCAATCAATATGAATTTATTCAAAGATGTGTTTACAATTGCGCCCAACATAAAAGAAGCAAAAGAAATAACAAACACAAACACCTCCCCGGAAGAATTATCCCAATTAATTGCAGAAAAACACAATACTCATGTAATAATCACACAAGGACCAAATGGAACTTCCTCATACAACAAATATACAAAAGAATACAATCATCTACCAACGAAAGCCCGCGAAGTTTACGATGTTTCTGGAGCGGGAGACACATTCATAGCGGCATTAACACTTGCGCTAGCCTCAAAAGCAGAATTATACGAAGCAACACAGATTGCTAACCAGGCAGCGGGCGTAGTTGTAGGAAAGTTCGGAACAGCAACGCTCACTTCAGAAGAATTAAAATCATCATTCAATGGAAAGCATTCAAAGATAAAAACTCAAGAAGAACTATCACAAATTGTCCAAAAACTAAAAGCCGAAGGAAAGAAAATAGTCACAACAAACGGAATATATGATTTACTTCATGTCGGACACACACAATTGCTTAACACAGCCAAAGCTTTCGGCGACATTCTAATATTAGCAATCAACACAGATGCTTCAACTAAGAGATACAAAGGTCCAAAACGACCAATCAACAGCGAAACCGAAAGAGCAGAACTTGCAGCAAACTTAACTACAGTAGATTATGTTGTTCTATTTGATGAAGACACTCCTGAAGAACTGCTCAACCAACTCCAACCAGACGTTCATGTAAAAGGAGGAGACTACAACGCCAAAGATTTGCCAGAAACAGAAACAGTCCAAAAGCACGGTGGAGAAGTAAAAATAATCAAATTAGTGGAAGGAAAATCATCTACAAACACAATTGAAAGAATAAGGAAAAGTCAAAATGGTTGAACACTTTGTAGTAACGGGAGGTGCGGGGTTTATAGGTTCCAACTTAGCATTAGAGCTGCAAGAAATATATCCTAAAGCAAAGATAACTGTTATTGATGACTTCAGCACAGGACACTTCAAGAACTTGTACGGTTTCAATGGTGAAGTAATAACTTCCGACTTGCGAGAATTTGATTGGAACGCGTTGGATAAACCAACAACAATCTTCCACCAAGGCGCACAAGTTGTCACAACAGAAACCGACCAAAAGCTTGTGATGGAAATCAACACAAATGTAACAAAGCGACTAATCAATCACTGTGTGAAAAATAATATCAAACTTATCTATGCCTCTTCTGGAGCAACATACGGATTAACAGTACCACCAAACACAGTTGGGAAAGGCGAATTTCCTGCAAACATATACGGATACTCAAAACTATCTTGCGACAATATAGCAAGACAAACTCTAAAGGAAAATCCAAACACTCACATTGTTGGACTAAGATACTTCAATGTCTACGGACCGAGAGAGACTTACAAAATGGAAACAAAGATGTCATCAATGATTTGGCAACTATACTTGCAGATGAAAGAGGGAAATAAACCAAAAATATTCAAACACGGACAACAGAAACGAGATTTTGTTTATATCAAAGACATAGTTGAGTCAAACATAATCGCAATGAACGCACCGTCCGGAATATACAACGTAGCAACTGGAACCCCCGAAGATTTCAATAAAATCGTTGAAGAATTAAACAAAAACTTAGGCACAAACCTCGAACCAGAATACATTGACAACCCATACAAATTCTACCAAGAGTTCACACAAGCAGACACAAACAACTTTTTGCCAAACTACAAATCCAAATACAATTTGGAAAGCGGAATAAAAGAATATATTGAATGGATAAAAGCAAATGAAAATATTATTGTTTAAGATAGGAGCAATTGGAGATACGTTAATGACCACACCCTTAGTCAGACAACTTCGACAAACGCACCCCAAAGCAAGAATAGATTATCTAGTCGGAAAGTCTGCTTCACAAGCACTTCTAAACAACCCAAACATCAACAACATAATAAAATTTGATGAAGCAATGTTCTTCAAGAAGAAACCACTCAAACTAATTAACCTAATCGCGGGAATCCGAGAAGATAACTACGACATAATCTTCGTTCTTGACCGGCATTGGATATTCAACCTAACTGCACGGCTGTTTAACATTCCAACGCGAATTGGATTTGACAGAAACGGAAAAGAAGGGTACGGATTAACACACAAAATACATTATGGCCGAAGACGGCACGATATCTATTATTATCTAAACCAACTCAATGCACTAAACTTTGAACCAAACTATTATGATACAAAACTAGATTTAATCCTCACAAAAGAAGACAAAAACTTTGCAAACAAATTCTTTAGAACTCATAAACTAACAAAGAACACGATTGGAATATGTCCTGGCGGAGGCGACAACCCCGGCCAAACACTAAACGCAAAAATCTGGAATATCAAAAAGTATGTTGAGCTTGTGAAAAAGATTAAGCAACCAATACTTTTGCTCGGTGGACCAACGGACAAAGACAAAGAAGAAGAAATACTAAAATCCAAAACAGTAAACTCAGTAATAGGAACAACAACACTTCACCAAAGCGTAGCATTAATGGCCAAGTGTAACAAAATAATTTGTAATGATTCTGGACCAATGCACATGGCATCAGCAGTCAACAACAATGTAATCGCGCTGTTTGGACCAACTGATCCAAAGCGACTCGGGCCGTTAAACAAAGGAAGCAAAGTAATCTGGAAGCAAAAAGCACCAAGTTACAACAACAGGGGAAAATATTTTGGAAACGGAAAAGAGCTGAATAAAATAAAATTAGCTGATGTTTTGAGGGAATTGAGATGAAAGTATCGTTTATTGGAGATTTCAAAGATTTCAAAGCAGAAGGATTAGTACAAATTCAATCAGAAATCAAAAACTATATGCAGAAAAAGAAGTACAAAATAACTCACAACGGAAATTCTGCAGATTTATATCATATACATACTTCAGGATTTCTTCCAGCACTAACAAACAAGAACATTTCAGATAAAGCAATATATTCATTACACTCAAATCTAGCAAGCAATCCTCTGGAATATTTAAGATATATACTTGAATACTTAAAATTCTATGAAAAATCAAAAATTACATATTTATTAAGAATGATTCCTGCAACAATAACTAATTTCATACCTCTCACTTTCAAAACCCGAGCAATAAGCAAGATGAACACAATTGTAGTTCCAACAAAATATCTCAAAAACAAACTAAATCTTCCAAACACAAAACTAATTCGGTTAGGAATAGACACAAACAAATTCAAACCAACTAAAACATCAAAGAACAAAAAATTAACTTTAGCGTATTTTGGACATAACACACCACTCAAAGGTTTTCCAGACGCAGTAAAAGCCTTCAAATTGTTAGATGATAAAGAGCTAAATCTAAATTTACACCTAACACAGTATTCAGAAAAAACGGAAAGCTACGCAAAGAAACACAACGAAAGAATCAAAGTTTACGGACCAAGCAAAAACATAGTCAAAGATTACAATAAATCAGACATAATCGTGTTACCTTTCCGATCAGACGTTTCTTCAATTGGAATTCCACTCACTTTAATTGAAACAATGTCTTGTGGAAAACCAATAATAACAACAAACCTTCCACACATAAAGGAGATTGTAGGAAATACAGCAATATGTGTTGATACTTACTCACCAAAGCAAATTACCTCAGCAGTTAAGAAGCTAAAATCAAATCCAAAACTTCAGAAACGCCTTGGAAAATCTGCAAGAGCGCGAGTAAAAAAACTGTACGATGAAAAGCAGATGAATGAAAATTATTTGAAACTCTACAAAAGCTTTAATTTGAAATTATCTCACCAAAAATAATTTCTGAAACATCTTGGATTGTTTGACACTCATTCAAACTTTTAACTCTGTGAACTTTTTTCACTTTTCTAAGAACCGAAGCATATAATTTTTCTTGACGCTCTAAATCACCTGCCGGGTGACCCGGTTTTCGTTTATACAAGAGCCTTGGAGAATTATACAAATAAATAACTGCGTTGGGTTTCGGAGACAAAATATACAATAAATTTCTCAACCACAACGGAACATTCTTCATAATCAAGAAGTCCGTTGCAAATCTATCTGTGATTACAACTTTCTTAGTTCGTCGAGCAACAAAAACTCTGAAATATCTTAACAAAAAGTCCAAGTAAAACACCGGCGCAGCCAAAGAGTACAAAACTTTTCTTGAAAATTTAATATCCTTATTCTTTTTTGACTTAGAATCAATCTGTTTCTCTCTACGTTTGTACTTTCTACCAAAAAATTGAATCGGAAGAATATTTCCTCTACCTCGACCCACATAAACCAACTCACTTTTTATCCGATGCTCCTTCAAGAGCTCAATCATCTTAGAAGTTGCAGTAGTTTTTCCAGAACCATCCATCCCAATAAAGCTTACAACTGGAGAACCACGAATAAGTTTTGGAATATACCAAATTACAGACATTCCAAGGATATAAATCGCGCCAATTGGATCACCCAAAGACACTTTACCGCGGATTTGTGTCTTTAAGTTCCTTAAATCTGAAAACTTACTTTCAAAAACTTTTGTTCCAAGCGAAGTTCCAAAAATATCAATCAAATTAACTCTCAAATATTCTTTGTCAAGCTTTTTCAACTTGTTTACAACTTTAGAATATCTTTTGCTTCCAGGAGAATGTAAAACCAACGAAATATACAAATCTTCAGGAGACAAAACATAATATTTCCCAATCCTTTCTCGACGACGCAATATTTGCTCAGCAGACAAATAAGTCACATGACGGCCACTTATTCCTCCAACATGGAAATGAAACTTAACCAACTTCAATTCCTTTGAAAAATATTTAGCATATCCAAAGTGATGAGAGTAGGGAGATATTTTCTCACGAACAAAACCTTCTTTGAGCAAAATTTTTCCAGCTTTACCTACGCTCTTTGAATCAATAACAATGTCAATATCTTTTCCAAGACGAACATCTTTAGTCAAAAATTCCCAATTACGCATAATCGCATAATTAACTTTGCTCTGGCCAAATTTCCTAAGAATTCTAAGAGCATTCTTACGTGAACTCATGTTTAGCCATCAAAACAAATCTTTTAAGGTTTAGCAAAGACATTGTTTATTGAACTTAGTTTAATTAAACTTTTAAATTCACATACAACTCCAATAGATGAAAACTGCACTTATTACTGGAATCACTGGGCAAGACGGTTCATATTTAGCTGAATTACTTTTAGAAAAAGGATACAAAGTTTATGGTTTGGAAAGAAGAAACAGTTCTCGAGACAGAAGAAACATAAATCACATAATTGACAAAATTGAGTTAATTACAGGAGATCTTTTAGATCAAGCATCAATAATTGCTGCAATTAAAAAAACAAACCCCGATGAGATTTACAATCTTGCAGCACAATCTTTTGTGGGTGCCTCCTGGGATCAACCCGAATATACTGCAAATGTAACTGCCTTGGGCGCATTAAGAGTGTTGGAAGCAATTAGACAAACCAATCCAAAAATTAAATTCTATCAAGCATCGAGCAGTGAAATGTTTGGCAAAATCAAAAAGATGCCACAAAACGAAGAAACTCAACTACATCCAAGAAGTCCATACGGCGTAGCAAAATGTTTTGCACATTGGATAACTCAAAACTATCGAGAAAGCTACGGAATGTTTTGCGTATCAGGAATACTCTTTAATCACGAATCTCCACGAAGAGGAGAAGAGTTTGTAACTAGAAAAGTAACAAAAGCCGTTGCACGGATAAAACTCGGAAAACAGAAAGAATTACGCCTCGGAAATCTTGATGCTAAAAGAGATTGGGGTCACGCAAGAGATTATGTTGAAGCAATGTGGTTAATGATGCAACAAGACAAACCAAAGGATTTCGTAATCGGAACAGGAACTTCAAACACTGTAAGAACCATGGTTGAAACAGCATTCAATCATTTGGGACTAAACTATAAAGATTATGTTGTAATCGACCCAAAATTCTTCAGACCTGCAGAAGTAGAAATTCTTCTAGCCGATGCTTCAAAAGCAGAAGAGCAGCTAAACTGGAAACCAAAAATATCTTTCAAAGAATTAATTACTGAAATGGTGGATAATGATCTTGAGTTGGAAATGTAACAATCCTTAATTAATTGATAAAATATGAAAATCGGAATAATAACTGACGCAATCGACGATGGTGCTGCAGGAATAGCGACCTATGTGAGAAATTTGGTCGAGGAGCTACACAAATTAGATAAGAATAATGAATATTATTTAATTCACAACAAATTAAACAAGGACCTTCTTTACAAAAACAAAAATGAAATAATTATACCTATTAGAAAAATACCTTTTGCAAGAGAATTCAGAAAATTAATCGAGATTCCGTTCAGGTTGAGAAACCACAATTTAACTATTGTTCATGAAACAGCACAAATAGGTCCATTCTTACTACCTTCAAAATACAAGAAGATAACAACAATTTGTGACTTAGTACCGTTAGTAGTTCCAGAAACACAACCAAAATTTTCAACAATTCATCACAAATTTGCGTTACCAATAATCTCGAGAAGAAACGAAAAGATAATTACAATAAGTGAATCAACAAAAAAAGACGTACATAAACAATTAGGAATAGTTAATGAAAAAATAGATGTAACTTTGCTCGCAACAAACAAAATTTTCAAACCAACCAAATCAAATCAAACCTTGAAGAAGTATAAACTGAACAAAGATTATATCCTGTTCGTGGGAACATTGGAACCTAGAAAAAATATAACTAATTTGATAAAAGCATTCTCAAAAGTGGTAGCAAAAAATCCGAATGAACAATTATTGATAGTCGGAAGAAAAGGTTGGAAATATGAACAAATATTTGAATTAGTAAAGACTGAGAACTTAGGAAAAAAAATAACTTTTTTGGAAAATGTAAAAACAAGCGAACTTCCAGAAATATATTCAAATGCAAAGATGTTTGTTTATCCTTCTTTATATGAAGGTTTTGGGCTCCCTCCTCTGGAAGCAATGAGCTGTAAATGTCCCGTAATAACTTCAAATAATTCAAGTCTACTCGAAGTAGTAGAAGATGCCGCAATCCTAATAAATCCAAACAATACAAAACAAATTCAAAAAGCAATGGAATCACTAATAACAGACAAACGACTAAGAAATAAACTCATTAAGTCGGGATTAAAACAATCCAAGAAGTTTAGTTGGAAAGAAACTGCAAGAAAAACGCTAAATATCTACCAAGATTTAACAAAAAAGAAAGAAAAAACCTGGGGAGACTACTATAAAGAAAAAATAACATTAAAGGAGTTTCTTGGAAACTATTACCACGCCGAATTATTTGATAAGATAATTTCACAAAAACCAAAAAAGATATTGGAAGTAGGTTCAGGAACGGGCGTAATGGGAATATTGTTATCTCATTTAGGGCACAAAGTAACGTCAATAGATAATGACAAAGAAATATTAAGATCTGTTTCAGAAAATAACAAGGAATTCAACGGCAAACTCAAATTAAAGTACGCAGATGCATTCAAGTTACCTTTCAAGAAAAACGAATTTGACGTAACTATCTCTCAAGGATTCTTTGAACACTTTAGTAATAGCGAAATAAAGAAACTTTTGGACGAACAATTAAGAGTTTCAAGAAAAGCAGTAATAATAAGCATTCCAAACAACAATTATCCTGAAAAAGATTTTGGAAATGAAAGATTATTAACTAAAGAACATTGGAAAGGACTATTAGAATATTGTTCCGGTAAAAAAGTAGAAGTACAAGATTACCAATTCTTATTAAGAAAGAATAAACCATTCAAAACAATATTTAACCTACTGCTTGGACGAAAAGTACAAACGTTAGCAACAATCTACAAATAAAATAGAACACAATTTAACACAATTTATAAAACATATTGGAAGAAACCAGAAATGCTTGTAGAATACAAAATTCCCGAAATATACAAACTTCCACTCACGCTTTTCAATAAATCAAAAATAGATTACAATCTTTTCAAACAGACTGAAAAACATAACACTCCAATCGGAGGACTTGATATTTTATTCCAAAATAACAAAGACTACAAACAAGCAATGAAAGTTCTTCAAAAAAATAAATATCAAATTTATCTGACTGAAAAGAATGAACCTTTCAAAACAATGATGGTAAAATTTGAGAAAAATTTCATAATTATTTTACATTTGCATCGTAGAATTGCATGGCTCGGAATAAAAGCCTTGAACCAAGAAAAAGTCACTCAAAGAGCCAAGCAATTAAATCCACTAGTGAAAATTCCAAGCAAAGAGGACCAAGTTTTGATTCATGCTGCACACATATTATTTGAAAATAGAAAAATAACTCCAACCGAAAAAAAGATTTTCAAAAACAAAAACTTAGACTATGAGTACATAAACTCACAATTAGAAAAATATGGCTGGAAAAGAAATTTTTACAAACTAATCAATGAAAAAAAACTAACACTACCAATAAAACCAATCTTAAATATAAAGACTCAAATGCTTCTTACAAAGCAATTAATACAATTCTTCACAAAACGGAGTTCATCGAAAAGAAAAGGCGCACTAATCGCTTTGATTGGACCAAACGGTTCTGGAAAATCAACACTCTCCAAAGAGTCAGTAAAAACATACAACAAATTGTTTGACAAATTAAAACTCAAAGCAAATTATTTCTATTTTGGATGGAATCCAATCTTACCTTTAACAAAACTATTACAAAAAATACCAAAGAAAGCTTTATACAAAACTGCAACAGTTGAAAAGACACCAAAATTCAGTTTAAAATACGAATTATTTTTCACATACTTATTTGTTGAATATCTAACAACATATCTAACAAAAATATATCCAAAACTACGAAACAGAGAATTAGTAATTTGTGACAGATATTTTTACCATGTTTACGGGCAATATCCTTACGCAGAGAAATCAATAATAATGAAATTGCTCTTGAGATTATTTCCAAAGCCAGACCAAACATTCATTATAGATACCAACATCACAAAACTCAAGAAACGAAGAAAAACAATTATCAAACAAAACTTGGAAGATCAACAAAACAGATACAAACAATTGAAAAAACTGCCAAATGCGCAGATATTGAAATCTCAAACCTTAAACAAAAATCTGGCATCAATAAACAACAAAATATTGAAAAAACATTTCAGCAGACTGAAGTATTAAATTTCATAATATTTATAACTCCAATTAACAAAATTCGCCATGAAAAAAGTAAAAAAAATCATATTCATATCAAACTCCTTAACTTTCGCAAAGCGAGAATTAGTTCTAACTGAAGAGTTTGAAGCAAGAGGTTACACGGTCCAGAACGTCACTTATTCAAAAAAGGCAGAAAATTTTCTAAAGCAACGAGGGAAAACCGTTGAAAATATTCTTGACAAGTTTGAAACCTACAAAATCAATAATTTACAAAAAGAGCTTGAAAAATATGAAGACAAATACAATACAAACATGAACCTACTTCTAACTGCAGACAAGAATTACTCTTCAAAAAAACGCAAACACGCATTCCAAGATTTGGTAAAACATTTCAAGTTCTGGGAAGAATATTTGAAGAAACACAAACCAGACGTAATTCTCGGAGGTCAAGAAAGATTTGTAAATTTGGTACCGAGATGTGTTGCACCAAGGTTCAGAGCAATACAAATGATTTACAAAGTTAATCCAATTCCAAACACATTTGTAACTGTCAAAGATCCCGCCGGACGATGGGACGAGTTAACAAAATACTGGAAGAAAAACAAAAACAAAAAATTGACTACAAAACAAATAAAACGAGTTAAGAACTATCTAACTCCCACAAAAAAAGAAAAGAAATTAACATACAATGTTTTCAGAGTACCGGGAATAATCGAGCTAGCGTCATTTGTGAGAAGCATATACAGCAATGCACGATATGAAAAATTCAGGAATCCTTATGCAAATTTATGGCATATTGCAAAAGAACAGAGCATCAGACCATTAAGAAAACCCATTGCAAAACATATGACTGAACCACCAAATTTCAATGAAAAATATTTATATTTTCCATTACATCGAAGCGGAGATGCACAAATACTTCTACGAGCACCACAATATTATAATCAATTTCAATTAATTGAATCAATTTCAAAACATCTACCAATAAAATACAAATTATATGTAAAACAACATCCAAATGGAGAAGGAGAATTCAAGATATCCGAATTAAGAAAAATAAAAAAACTATACAATGTTAGACTAATTAATACAAAAACCAACACTCACGACATTCTAAAGAATTCAAAAGGAGTAATAACAATTAATTCAAATACGGGATGGGAAGCATTACTACACAAAAAACCCACAATCGTTCTGGGGCGAGCATATTATGATATATTTGATTATTTTGAAAGAGTCAGAGATTTCTATGAACTTCCAAACGCAATAACGAGAACACTCAAAAAGAAACTAACGACTAAACAGCAATACAAATACATAAACGCAGTTATTGAAGCAACACATCCCGGACAGGCGTTTTATGTGGGAAAATATAAGAAATTCATGAAGGATCAAAACAACACCAAACTTCTAGTAGACGGGTTTGAGAAAGAATTCAAAAGACTCTAACTATTTTTCTTTCATAACCTTTAAAATGATAGTTCCAACCCAAACTCATGGAACTTGATAAACTTCTAGCACGCACATTTATCATCGCCGAAATTGGAAAGAATTTTATTCAAACTGAAGAATCCAGATCTGTTGAAGAATATCTTGACAATGCAAAAGAGCTTGTTCTGAAAGCAAAAGAGGCCGGAGCAGATGCAGTCAAATTCCAAACTCATTACGTTCATGATGAAGTACTAAACATTGATTTCACTTCACCACACTTCACCAAAAAAGGATCAGACAGATATTCATGGGTTTCTAGAAACACTCACGCAACACCCTTTCTTGAATTTTGGAAACCATTGAAAGAATTCTGCGACGAACAAAAAATAATGTTCATGTCAACACCAATGAGCCGGGGCGCAGCAAAGAGATTAAACAAATTAAATCCCAAAGTATGGAAAGTAGGGTCTGGAGACATACTTGACTTTGTAATTCTAGATTATTTGGCAGAAACAAAAAAACCAATAATTTTTTCCTCAGGAATGTCAACTCTCGAGGAAACTGAAAAAGCAATCAACTTTCTAAAATCAAAAAATACAACACCAATACTACTTCATTGCGTATCCAAATATCCCTGTCCTCCAGAAGAGCTAAATCTGAACACAATAAAATTTTACAGTGAAAAATTTGATATCCCAATTGGATTTTCAGATCATTCAATCGAAAATGATGCAGCAGTCGCTGCAGTCGCACTTGGATCCAAAGTGATTGAAAAACATTTCACCTTATCAAGAGATTTCTATGGGGCAGATCATAAAGTCTCACAAACTCCCGAAGAGTTTAAGCAATTAGTTTCTAGAATTAGAGAATTAGAATCAACTTTAGAAAAACAACAAGAAATATTAAATTCTGAATCAACAAAAAGAAGTCTCGGAAAAACTGAGAAAACACTTAATGAAGATGAAGCAGTTTTCAGACCATTATTCAGAAAGTCACTTATGGCCGGACAAAATATTTCTGCCGGAACTACAATTACAAAAGAAATGATTTATGCAATGCGTCCGCAACAATATGCCGGAGGATTACCTTCTGAAGAATTCTCAAATATAATTGGAAAAACCACAAAAATTGATTTGAAACGATTTGACCCAATTACTCAGGAGGCAATAGAATGAAAAAAGTCTGCGTAGTAATAACAAACAGGGCACATTATGCACGAGGAAAATTAATCTTGAAAGCAATAGACGAGCATCCAGAATTAGAATTACAAATAATTGTTGCAGGTTCAGCGTTAATTGATAAATATGGTAAAATAATAACTAAGATTGAAGAAGATGGATTCAAAATTAACAAAAAAATAACTATGTTGTTGGAAGGAGGAACACCCACAGCAATGGCAAAAACAACAGGACTGGGATTGCTAGAATTTTCAACAGCATTTGAAAATCTAAAACCTGATATAGTTTTAATCCGCGGAGACAGATATGAAATCTTAGCACCATCAATCGCAGCAGCATACCTGAACATACCGCTTGCACACATAGAAGGTGGAGATGTAACTGGAACAATTGATGAATCAGTCAGACATGCAGTAACAAAGCTTGCGCACATACACTTCTCAACAAACGAAATCTCAAAAGAACGAATACTAAAATTAGGTGAATATCCTGAAGATGTTTATAATGTTGGAAGCCCAGACGCAGAATTTCTAAACAACCAAGACTTAACTTTAGATATGGTGGAATTATGGGAAGGCGAAATAAGCGGAGTTGGAGCACAACCAGACCTGTCAAAAGGATATATTATTGTAATGCAACATCCCGTTACAACAGAACATAAAGAAGCCAAGAAGCAAGCCGAGGAAACAATCAAAGCAATAGATGAGTTAAAAATCCCAACAATTTGGATCTGGCCAAATGTCGATGCAGGAACGGATGAATTAAGCAAAGCAATTCGTATTTATCGAGAACACACAGAACAAAATCATGTACATTTTTTTATTTTTTTAGATCCGAAATTATTTGCAAAATTAATGAAAAACGCATCATGTATAGTGGGAAATTCCTCCGCAGGAATCAAAGAAAGCTCATTCCTTGGAACTCCAGCAGTAAATATTGGGACACGACAACAAGGACGATTAAAAGACAAGAATGTGATAACTGTCCCGCACAATTCAGAAAAAATAAAAGAAGCAATACTCAAACAAGTCAAAAACGGAACTTATCCAAAAAGCGAATTATATTTCAAACCAAACACAGCAAAACAAATAGCAGACATACTAGCAAAATCAGAAGTTAATGTTCAGAAGAGGTTAAACTATTAATGGAAGGAGTCATTGCAATAATTCCAGCAAGAGGAGGCTCAAAAGGAATTCCTCGCAAGAATATAAAATTGCTAAATGGAGAACCACTAATTTCTTACACAATCAACGCAGCAAAGCAGTCCAAACACATAAATCGAATAGTTGTTTCAACTGAGGACACAGAAATTAAAGAAGTCGCACAAAGATATGGTGCCGAAGTAATAGATAGACCTGAAGATCTTGCGCAAGACAATACTCCAACACTACCAGTTTTACAACACACTGTTAAAAATCTAAACTCCCAAATAAAGCTAATTGTACTCTTACAACCAACCGCACAATTCCAAAAAGCTGAAGAAATTGATGAGGCGATTGAAACAGTTTTGAACGGAAATTGGGATTCACTAATATCTCTCTCACCAACCCCAAAACATTTCAATCCAATATGGCAAAAAACCTTAACTGAAGAAGGACAAGTTCTCAACATATCAAATAACACACCAATAGATGATGATAAAAAATCAACCAGACGTCAAGATTTAAAACAAACTTATTGGAAAAATGGACAAATTTACATTATGACTCCAGAAACATTAATGGAAAAGAACAGTCTGTTCGGAGACAGATGTACAAGTTACATAATTGATAGGGAAATAGTAAATATTGATTCTGACGAAGACTGGAAACAAGCAGAACGATTAGCAAAATGAAAAACATAGCTCTTGTAATAAATGCATTTCATAAGAATAAAGTAGAAGCCACAAATTTATCAACACTCCAATTAGCAAAGGAACTCAATTCCCGCGGGCACAATGCAATAATAATTACGGACCATCGACGTCCGCTACTTGAAAAAGAAAGAATAGATGGAGTCAAAGTTTACAGAATAAAGATGCCCTTTGGTGACAAAGTTAACAAACTATTATTTACTCTGACTGGAATAAGAAAAGTTGAACTGGTAGAAAATGTAAAATTTGATGTAATTCATGGATTCAGTTCATCTCCACTGCTTGCAATAAGAACAATAATTGGAAAACCTTTCCAAAAAGTAAAAAGAATACATACTCTGAAATCAAAAACAAAATACAAAAGAACATATTTCGCATCACCAATTTTAAATCTATTATCCAACGTTACGCTTGGAAGCAAATCAATTGAAAAAATCATAACAAAATATGGAACGTCAAAATCCAAAATTCGATACATCAATTCACATATAGATTTGAAAAAGTTCAATGTAAAATCAAAAACCAAGTCAAAAACCAAAAAAATAGTTCTATTCTACGGTCCGCTTGCAGACAGAAAAGGATACAAATATCTTGTAGATATAATTCCAAAATTCAAAGACGACACAGTCTTCACGTTTCTATGCAAACACTCAGAGGCGTTCAAAGAGAACAAGAAGAAAATAGATAAACAACTAGAAAATCAAAAAAACTATAAAATTATTCTAGACGAAAAGAACCTAATTGATTATCTATCGGAAGCACACATAACAGTATTTCCTTATCCAAATTTAGATGCAACAGAATCAAATCCGCTGTCAGTAATCGAAAGCATGGCGATGGGAATACCTACAATAACTTCCAAACTTCCAGAAACACAAGAACTATTCAAAAATAGAAAAAACATTCTACTATCAAAACCAAAAGATTCAAATGATTTATACAAAAAAGTTTCAGAATTGCTAAACAATCAAGAACTCCAGAAAAAAATCTCCAAGAACGGAAAAATCCGAGCAAAAGACTTTGATATAAAACTCATAACTGATAAATATCTTAAGTTGTACTAACTAGTAATTATCCGAGCAAAAGACTTTGATATAAAACTCATAACTGATAAATATCTTAAGTTGTACTAACTAGTAATTCTTCGAACAAACGACATAATTTCTTCAACATTCAAAATACCTAGAATCTTCAAAACATACAAATAAACAACATATCCGATAGATAATGAAACAATACCTTCCAACCACACATTCCAAGAAATTAGACCTTTAATGAAATACACCACACCAATAAAAGCCATCAAACCAAGTATTAGTGCAAACCAGTTGAATATTGGAAGTTTCATTCTAGTTCCACGAATAACTTTGGCAGTCGATAAGGAAAACATCAAAAGATAACTCAAACTGGTAGCAACTGCTGCACCAGAAATTCCGTAAACAGGAATTAAGAAGATATTCAAACCAACATTGAGAACCGATCCAAAGAATACAACCCAAAATACTTTCTTAGGGCAACCAGTACCAATCAGATATTGATTATTCAATTCAGACAACATATTGAACAGAACTCCAACTAACAAAATTCTAAATGCCAAAATACCAATTAAATAACCCGGACCAAACAATTTTTCAATAAGAATATCTGCGAAGATAAATAAGCTAAAAATTATTGGAGCGCTAAACATGTACAAATATCTGTACAACAAACTCATGCCAACTTTAACACGTTCAAAATCTTTGCGTGCAGACAATTCAGAAATTAACGGCATAAAGACCGCACCAATCGCCGAGGCAGGCAACATAAAAAGCAATGCTGTTGGAAGAACAATATTATATGCTCCAACTTCAGCCAAGCTCGAAAAATAAGTCAGCATCAAAGTGTCAAAATAACTAACAAATTTGTTTCCAACACCAGTCATCATTACTGGAAGACCAAATAGAAACATTCGTTTGAACACGCTCAACTCTTTGAAAGGATACCTCCTGAAATTGAATGTCTTAAAAACTGGATAAATAAATAGTAACAATAAAACCAGGCCTGCAAAAACATAAGCAAGAATTGGAGCAAGAACACCATAACCCAAGTAAAGAAAAATTACAATCATTGTAAGTATGCTAATATTTTTTATCGGTTCAACCAAAGATTGTAATCGATTCTTTTGAAAACCTTTGAAGAATGAAGAGAGATTCTTGAAAAATATACTTGTAATAAAATAAAATGAGAACACACGAATTAGAAAACTTGCTCTAGCATCTTTGAAATAATTCAAAGCTAAGAAGTCTGCACTCAACCAAAACAGAACAACAAACAAACTTGAAATTAATAATTGAAAGAATAATACTGATATTACTGAAGTTTTGATTTCAGAATATTTTCTCCTAACTTTAAATTGAGGGATAAATTTTCCAATAGAAACATTCAATCCGAAATTCCTAAAAAACAAAAAAAATGCAATGGCAGTAAACATTGCAGCAAATAAACCATAGTCCTCAGGAGCCAAACTTCGAACCAGCACAACTCGAGAAGTATATGCAACAATTCCGGCAATAATCAATCCAATAAAATAGTAAGATCCGCCCTTTAAGACTCTACGAAGATAATCAACCATTCATCATTCTCCCAATCTTCTTCGCTCACACTTAAATCTTTTATTGCTTTCCAATTCAATCAAAAAGCTTCCAACTAATAATCTTGAAAAGAACACCAATCGCCGTTCGATACGAACCCGTTCCACTATCAAGAGTTTCCTTGTTATATATAATTTGAACAGGAACTTCATTATATCTAAGACCGTGTCGAGAAATTTCCTTGATTATTTCAGAAGCATGAGCCATTCTATTTTCCTTAATTCTAATTTTTTGAGCCGCCTTTCGTGACATTGCCCTAAATCCGTTATGAGCGTCACTTAATTTTATCCCAAAAAATATTCTTTCAATCCATACCGAACCGCTCAGCAGAATCTTCCGAGATAAAGGCATGTCTGTATTTTTCCCAAGAAAGCGGGAACCCAACGAAATATCTGAAACTCCTGCCTCAATTGGAGCAATCAATTCACTTATTTCTTTGGCCTGATGTTGACCATCACCATCAAACGTAACAATAATATCTGCACCTTCTTTCAAAGCACGTTTAATTCCTACCCGAAGCGCTGCGCCCTGACCGCTGTTAATTTTCTGTTCAACCAAAATTATATTTCTAAATTTCTTAACAACTTTAACTGTGCCATCAACAGAAGCATCATCAACAATCACCATATTGTACTTATACTTTTTCAAATCGTTGATAACTTTGGAAATCCGCCTTTCTTCGTTATACGCAGGAACAATCGCAAAAACTTTTAACCTCTTAGACATCAAAAAACTACACACAATCTATTTATAAGTTTTATATAACAATCTTATACATGAAAAGCTATCGAAGACTCATAAGATTCCTTATAGTCGGAGGAACAGCAACCTTCATAACTTGGTCTTTGATTTACATTCTCAACAACGTTCTAGCACTATTCTATATTCCAGTAGTAATTTTTGCAGAAACAATTGGATATATATACAATTTCTTTATGAACAAATTCTTCACATTTAAACAATACAGCAAGAATTACAAAAGACAAGCATCAATTTTTACCGGAGTAAGCATTGGCGGAATATTACTCAACACGCTCATCATAATTTTCATAGTGGAAAGTTTCGGAATCCAAGCACATATTGCAAAATTAATCTCAGCAATATTTGTAGCTTTCTATAGCTACAGTTTCCACTCAAAATTTACATTCAAAAAATAATTAGCGAACCAAACCCAATTTCTTACGAGCAAAAAACTTCAAAGTTCGAACACCATCTTTCCAAGGTTCCAGTTTCGCCTCACCAATTCTAACATTAGTAAAATTGATTGGAATCTCTTTGGCCCGAACACCCAATTTCCTGAAAGCCTCAATCTTAATTTCCTGAGACAAAGGCATACCATCACTAGTGATGTTCAAATGTTTCAAAGCTTTGGTTCTAAAAATCCACATTCCAGACCAAGAATCATCAAGTCGCAATCCAAACAAGAAATTAGTTGCAGTTCTGAAAACATAATTACCAAATTTATTCCGGAAAGTCATAGATTCTTTACCTATGTTTGCAAAGCGATTAGTAGTAATGAACTCTAAATCTTCTTTTTCCAAAATTCTGACAAATTTAAGTGCATCTTTGAAAGGATAAGTGTTATCTGCATCTCCAGTAATTACAATATCTCCTTTGACAGATCTGAAACCTTTTTTGTAAGCAGAACCATAGCCGCGTTTCATCTCTTTGACAACTCGAGCACCAAGCTTTTTAGCAACTTTAGCAGTATTATCAGTACTTGCGTTATCAACAACTACAATTTCAACACTATAGCCCGCCTTCTTCAATTTAGCAGCAGGTATAGACTTGATAACTACAGGCAACGCATCTTCCTCATTAAGAGCAGGCATTAGAAAACTAACCATTGGTTTACTTTTTCTTGGCATCGAAATACCATACTTAACAACCTTTATTAAATTTACTCAAAAGAAAGCAATATGAAGATTCTGATAACTGGCGGAGCCGGTTTTATAGGCAAATACCTTGCAAATCAACTTTGTTCGAAACACGAAATTACAATAATTGACAATTTCTACAGAAAAAATGACATAGTTCTCAATGAAAAAGTAAAAGTAGTTGAGCAAGACATAGTGGAAGACTTTGAGGAATTAATCTCACAAAACGATATAATCTACCATCTGGCAGCGATTAGTCAAGTAATGACTTCTATTGAAAATCCAGAACTAACTTACAAGGTAAATATTGAATCAACCAAAAATATAATTGAAGCATGTTCAAAACACAAAAAGAAACTAATTTTTGCATCATCCCGAGAAGTTTATGGAACACAAAGCGAATTACCAGTAAAAATAAATACAGAATTGAATCCAGAAAATCCATACGCAGCTTCAAAATTAGCCGGAGAAGCACTCATAAAATCATACGGAAAAACTTACAACCTAGATTACAATATTGTTCGAATGAGTAATGTATATGGGCACGGAGACGCAGGAAGAGTCATTCCAATATTTATCAACATGTTCAAGAATAATCAAGATGTTGAATTATATGGTTCTGAAAAAATAATTGACTTTATCCACATCGAGGATGTAGTAGATGCATTTGTAAAGCTAAAAGACAAATCAGAACTGACTCTAAATATTGGATCGGGAACACAAACAAGATTGGGAGATCTTGCAAATATGATAAAAGAATTAACAAATTCAAATTCAAACATAAATATTACAAATGAAAGGCAAGGAGAAGTCGGAAAATTCTGCGCAGATATTTCTGAAACAAAAGCAAAACTTAATTGGGAACCAAAAATCTCTTTGAGAGACGGATTAACACAAATGATTAAGTCTTAAAATAAGAAATAGTTTTTTTCAAACCCTCATCTAATCTAACTCTTGGAGACCAGGTCAAGACTGAGTTTGCACGGTCAATGTTCGGTTGACGCTGTTTGGGATCATC
The DNA here is from genome assembly GCA_964344705.1 of Candidatus Woesearchaeota archaeon. Lineage (GTDB taxonomy): Archaea > Nanobdellota > Nanobdellia > UBA10117 > ARS21 > JAAZWY01. The sequence continues at coordinate 27,964 of CAYFOG010000003.1, read as the reverse complement.
AATGGGAAGTTCATGATAAACAATCTCTGACTTTGAACTAGTAAGACTAATCACTTTTTCAGCCAATTCTTTAATTGTAAATTCATCAGGATTTCCAAGATTAATCGGTATCATTTCTTCAGAATTCATAGTTTTGTACAATCCTTCAACCAAATCCGAAACATAACAAAAACTTCTAGTTTGATTACCATCCCCATAAATTGTAATTGGTTGATTGTTCAATGCTTGAATAATAAAATTACTAACAACTCGTCCATCATTCCTAGCCATGTTGGGACCATACGTGTTAAAGATTCTGACAATTCGAATATTAAGTCCATATTTCCGATGATAATCCATAAACAGAGTTTCAGCAACACGCTTACCTTCATCATAACATGCTCGCGGACCGAGAGTATTCACATTACCTCGATAACTCTCAACTTGAGGATGAACTTCAGGATCACCATAGATTTCAGAAGTCGAAGCCTGTAAAATCTTTGCACCATTTAATCGAGCAAACTCAAGAACATTAACTACGCCAACAGTATTTGCTTTAATTGTTTCAATTGGATCAAACTGATAATGAATCGGACTTGCCGGGCAAGCAAGATTGTAAATTTCATCCACATGTTCCGTAACTCTTTCAACTAAAGGTTCAGTAATATCATGAGAGATAATCTTAAAATTTGGATTGCTTTCTAATTCTCGTAAATTATCCATCTGTCCAGTGAAGAAATTATCCAGACAAATGACCTTGTTACCATTACGCTCTAGAAGATATCTGCAAAGATGACTTCCAAGAAAGCCAGCCCCGCCAGTGACCAATATTGTACGCATAATCTTAACTTGGAGGGAGACTTAAAAAGATATTGTTAAGCTACAAATCAACTTTGTAAACCTTACTCAAAACTTGCCCATCACCATCATATCTCCAAACTTCCGTCAAATATTTATCAAGTCCCGTCGTCCACGGAGTTGCAAAGTTTCGATAATTTTGTGGAGATATCAAAAGCAAATCAAAAGTTCTATATTCATCACCTCGAAGCGCAGGGTCCACCCACGTGTGTTGTGGAACATATTGAATTCCATACTTGTTCAAACTTCTACGGTTCGCCTCAGTATCAAATACAATTAGAGGATCAAAACTACCCACTATTTGTCCAGAGCTGTCAAAAGTATATTCACTTTGGAACCAATATTGATCCCAGTACAAATAATCAATACTGTATTTCTCAAGCAAAGCTTTACGCATCGCATCATTATTTCCATACAAAATAATTGCATGATCTATCTCTCGAGGATCCATATCTACAAAAGGATCATTCTGAGCCCGACGTACTGAGACAAGTTTTCTACCACTTAAAGCATTAATTGAAAAGCCAAGCTCCTTCGTAGTAAGAATAACATCATTTACATCACTATGTTCAATAAAATAATCAGAAGCATCAACAATATGAATTGGTAATTCATTACGAGCACCTTGATACCATTGACCATTAGACTTAACACTGTATGCGCTTACTTGGAAAACTAACAAAGCCAAGACAATAAGTGAAACACATTGTTTTCTTGTCAGGCTGAAACTCTTGCTAAATCTAATACCAAATCTTACTCCGTAGACAAAAAGTAAACTCCAAACTGGAAGCATCAACATTGTGTTTAATCGATCAGGAATAAAATGCATTCCAAATAAATTGGAAGTAACAAGATAATGAAGTGTGATAATTAATCCACTTGCAAGTAGAAATTTAAGATAACTTTCTGTGCCAAAAGCTCTAGATTTTTTATGCAGGAACAAACCAATTAAACCAAGCAAAGTGAACAGTGAGACAAATGCAATGCTAATTGTTCCGAAGCTGAACAAACCACCAACAATAACTGTCTTAACAAATTCAAATTGGAATCCTAAATCGGACCAATCAGGATTATTCCACTCATTGTAATTTGGACTTGTTTGTCCTTGATAAACAAATATTGGTCCAGCCCAATAAGCCATTGCAATTAATCCACCAACAACCGCAACGATAACATATGGCTTCAATTTCGAATTAAAGCTTCCCACTCTCCGCAAACCATACCACAAGAAAGCAGCAAAAATTAACAACGTGCTCCCAATGAACGAAATACTGTGCGCTAAACCTGCAAAACCATATCCTACGCCTAAAATCAATGCATTCTTTTTTGAGCTATCTTTCAGAAAGTTGTACAAAAGTAAAATTATCAAAGGCATAATCAACATCTCAGAAAAAGGAGTATACTTCAAAATTGGAAACTTGTCTGCCATAAAGAACACCAAAACTCCAACAACACCCAATACTTTTGAGTTGAATAATTTCTTAACTAAAGCATAGAATACAATTCCACCCAACAACAGAACTATGTATGAAAAAATAAAGTGTGCGGTAATTGCGTCAAATCCAAGCTTCGCAATCAGGCCCGCACCAATTGTATAAAGAATAAAATATCCCGGAAGCGCACCAAGTATTGTAGAAGAGTCAAAAGGACTTCCTCCAAATTTGAAATGATTTGTTTGACCCAGCTGATAATAATAATCTCCACCATAAAGTGGACTCGGCAAACTTTCCAAAGGACTCAAATACAAATAATTCAACGCAGCTAGAAAACCAAGAGCTCCCAAAAACATCCAGTTTTGTTTACACCATTCAATTAATCTCATGAATTATAATTTTCTTCAAACTCAGGCATCTTGTCGCTATCCAAGAATCGAGCTACATTTTCCAAATTGTCTGGATAATTTAATCTCCAAATCTTAACCGGACCAACCAATTGTCCATTGTAAATCATTATAGGAACATCCGAAGAATATGTTTGAGTAAATTCTGGAAGTTGTTCACCGTTAATATAAAGTCGCGCGAACAAACCATCTTTAACTTTTTCAGACATGAATAATAATCCTGCAACAGGATTCTGATATTCTCCTTGAACGCCCGGAATTAATCTAACACAACCATCAATAACTTCAGATCCAACTTCATAAGTAATCTTGAAGCTATCAGTAACTAAACAAGGAATTTCATATTCTTGCTCAAAACCATTAGCAACAACTGTTGCCTTCGGTGCAAGAATTATTTCTTCAGCATCATCAAAATATAATTCAACTTTGTTTATTCGTCCGGCACCTGCAGGTATAACTCTTTTACCTTCTATAATTGGAGAATCAATAGGCCAACTTCCACTATATACTAATTTCTTTCCGTCCCGCGCCTCATCTTCACCTTGCAAAGCAAAAATACCAATCACAGAAACCCGGTCATTATATTTATCTGAACCAAGAGTTGCAAATGCGCCATATTTTCCAAGCTCTTCACCAGAATAAAGAAGATAATCAACTTCGTGTGCAGCAAAATATTCCATGCTTTCCTTAATATTATCGTGAGTCATACCGTATCTGGCCAAAGTATAAATAAAGAATTGACCACCTGGCTTACCACCATCACTAATTGATGGACGATTTCCAATAGTTTGAGTCCAATAACCATAATCCCACCAGTGAGATATTACAGAACCTTCCGGAGTATTCTCGCGGATCCAATCCATCGAGTCTTCCCACATCCCAGGAAGTCCAGATCGCATTCCGTCACTAACGTGCGCAGCCTCACCAAATGCGCCGAATGACAACAAACCAATAAGCAGAACAACTCCGAGCTGTGCAAATTTGTAGCGCTTTGCATGTTTCAGAAAATCATCAAATGCAACAGCCGATAATAAAGCAATCGCTGGCGCAAATACAAAAATAAATCTCACTGCTGTTCGAGCAAGCAAACCCATAATCAAAAAGAAAATGATTGGCATAACCAGATTAATATTTTTCAAATTTGACAACACATCAAAATCCTTGCGTTTATTATAATACAAATACAAATAATAAGAAACAAGACCAAACAATACAGTTAGCATCAAATAAATGTAATTGCTACCAAGAATTTGGAAATCACTATTCCAATTTCCCATTGTGATAACAAAAATACTTCCAACAGCAATTGAACTTAAAGTAATTCTAAGCCTTCTTCCAATACCCATAAACAATTTCCAACTCAGAAAGAAAACACCAAATAATGAGATAAATGTAAGGTAGCCATAATTATCCAGATAACTATTTCCAGAAGTAACATAAGTCCGAGCAATTTCTGAAGTAGTTCCCGCTAACTTATCTCCTCCACCCGCGTGTAAAATATTCCAAAGGAAAGCACCAACATCAAAGAAACCAAATAAACTATTTAGTAGCAACCCTCCAACACCAACAATCAATATAGACAAAACCGAATTAGGAACAAAAAATTTCCTATCTTTCAATAAATCATAAACCAACAAGACTCCAAATGAGAAGAACCCGATTAACCAACCATAGCTCTTCCAATGTAATTTACCTACCAAAAACATCAAAGCAGCAAACGTCAGGAACCAAAAATATTTTGGATAACCATCACGCTCTTTGCTAAGAAGCATTTTGCTCAACAAGTAACCGGAGATTACAATAATCAACATTGGATAACCAACCCAAGTTACACCCATTCCAAATGCAGCAAGACCCGCACCAAACATCATCAAATATTTATTTCGTGAAATTTTCATCAAATCCGCCTTAGTAAACAACCAAAGCGATAGGAACATGAACATAATTGAAATGGCTTCATGATCTGCGAAACCCGCCGCAGTTCTGAAAACAAACCCAGGAATTACTGCCAAAAATAGCGAAGCAATTATTGCAACACGTTTGCTAACCAATAATCGCAACCATAAATAAAAGAAAATTAAAATACCAATCATAGCAACCGGAGGATAAATTATATGAGCCATTTCTCGCGAAACTCCAAATATTTCTAAGAACTTTGACCAATATGCCATGATGTACGGAAATAAGTCAAATCCTCGATCAGATCCAAGAGGAGGATTACGCCAAGTATCAAACAATAACACTTTACCATTTGCCAAGACATCTCCAGCAAGTCTGAAATAGTAATAAGGATCAAGTCCAACCAAATATTTGCCACCCAAAGAATCAAGATTCCGCGTCCGAACAAAGAAAGAAATTCCAATAATTATTGATAGAACAATATGTTCAAAATATTTGTAAGTGTTTATTTTATTCCAAGAATTTTTTAATTTAGCAATAGCTTCACTGAAGTCAACATATTCATTATCTTCCTTCTCAGCCATGAATAGACCATAGAATTAAAGTTTAAAAAACTATGCGTAGAAAAGTGGCGAAATCAAAACCTCTGTTGCACCACTAATCAAGACCAATATGATTGCAACAATTAGTAAAAATAGAGCATCTTTCATAACTACCATAAATTTCTCATCAAACAGTTGATACCTGAGAACTCCGACCGAGATTATTCCTCCCGCGAGTCCGGCAACAAAATATGCTCCAATCTCCGGAATTCCATGAATTAGATATCTGGCAAAGCTTATGGAAACAGCACCGAAATAAGTACCAACGCCTACTGCACCAACACTCGTTGCAGCAGCGCCAACAATCTCCCGTATCAAACTTCCAATTGCCACACCTAGAACAGAAGCATTCCAAGTCAAAATAAATATTGCTCCCGAACCATAAATGAACGAAAATAATACAGCAAAAGTCATAACTTTGAGATTATTGAAGATTACTAACGGAAAAAAATCTCCAAAGAATTGTCCAGAAAGTTGACTTATAATATTGGCATTAACACTTTGAATAGTAGATATTTGAACATTGAAAATCTGATTAACTGTGGCTTCAGGCAAGACTGTAAAAAAGAAAGTAAATGCTGAAACCATTCCCAGAAACAAAAAGATAAAGAAAGGTATTGTAGCTCGATGAGTTGTGTTATGTACTCGTGAGAATAATTTCCGCTCTTCAAGAACTATCAATTTAATCATCAAAGGTATGGCAGCCATTACTGTAAAAAATACCATAGTCAAACCAGCGTATTCTGCAAAGACCCACAATGAAAGCAAGATAGCAATCGTTGTATATGCGAACGCTACAATAAACATTTCGGCCGGTCTTTTCTCAGCATATTCCGCCCCCGTAAGCGACTCCAAAACCATAAATTATATTCTCAAACCTTATTTTTAACAGTTACCACATAAAGCTTTTATATTCCAGAGACTATAGATTTATATGAGATCACTTCTAAGAAGACTTCTCGGAAGATCTTCTGCAGGCAGTTCAAGAAGAACTCGTTCAAGACGAACAGCTGCAAAAAGAACAACAGCAAGACGACGAACAACGGCTCGACGTTCTACAGCGGCAAGACGAACAAGTGCACGACGAACAACAGCTAAGAGACGAACATCCACCGCACGAAGAACCACTGCTGCACGAAGAACAACTGCTAGAAGACGAGCATCAGCTGCCCGTCGAACAACAGCACGTCGAGCGAGAAGATAATCTCGCTCATTTTTTAGTATATGTTCCAGACTAAAAGTTATTTTATTTTAGAACATAACAATTCTTCATGGCACTGAGAACCTATAGCAAGGAGCTTCTAGAGTTCATGTACAATTTAACCTTCACTCCAAAAATCAGGCCACCACTTAACATATCAAAATTTCTTGAAACGCGAGGACAAAAAGTCAGCGAAAGAACAATCAAAAGATGGTTTATGTATTTAGGAAAAGATATAGCCTATCATTCCCGAATAAATTATGCAAGCCTAAACTTGCAAACTATTTACACTCTTCTAAAAGAAGCACATCCAAAATTATTAACTGCAATTCCATATTCCGTTGTTCCATTTTACGGATACAATGCAACAAAGCTAGTAAATTATACTGGCACACACTTTCCAATTCCAATAGGAAAAGAAAAAGAACTGGAAGAATTTCTAAATAAAGCAAAAGAACTTAATTTGCTTCAAGATTTTGAGCTATTTCCTTACAATCAAGTCGCAGATTCCTATTTACCATTCCACAAAGTAACTGATTCAGAAGGGAATTTCAAATTCAGTCAAACATATGACACATCTCATTTTGAATCCTTGTTTGATTATGCATTAAGAAAACCTTCAGAACAAAAACTAAGTAAACTAATAGAAAAAAACCCAATAACTCTACCAATAATTGTGGAGTATTCAAGAAAGAGATGGTCTTCTCACAAAGTTTGGTTTGCGATACGAGACAATCTGGAAGACAATTTGTGGAATTACATAAAACGAAAAAAATCAAAAATTCGAGAAAGGCAGGGCGCAGGAGTTGCGTTGGTACAAAGATCTGTTCGAGACATACAACTTGCACACGATGAATTGTTTCGACAGGTCCGAGTTTTTTACGGACCTTTCAATGATGACAAGAATGTGGTTGCAAACATATTCATCAGATTAAAAAATCCAGAACAAATCAAAGAGTTATTCAAAGAGATTGCACAAAAGGCAATAATAACTTCTTTTTACCTACCCACTGATTTATCAAACAAACTTAGAATCGGATTAACAACAAATCTTGAAAGTCAAACAAAAATCTCTAATGAAATTCTTCCAAAATACATAGATAAGGATTACGATAACAAAGTAATATTTCGAAGAAAGCAAAATAAAGAAATAAATATGAAATTAAACTATTCTGAACTCTTCAATCCAAAAACTTGTGAATGGGAATTTGATTTAAAAAAATACAAAAAGAACCTTACTCATCTTTCTCCATAAAGATTTCAATCATCTTTGCATAAGCTGGACGAGTCACAAACACACCAATTGTAACTCCGACTATTGTTGTTAAAGCAAAACCTCTCAGAACTCCAGCGCCCAAATACCAAAGAGGAAACATTGCAACAACCATTGTAAAGTAGGCTGCAAAAATAATCAAAAAAGCATTCTTCATTCTCTGTAACCATTTTTCATCATTGCGACGTCCGTACATAACTTCATCAGTAATAACAATCTGATCATCCACTCCAGTTCCAACTGCAGCAATAATTCCTGCAATCGCAGCCAAGTCCAAATTCCATCGGATCAGCGCAGCAAATCCAAGGATGATAAATACCTCACTCAATCCAGTAATAATGATTGGAATTGAAATCGTAGCTTTTCTATATCTGGCAAAAATAACTCCTCCAACAGCAAAGATTGCTAGAACAATTGCAAACAACGCGCTAGTGAAGAAGTTCTCTCCAAGAGTTGGAGAAATAACATCAACTCTCTCAACATCAACAGAGAAAGGTAAACTTCCAGTAATCAAAAGAGTCTGCATTCTCTTCATACTATCCAATGCATCTCGAATTGCAGCTTCTTCAGTCAAACCACTTCCAGGCCCTTGAATTGTAAAGGAAGTGCTTATATCACCTTGTAATCCTTCAGAAATATACAAACTGTTTACCAATTCATCATCCAAATACAAATCCAACTTCTCAGATAAATAACCATCAACAACATCCAACTCTGAAGTCAAATCAGCATGTTTCCTAGCAGATTCATGACTAATATCAACTCTGAAGAAATACTGACAACTCCAACCATCTCCAGACTGACCGCAACCCTGTTGAAGAGGAATACCTGAACATTCGCCAGATCTACAAACAGATTTAATATCTGTTCCACCAGTAAAGACCACTTCGTTTCCAATCTTAGCTTCAAATTTACCCTGTTTTGCAACTAAATCTAAAACTTCTTCCTTGGAAGCCCCAGCAATCTCAGTAATAATATAATTTGTACCTTCCAAATCTTGAGAATTTCTAATTGAAAGATCTGCAACACCAAAAACATTCAATCGCTGTTCGATTAAATCAATCATATCCAAGATTTGAGACTCATCTGAAGTATCTGGTTTCAAAACAACTCGAACTCCTCCAACCAAATCAAGACCCTTTTTCAAATTAGACGTTGGGATTTCACCAACACTAAAACCAAGACCATTATCATAAATAATGCTACTTCTCCCAGCATCAGTCACAACCTCAACTATATCTCCGTTCCTGAAATTCCCAATAGCATTTTGAAAATCAGCCAGTTCGTTTGTTACAACATCATTCAAACTATACAAAATCATATCTTCCTCAATTCCGTTGACGCTAGCACTGCTGTCCACATCCACTCGCTTAATCTCAAGACCGTCTCCATCTAGATTTGGAGAAATTGCTGCCAAAGACATAAGCAATACTGAAATTAATATCAAAACCCTTCCAGAAAATAATATACTTCTCAATTCTCTTTTCATCCTTTCTTCTCCAAATACATTCTAAGTATTCCAGCGTTCTGAATCCAAGTGTACATCAAGTCAAGCAACAACCCAATTATCAAAATTAGTGAAATTGTTTTCAAAATTGCAGCAGTACTTGCCAGATACAAAACAAACAATGCAACAATGGAAGTCACCGACATTGTTAGACCAGTTTTAATCGCAGAATAAATTCTATCATTCAAGGCCAACTCTTTTCGCTTAAGCGCCCGAGCAGTCAAGACAATATTCGAGTCAATTGAATAACCCAACAGCATTAAAATCGCAGCAATACCTGATGCAGAAATACTAATTCCCATCAAACTCATAACCGCAAAAGTTCCAATAATATTTGATACTCCGGAAATAATAATTCCTAATGCAGGAACCAACTTTCTGAAGTAAAGAAACATAACGACAGACATTGCCCCAATTGCAACCATAATCGCGCGAACAGTTCCATTCCAGAATCGTTCACTAATTGCGCTTGAAATTTCTTCAACACTCATTCGGTCCCGATTAGTGTTTCCAACCAAAATTCCAGCCTCATTCATCAAAACATCAATATTCTCACCTGCATATTCAAATGAATAACCCACGACTCCACCAGATCCGAGACTGCTGAGCTCACGAATTCTAACTTGTTCATTCAAACTTACACTCAATTCTTCCTCAGCAATTGGGATATCAATTAACTTTGAACTTTCAATCGTAAGCAAGAAACCACCTTTCAAAGAAATATCCTTTTCAATAAAATCACCAGTGTTTGAATAATTATTCCCAAGTATAAACAAAGCAATAATCAAAAACCCAATTGGGAGAATCATAAACTTTTTCCAATTCTTCTCATAGCTAGATTTCAGACCCATATCCAACTATTAATAGCCAATGTTTTAAATACTTCTTTCCCCTCAGAATTATATGAAAAAAGGAACTGCAATTCTACTTCTGGGCAAAGAAGTCAGGTATTTAGTCAAAGCCAGAAAGGAAGTCTTCCACACAAAAGAAGGAGGAATTGACTTGGGAAAAATCAAGAAATTTGGGGATACAATCACTTCAACAAGAGGAGCACAATTTACTGCAGTTGAACCAACGCTATTCGACAGAATGAAAAAAACAAAACGAGGACCGCAAATAATTCTACCAAAAGATGCAGGACTAATAATCACAGAAACAGGAATCGGACCTGGTTCAAAAGTGCTTGATGCTGGAACCGGAACTGGTTGGATGGCATCATTTTTAGCAAACATTGTTGGAGAAAAAGGACGAGTTGTAACTTATGAGAAATCCAAAGCAAATCACAAACTTGCAAAAGAGAATTTCAAATACTTGGGATTAAAAATCACAGCAAAGCACGGCAATGCCCACAAAGATATCAAAGAAAGAAACTTCGATTTGATGGTTCTTGACTTGGCCGAGCCGTGGAAGGTCAAAACAATCAGAAACAATCTAAAACCTGGAGGATATGTTGTAGCATATCTTCCTCAAGTTTCCCAAGTTATGGATTTTGCAAACTTTGCAGAGAAAAACAATTTGCTCGTTGATAGAATAGTTGAAGTTCAGGAAAGAGAGTGGTCTTTCAAGCAAAGAATATCAAGACCAAAATCTCAATCAATCGGACACACAGCGTTCCTAGTTTTTGTCAGACGACTGTAATCAATAATTCTCAAAATCTGCCTCAGTCATACGCTTATGACCGACTTGCTTCTTAATCGACTGAGCAACTTTTTCGCTTCCAATCAAACCCGCAATCTTTTCAGTACTAACATTACGTAACCCAAGAACATTCTTAATTCCAGCATTGAACAATTTACGAGCACGAACCCGTCCAACTCCGCGAAGTTTAACAAGAGGAATTAATTCTTCCTTGATTCCATTCTTGATTCTAAACTTAAGCTTATTTATTCCAGAAATCTTTTCCATTTCTCCAAGCAAAACACATAATTCAGATGCACCATAAAGTAGCCATTCCGCGGTTGATATTTTATTTCTCAATTCCCCTGGAGGAACATTATAATTCTCAAGCAAATAATCTTCATTTAATTCCATAATCCAATCTCTAACCAATACTGCAGTTTTTGTTTTCTTCAAAAATTCAACATATTCATAATCCCATTCTTTTGGCGCCTTTGTTACAATCTTATCAGTTAATTCTTCAACACTTTCTTCAATCCATTCATAATCTTTTTTCTGAATGTTCGTCCAAGGATACATTTCAGCATTGGAAGAAATCAAATGAAGCAAAACAATATCCTCAAAATCCGAAGTCAATCTCTTCAATCCTTGAATCAAATCAAATGCCGCCGACGGATCAAGATATAATTCTGAAACTCGACGACCAAGAGGCGTGGCCTTCAATTCATCTCCTTGAACATTCAAGAAACCAAACTTCTCAACATCTTTCAAAGCATCCTCAACCTTAAATTCAAATCCAAAGTCATCATCATATTGATAACCATAAAATGTTCCTTTAAAGAAATTAATCAACTCATCAATTTTAGTAACAAACTCCGATGCAACCAAAGACAAAATTGCACGACGTAAAACTGGCTCAACAGACAACTTGGAAACAATTTCCTCAGGTTTACCTTCAATGTACTTCTCTTTAATCAAAGCTCTATCTTTCTCAGATACTGCAATACTAATTGCTTCACCAAAATTATTATCAAAATCAGGTCTCCCGGCACGACCAGTCATTTGATGATATTCCAAAACAGGAATCCAATCCATTCCGCGACGACCAGTAAAGCGTTTCAAACTTTTCATAATAACTCTGAATGCCGGCAAATTTACACCCATTGCCAAAGTCGGAGTACAACAAATAATCTTAATTTTCTCATCTCGAAAACCCTCTTCAATAGATTTCTTCTGCTTTTGAACTAAACCCGCATGATGAAATGCAACGCCCCGTGAAACAACTTCAGACAATTTCCGACACTGAGCTGTCGGACTGCTTGCTGCTTTCAAAACGGACGAAGAAAGTCTGGCAGAATCCTTACTTTTATCAACCAATTTGCTAATCTTTTCTGCAGTAGACTCAGCACTTCTTCTAGTTGGACAAAATACCAAAGCTTGTTTACCTTTATTCATAGTATCCAAAGAGAGCCTCAAAGTTTCATCAGAAACTTTTCTACCGATCGCAATATTATCTTTGCTTCCGAAGAATTCAATCTCATTTTCATAAAAATTTCCTTGAAATAATTCTACTGGACGCCAATCATCTGAAACCAACTCAGCATTCAACCATTCAGAAAGTTCTTCGGGATTTCCGACCGTTGCACTCAAACCAATTATCTGAGCCTTTGGAATCAACTTTCTCATCAAAGTCAAAATAACTTCAAGAGTCGGACCTCGATGGAAATCATTCAACAAATGGATTTCATCTACAACAACAGTTTTTACATCACGAAGCCACGGAATTTTATGACGCATTAATGAATCAAATTTCTCAGACGTACAAACAATAATATCATATTTTGCTAACCAACCCTCTGAAGAATCAGGATCACCAATTGAAAGTGCTGTTCGAATTCCAAGTTTCTCATATTTTTCTTTGAACTCCTCCGTCTTCTCACTTGCCAAACTTTTCAGCGGAACGATATAAACCATTTTTCCACCATCTTCGAGCAATCGCTTAATCCCTGCCAATTCAGCAATGAAAGTTTTACCAGAAGCCGTCGGACTACAGACCACAACACTTTTGCCTTCCAACAAACCGGCCTTGACTGCTTTTGCCTGACTCGGTCTAAACTCCTCAAACGAAAGAGTGTCATAAAATTTTTCTGGAAGTTTAGATTTAATAGACTTAACTTTCATAATTTTAACTCTGATTAAACTTTAAGAAGTATATTATTTTGAATCAAATAGACCCATCATAACTAACATCTGATGATTTATAACTAATATTGTATTTTTCATTAACATGACCCGTTTCATTCAAAGAAGCCAAGCCATCCAAATATCTTTTCATCAACTGACCTTCCGGCCCTGAAGCAATTGATTCAACATGATACTCTCCAACACTGGTGACGTTATCAAAACCATTTGAACCAATCAAAGAAGTTCCAAGATTTGCAGTTGAACTATTATAATAAACATCAATGATAGTACAATTATATCCTTGCGCGGTATTTATTATACTCAAGTTTGCAAAAACTTCACAATTTCCCGAAGCAGCACTTACGTACAAAGTTGTATTTGGAGAATAAACATCTTTAGTACAGTCCTCTCCACCAGATTTGAAATCAACAGAAGTGTTGAATATATCCAAAGTTCCAACATTACCACAAAGTAATAATTTCTTACGATTCAAAATCTCACCGTTATCCCAATCACTTGGAACTGCAGAATCATAGGCAAGTTTTATCGTTTCAAATTGAGTTTTGCTGTTATAATCTTGCAATTCAATTGACAGTAAATTTGCAGTATTTGCATAACTCATCGAGATAAGTAAAACTACTGAAACCACGAGTACGCTCGCGATAAAAAACTGACCCTTTCTCATACTTTGTCCCATATATACAATCTTATTGATGACCAGTTACCGCCACTTGAGCGATAAACTAGTTGAGCTGAAGCCAAATCTTGTTTACCAAAATTAGCTTTCAAATTCGCGAGAGTGTTGCCACCCGCAGAACCAAGCGCACCATCATTAATAGGGTAGCAAACATTGCTTGATGAACAGTAATCCAAATCAAATTCTTGATAATCCTCAACAAATCCAGAAACAAAATCTTCAATCAATCCCCAATCTTCTGGTTCGTAGTCATTAATTATATCAAATTCATTAAGAGTTCTCAAAACATCAAATGCCATGTATTCATTATTCAAAACGACCGAATTATCCAAATTGCTATTGGAAGTTGGTTGCATTCCAGAAAACAGAAGAGCCACAATTAAAACTGCGAAGATGATTTCAATAAAATACATATAACCTTTCTTTCCTATCATGATCCAATCAAGACTGAGATTTCAGAAATCAAAGTCGGCGTCACATTAACAACTCTCGTCGAGCTAACAATTGATTGACTGCTCTGTCTTGTATCCCCCCTAATTTTATACAATCGATTATATTCGCAAAGATGATCTGAACTGTCTCGTTGCTCAGCACCAAAAGTACCTTTTGCTAAAGTATCATTTCCTAAATAGATAGAATAAGCTCTATTCAGACTAACATTCTTGAACTTCATATTTCTCAATGTAATCAAATTATTCTTTGTTACAATTTTATCAATGTTCAGTAAGGTCGCTCCACCAGTTGTCCAAGTTGAGTCCCAACTTGCGATGCTAGTATCATTTACAGTATAGGCGACATACAAAATATCCTCATCCGCCCCAGCAATATTAAAGTCTACAGTCAAACTTGCGCCGTCTGTTCCATTGATTACAGTTACCAAATCTCCAGAATCCAAACTGGAATTCTGAGTTCCAATAATAGTTGCATTTGGAAAGAATAACTCGGCTTCGAATCGTGCACCAGTTGCATTGCTTCCAGCAGCAATTCCCAAAACATTATGAACAATATTGTCACTAGCAACACCTGAAGTTGCGTTCATCCAAATCTGTGCACGAGGCGGAGCAGTGGACAAAGAAAGTTTTTCAGAATAAATTGAGCCAACGTCAACACCGACAACCTCATAACTAATCAAGAAGCTTTCTCCCGAGTCCAAGAATTGAGTAAAATTAATCAAACTAACATTATTAATCAAAAAATCTAACGCCATATAATCCACTTCGTAGTTATTCCCAGTTGATATTCCAAAATGAGTCCAATTTTTTCTCAAGTCCGTCAAAGAAGTAGTTCCTGCAATGAAATTATTGTAATCTGTTTTCCAAGTGAGCTCAACTGGAGATTTATCTACAACATCTCGGAATAATCGCTCAGCAGACTTACAAGCAAGATCGGAACTAATTTTATTCCCTTCAAACGAAGTGGTTTCTGTAAGCTGATTTACTACACCAACGATAAGCATCAGGAAAAAGAAAGAAACTATGATATACTCTCCAATGACATAACCCTTTTTCATCAAAAATAAAAAGCGTTATGACTTGATAAAAACTACGGTTCTAGGACAGTGACTAAACTGCTATAGTGATATACTTCTCGCTCATATTCAACAGTGATTCGAATTGTATAGTCTCCCGGCTCTTGTGGCGGTTCCCAACTATACCTGAATTCTCCAACGTTATCAGTATACAAATTAATCGTGTTTCCATTTGGTTCAATCAATGTAACTGTCCCTCCTGAAGCAGGGCTTCCTTCAATAAATGCACTACCTGAAATCTGAACATTATTATCTAATGAAACTGTATTTGGGAAAACTGAAATTTCAACAGACAATGCACTCGGGAATATGAATACAAAGAACAAGAACACGCTTGCTGACACCATTACTAAAACATGCTTGACTCCTGCAACAAGTCGCTCTTCTGAAATCTGACCAGCAATCATTCCAGCACAAATTGCTTCAACTAAAGTCATAAGGAAAAATAAATTTCTGAAATATTCAATCGTCAAAGGAGCACCACTGCTCTGAACACTAATTCCGCTGAAAGCACCAATTTGTTGAATATACAAAATCGGAGACAAAATTTTATACAATGCAATTATAACTGCTATGAAAACAAAGAAGATAACATACATTACAATAATTTGTTGCTGCATAATTGCTTTACGTTCAGATTCCATATCTTTAATCAAAGCAACATTTTCGGAAAGGGAACCAAGAGTTTTCTTAATATCTCCTCCACTATGGAACGCCTCTAAAATAATTGCATTAATTCGTCGAATCAAAACACTCCGTTTCAATCGATTAGTAAATCTTCGCCAAGCAGTTGGGAAAGTTTGATTCCAAGACAACCAAATGTTTAACTGCTTTACATATTTAGTCAGTTTTCCATAATCTCCCGTCGCAGCAACTTCAATTGCCTGAGGCAAAGTCATGCCTGAAGAAGCAGACTGAGATAAATCTGACAAAAAGTGCGGAAACTTGTCTTCAGCATCTTTAATCTCTCGATATTCAAAAAAGCTAATCAGAACTGACGGCAAAACCACCAGTATTGCGCCAATTGAAACTAAAGCAATAGAGGTTGTGCTTGAAGCACCAACTAAGAATGCAATCAATCCCAACAAAAAAGGAAATGGAAAAGCAACAGCTGTCCAAAACAATCTTTTATTCTGCATCAATTTTCTTATATCTATTCTGCCCATGGTGATGAACTTTTAATTATTATGATTAGCATCGCTGTCAAAGCCGGTAACCCAACAAAGATTACGAGGTAATGTATTATTTTAATTGCAGTAGTTGAAATTCCTCCAACTGCCCCCATTAAACTTGAAACAACTATGAAAAACACAGTTCCAACAATTATCAAAGTGATATACATATTCATTAGCAAAGTCAAAGTTTTACTGAAACTTTGTAACTTTCTACGATATTCTTGGACAAATCCCTTAGACTTTTCTCCCAAATACTTTGGCAAATCTCCACCAACAACAACACTATTTCTTATTCCTGCCAAAAACTCAGTCCATTCAGGACTCGGACTTCGCTTGATTGCGCGCTCAAGAACTTTTGACAAATTGGTTCCCAGACGATTTACTTCATGATCAATTTTTTCTGCCTCCGCCGAAACTGCAGAGTAATCTTTAAACTTTGCAAGCATACCAAAAATTCTCTGAGGAGAGAATCCACTTTTTGCTAAAGTTGACATGTAAATTGCAACAAAAGCAAGGGAATTTGAAATCTTGTCACGCGTTTCACTTATCTTAAAGTTTGGATACAAATAAACAAAACCAGCAACAAAAGCTCCGATAAATATTGAGACGATTAAGTTCATTAGTAGACCTAAAAAACTAAATCCCAATGCGATGATTCCTAAGAGATTAAGAAAAAGAAATGCAACCAATGATGAACCAACGCCCATCATAATTACAAAAGAAGCATAAGCTTCGACAGGAACCCTGATTCGTGCAACTCTCAATTTTGGTTCAAGTGCTTCAAAAAAATATTTGTGCTTCTTTACAAATCCCGAAAATACTTTTGACGATCTTTCATAAACATCCATTACTTACCCATCCTTTCATGAATTGCCTGCGGATTGATGTAGTACGCGTTTATCATTTTTGCAACTTCATCAAACTGTGATACTTCTTGTTCAGACATCCACTTAAGAATATTGGCTCTACTTAAAATTTCATGACTCATAGCTTCAGGAGCCATATTATGAACTCGCGCAATGGTTGATAAAATATAACTCTCATTCTTAGTAAATCCATCTGTGGCTGGATCCCAAACAATCGCATCATTAACTCTCAAATCTTTTTCTTTAGCATCAAAATCTTCAACTTCAACAACCTTACCAATTCGTCTTACAAATTTTCCCTCTCGTTTAACCTTTTCCAAGAATACAATTATATCCAAATTCTGCAAAACAGACATTGGCAACTGAATCGGAGGAGTAGTCAAACGGTCAATAACTGCATTCACATCGTCTGCGTGAATCGTTGATAATCCTGGATGCCCTGTAGCCATTCCTTGGAATAAAACATTTGCTTCAGCACCTCGGACTTCCCCAACAATTAAATAATCAGGTCTTTGACGCAAAGCAGATTTCAACAAAGATTCCATATCTATTTGACCGTAATTGCTTGGACCAAATCCCGGACGAGTAACTTGAGGTAGCCAATTCACTTGAGCAAGTTTCAACTCTGAAGTATCTTCAATGGAAACAATTTTTGAATTAGGATTAATGAATGTGCTCAAAACATTTAGGAAAGTAGTTTTTCCAGTAGCAGTTGAACCTGCAATCAAAATAGACTTTTCCTTCTCAATACAGAACCACAAGTAAGCCAAAGTAATTGCATCAACAGTTCCATATTTAATCAAATCAACAGGACTCAAAGGCGTGGTAAAGAACTTTCGAATTGTAAAATTACTTCCTCTTCGAGAGATATCTGTTCCATAAGTAATTTGGACTCGGCTTCCATCTTCTAATGAACCATCAAGCAACGGCTCTGCAACTGAAACCGTTCGATTCGCTTTCTGTGCCAATTTCATAACAAAAGAATCTAAGATTTCCTTAGTTTCAAAAACAATTGAAGTAGCCATCTCAGTGTACAATGGATTCCGATGGAAAATAAATATAGGCAAACCAATTCCATCACAACTAATATCTTCAATGTTTGGATCTTGCATCAAAGCATCAATTAAACCATATCCGGCAGTATCTCTAAAAATAAAATATTTCATTTTCAGAGCGTGGTCGGCAGGAGGAGAAATGTTTAATTGCGACCAAATTTCATCAATCTTAGTATTCAAATATTCATACATCTCAGTCTTATTCTTAACATGGCTCAACTTTATATCCAAACGCTCGTGAAGTTCTTCAATCGTACGACTTACCACTTCTTGAGAATATTCATCTAAAACCGGTTCAACTAAAGTATATTTCAGACTTTGCGCTTCGCCATCATAAGCAATATTTGCGTAAGCTAGATGAACTTGCTGTCCCTCGTGTTCGATTGAAACCAAAGGATAACTCTCGTTCACTTTTCGAAGCTCTTCAGCAAAATTCTCGGCACTTTTCTTTGCGGCAGCATGTTCTTGAGGTAGCTGAATTCTCAAAGTTTTTTCAACAACTTCTTCAATTTTAACATCAGATTTTTTTGGAGTTGATTCTTTCTGAGCCGCATTATATTTCTTAGCAACCTTTTTCACAAAAGCACGAGATTTGGGACCAGCCATAAAATTAGAACACTTTTCAGGTATATATATTTACTGACTATCTAATTTCAATACCGGCACTCGAATTATATCTAAGAACGTAGAGCTGATTTGTAGAATAAACTGAGGACACAATTATAGGCAAGTCTGTGTTAATTGATTTAGTAAAAATCGTTTTCGGCAAACTAAGTTGATTGGTACTTTCTCTCGAAATTATTATTTCCGAGTCATTCAAAAACGCCCCGGCACCATTTTGAGAACCTCTAGCATTCAAAGTTATAGTGTAAAACTCAGTCCCAATTCGCGAAGGAATGGAATTCCGCAACTCAAAGATAGTTTCAGAAGTATTATCTTTAATATTTTCAATAAAATAAATATCCGACTCAACTTTTTCAATCAACAAATCAATTTGAGACTCTGACAAAAAATCAGACTGTGATTCTTTGATTTGAATGCTCCAAACCAAAACCAATGAAAAAATAGCAATGCTAATTACTGTAAGAATTCCTAAATAAACTGTGTTAACTTGACCTCGTCTCATGATATATCTATCTTAACTGTTGGCTTCTTAACTGTTGGACATGAAGTTTCAGCAGTCGTGTTCAGATGATCATAAGTTAGCAAAATATCATGATCACCTTTTCCAACTCCAACAATATCTCCAAATTCAAGTCGGATTGCAACACATTCATCATTCACAGAGTCGTTCAGTAAAGGATAGAATATTTTGTAAACTACTGCACCCTGTTTTGTAATACAGCTGGAACTATCTGCTCCAACTACACCAACTCGGCTTTCATTCAAACAAGCACCACCTGCGGTTCGATTCAGTCCTTTTATGACAATCTCAGTACCGCTAGCGCTCGGCAAATCAAAATTGCTTGTAAATGAAATAACTGAACGATTGTGAGCAAAAAGATATCCATCATCAATATCAAAACTTAAACTCCGTTGAGTTTTCTGAGTTGCAACTTCTCTAATCGCCGCATCCAGCAAATGAATATTCCCTTCAATTCGAGTAATTTCATTAACATTATTTGACCGCTCAATCAAAGGGTTTGCCCAAATGAAAACAATAGCAGTAACTGAAAGCATAATTAAAGTAAGTATAGTAAATCCAACAATCTGTGCTTGCCCCCTTTTCATTTAATTGAACTCCGTAGCATTAACTTCCGCGCTTGTTCCAGTTTTCTTGGTGAAAATTTCCAAATTCTGGAAGAATTGCCCAATTCCTAATCGAACAGTAAATGTTGTTTCTGGAGCATAACCGCCAATGTCACATGCACTGTCTTCTATGGACAGAACCAAATCTGTACAATCTCCTTTCTTAAGTGCTTTTTGACAACCAGATTTACAATAAGGTTTCCGATCCGTACATGTATTATAAGAAAGCAATTCTTGAACGCTTGAATAAGTTCCATCTGAATACACAGTAGTAATATTTTCAATTGTAGTTGAATTGAAATCCAGCCTTTCAATGGTCGCATTTGTCCCATCACTCCCACCAACATAAACAGAATTGTCAAGCGCAGCAAATGTTTCTGGATTAATTGCTGAAGGTGTTGGAGGAGATATCAATTCCGAAGAGTAGGTTCCTGCCGAATCCACAATTCCAATAATCTGACTTCCCGGTGGCTGAATTGCATGTTTCAAGAAGACCAGAACCTTTCCAGTTTTACTATGATACTCCATGTCAACAATATCATAAGATGGATCTGCACCAGCCGCAGTCAAATCAATACAATATATATTTGAACTCTCTTGAATGTATCCCGTCCAAAGAACTGCAGGAACTTTAGAACTTCCATTTGTCAAATTATTTACTGCAATGAAAACTGGATCACTATTCACTTTAGTGCTATTTGTAAATTCAGGAACATGTAATATTTCAGGAACTCCATCAATAGTAATGGAACATTCAACAGGATCAACAGTAACTCCACATTGTGAGAAAGTAGTCACATCATACGGACAAACTGGAGCATTAGGATAATCTACTTCTTGACCAGTAATAATATCTTGAGTTTCATCAATATATGAAAGTCCGCCAGAATTTGTATCACCAGTTACTCCAACCAGAAGTTGATTCAGACCCAGTCTCACTACTTGCTGAATCGCAGTAACTTTTGCATTCGCGACAGGACGAGAGCTCCCAAAAGATACCAATCTTTCAGGAACATCATAAGCAGTAAATTGTTTGGTAAGAATGGCTGTAAGCGGAGCTTCAGAGTCAGGATTAACAAGAGCACCACCACGATACAAACTATATATTGCACCGGGAATTTCCTGAGCTAATTGAGCATCATAATAAACCGTGACATTCTCATCGAGATCAGTAATGTTGTAACTCTTTCCGTCCAAATCATTATCTATAATTGTAAGAATAGATTTTCTTTGCCCATTATTTTTATTTTTCCCAACACCCATCAAAAGCATATTCTTAGGATCGATTGAATCATTGTTTCCTTCAATAAAATTATCCAGATATGTAAAATTGAATTTTGAATAATCATCATATAACGAGCTTACTGCAGAAGTTGCCCAAGTTGTACCGTCTGTTGAAGATGTAACATATATTCCTGTTGAAGTAGTCTTCCCGCCAAGCGCACCATACAAAGTAGTAGTGTTAGAATTACAACCACCATCAAATCCCGTCACAGCACAAATTATATCCGTTTCAGCACCATAACCTTCATACAACTCAAGTCGAATATCTGAAGCATCCATAGGCAATGCTTTCTCATCTGCGCAAAGACGAGTTTTGTACTCAGCAAAATTATTCACATTAACTTCTCGGTCAGTATTGTATACTGCATCAATAATCGCAGAAGTCCGGCTTACAACTTGATCAAAAACATCTGCTTGAAACAATTCAGTTTTTACTTGCGCATCTGTTTGTCCGGCAGAATACCAATAGTAAAAACTACCTGAAACTGCAACAACCATGAAGATTAACAAAATTACGCCAACAACTTCAGAAACTCCTTTTCGCATACAAAAGATAATTGCTTTTCGTTAATATAATTTGCTTTAATCAAGAACTACTTCTCAAATTCTCCGCCCGTTGAGGCAGTGCCACTGAAATCAATAATGTATGCAAATTTAGTAGTATTGGAATAACTTGAAAGACTACAATCACTCGCCAAAGTCATAGCAACTAGTTGAGTCTCACCAACATCAATAGAATTTCCACAACCCGAAGTACAATCAGCATGCGAGCTATCAAGATAGGTCTGGCATACAACCTTTCCCGAGCTCTCTTGCAACAGGAATGTTGTTGTCGGGCTAGTCGAACCAGTCTTAACAGGAACATCAGTTCCACCAATATTCTTCATATACAAATTCAAAGTAGTTCCTTGTAAATCTGAAACCAGCACTTGAATTTTAGAATTAATTGTTTCAGATAATTGATTGGCATGACTGTCTGAACCTCCTTGAAGCTCACTCTGAATTCTTACAAACCAAAAGAACGCTGCACCAGCAGCCGCAACAGTCATCATCATAAGCAAAATAACTGCGATAATTGGCGTAATTCCCTTCTTGTTTTGCTTGCCAATTTTTCTCAGTTTCATATTCTAAATGTCCCCGCGGAAGTTGTCTTACCACTAAATGTTATCTTGGCAAATATTAATGTATCGTTTGCCTGACTCGAAATATCACATTCAGAATTAGTCAAATTCAATTTAATCAATCTCAATTCTTTCAACGCCAAATCTGTTCCACAACCAGAAGTACATTCAGTATCATTTGTACCGTCCGAATCCGAGTCCTGCTTGCTCCAATCAGAAGAGCAGATTATATCCTGCTCACTATCGAGCAAAGTCCACAACGTCTTAGGGTTCGTTCCCGAGTTCGAAATAGGAATCTTAGTCGTACCAGTATTCAAAAGAGCAATAGTTAATTCCTCCCTAGTTCGATTGTAGCTTGAATCTTGAAAAGCAACATTAGAAGTCATTCTCTCAAAAGTCTGTTCTTGAAATTGCTGAGTTCCACCTTGTAATTCACCTTGAATTCTGACCAGCCAATAAAAGCTGGCACCCGCAGCAGCCACAGTCATCATTAGCAAAAGTATCATTGCGACAACCGGCGTCAAACCCTTTCGAGACATATGCTTTAGAAAAACCTTTTTTCTATATAAATCTGGCTATTTGGTTGTCTTGTTTGAATTGAATAAATATAAATATTTGAGCTGAATTGTATGTTTGTGGAAAATGAATGACGTATTATTAGCCGAATCAGTTGGGATCAGAAGCTAGTCAGAAAATACAAAGAAGAAACACTCAAAAAATTCGAAACCCACAATCAATACAGCATTAATCCCAGATGAAATATTGAAAAAATAGAATATGGAACGACAATTAATCAAATTTAATAAAAATTGGAAGACTTACGAAAAAACAATAGCAAAAAATGAAGTAAAAAAAATCAGCAACAGTAGTTTCCTTGATGAAAACAATCCAGACTTCATAGCAGTCCAGATTAATTTGCACAAAACACCTAGCAAAAAAATAAACGAAATACAACAAAAATTAAAGGAATTGGAACCGGGACACCGATTCTATGATTCCACTTATTTCCACATCACACTAAAACTTTTTGGAAGATTAAATCAAACACAAATTACAGAACTCAGAGATGCGTTCTCAAATTTAATTATTGAAACGAAACCGTTCCAAGTAAAATTAAAAGGTCTAAATATATTTCCCACCTCAACAATCATACAAGTTTTTGACCAAAAAAATGAGTTAAAAACTCTGCACGCTGAGTTAGAAAAATTGAATGAACATCAAGTAAAGGACTTTTCTTCAATTGAATCAGAGAATTATTTACCACATGTTGCTATACTCTCTTTCGATAGAAAAACGGACGCTACATTTTTAGAAGAAATTAGAAATCACCGAGATACAGAATTTGGAATTTACAACGTAAAGAGTATAGAGTTGGTTGCCGCGAAAACATATCTAACTGAAAATGTTTACACTGTATTGGAGAGAAAGGAACTAAAATGACTGAAGAGATAGATGATGTAACAAATAATTTTAGAGAATTATTATTCGAAGAACTATCTGAGCTTGAAGTTAACACAATAAGATCATTATATTTACACGGAAGCGCAACAACTAATGATTTTGTTCCAACAAAGAGTGATATAGACTTATGGATGATACTAAAAACGGAAGGAGGAATTGATTATGTATATTGTAGCCACGTATTGGAACATTTAGATAATCCTGTTGCGGCAGCCAACGAAATAATTCGTGTGGCAAAAAGAGGTTTTGTCGAAGTTCCAAATATCGCCTATGAGTTATTCTTTGGTGGAGACGAAGTTATACACAAAACAGTATGTGATTATGATCCGAATTCAAATACTTTGAACTTCAGAAAATTAAGAGATTCAGAACGTTTAGCAATAAAACGGAGAAAAGATGCAGGAGATTGGTTCAGGGAGCAGATAAAAGGCGGCCTAAATGGAAGATACAAAGAAGCCTATTTCAACCACCAAGATCTTTTCACAATTTGTTTTATATGGGAAGATGAATTCAATATATCTCAAATCACTTAGTCCGCCGATAAGTAACCGGAATTCCCTTCGGAAATCGTTCCTTAAAGTAAGACCTTCTTTTTACAGATTTATGTAGCGCATCCGTTTTGTCAACTAAATTCTGATTGGAAACTTCAAGCTTTTCAATCCGATCAATCAATTCTCCAAGACGATCAACTTCTTCTTCCTCTTCACCACCCAATTCTTCAAAAACTTTTATGATTCCTTCAAGCTTAGCAGTCATTTTAGACAAATTTTTAACCGTCAACTCAAACTTATTCTCAATCTTTTGAACAGCATTCAAAATATTCAAATATTCTTTTGGAGAATCATTTTTCTTCTTCAAATCTTCCCGGAACTTTTTCATCTCCGCTTGCAAATCTTTAAGAGGTTTTATTGGAATTAGTTCGTACTCTTCACCCTTAGTAGCCATAAAAGTATATATGCGCTATTGAATAAAAACCTTGCTCAAAACCGTCCAAAAACAACCCTTAAAAGTTTTCTTCCAAGCTAACATTATGTCCAATCAAAACTTTCAACCTGTATTTATTTTACCAGAAGGATACACTAGAAATCAGGGAAAAACAGCACATAAAGCTAATATTGCAGCTGCAAAAGCATTAGCTGACACGGTGAGAACAACTCTCGGTCCAAAAGGAATGGATAAAATGATTGTTTCCAGCGGAGGACGAGTCACAATAACAAACGACGGAGTCACAATTTTGGACGAAATGGAAATTGAACATCCCGCAGCAAAAATGTTGGTGGAAGTTGCAAAAGTTCAAGAGTCTGAAGTGGGTGATGGGACAACAACCGCAGTAATTCTTTCAGGAGAGTTATTGAATCAAGCTGAACATCTTCTTGACAAAAATATTCATCCAACTGTAATCGCAAAAGGTTATGAAATCGCAGCGAGCAAATCACAAGAACTTCTAAACAAACTTTCAGAAACGGTATCAATCAAAGACAAACCAATTCTAATCAAAATCGCAGCAACTGCAATGACTGGAAAAAATGTTGAATACGAAACCAAGCAAAAGCTTTCCAAGATGGCAGTTAAGGCAATAATGTCTGTAGCAGAACAGCAAGGAAATCAAATTACTATAGATTTGAATGACATCAAAATCGAAAAGAAGCCGGGCGCAGATACAGAAAATTCAACATTAATTGAAGGAATTGTAATCGACAAAGAGCGAGTCCATTCTTCAATGCCAAGAGAAATTAAAAGTGCAAAAGTTCTTTTACTTGACGCACCGCTTGAAGTCAAGAACACAGAAATTGATGCAAAAATTCAAATTACTTCACCAAATCAAATTCAAGAATTCATTGAGCAAGAAGAGGAAATGCTTCGAAAGATGGTTGACACAATAAAATCATCTGGAGCAACAGCAGTTTTCTGTCAAAAAGGAATTGACGAAACTGCTCAACACTTCTTAGCCAAGAACAACATTTTCGCTGTTCGGAGAGTTCGCGAATCCGATATGAAGCGATTAGCAAAAGCAACATCTGGAAAAATAATCACTTCTCTGAGAGATTTGGAAAAGTCTGACTTAGGAAAAGCAGGACTAATTTCCGAAAGAAAAATCTCAGACGAGCACATGATTTTCGTTGAAAAATGTTCCAAAGCAAAAGCAGTAACTCTGCTGGTTCGTGGAGGAACAGACCACGTAATCTCAGAAGTTGAAAGAGCATTGACTGACGCGATTGGAGATATTGCGGCAGCAATCTCAACCAAGAAAGTCGTGGCAGGCGGTTCAGCCATTGAACTTGAAATCTCAAAGCATCTGAGAAAATATGCAGAATCATTTTCAGGAAGAGAAAGACTAGCAATAACTGCATTCGCAGATGCGCTTGAAGTAATTCCGATAACTCTTGCTGAAAACGCAGGACTTGATCCAATTGACACTTTGGCGGAGTTAAAGTCCAAGCACGATGCCAAAAACAAATGGGCTGGATTGAATGTCCTGACTGGAAAAGTCGAAGATATGTGGAAGAAAGGAGTAATTGAACCAGCAAAAATCAAAACTCAAGCACTCTCAAGTTCAAGTGATGTAGCAATAATGCTTCTAAGAATTGATGACATCGTCACAGCGCAAAACGTAGCACCTCAATTGCCTGACGGAACTCAAATGCAATAATTATTTTCTGAAAGTTCCACCAGTTGCTGAAACACCAGAGAAGTCAATTTCGTAAAAGAAAACTGAACTATTTGGATAAGTTGTTTGATTTTGAATCGCGCATTCTGAAGTCAAGTTGATAATCAAAGTTGCCTGACTATTAACTCCAAGCTCTCCACCACAACCAGATGTACAATTCGCTGACGGACCAAAGAATTTCTGACTACATATCACATCCTGTTCATTGTTCTTGAGAATGAAATTCGTAGTAGGGCTAGCAGATTTCTTAGTCAGCGGAACGGCCGCACTGCCCGAATTCTTAAGTATTAGAGTAAAATTTCCGCTATTGCTATACCCTTTGAATTGCGCATGAACTGGCTCAATCTGGGAATTCAAATTGCTGTTCAAAGTTTCAAAATGCTGTTCTGAACTACCTTGAAAACTTGACTGAATTCTCAAAACCCAGAAAAAGGCAGCACCAGCAGCCGCAACAGTCATCATCATAAGCAAAATAACTGCGATAATTGGAGTTATTCCTTTTTTGTTCCTAACGCGCAATCTTCTCAGTTTCATTCCAAAAGTCTCCTAATTCTTGCAAGCATAATGACTGCAACAAAAAGGATTACGCTAATAACGCCCAAAATAAATGTACTTAATGAAGTCCAGCTCAACAAACTCAACTCCAAATTTGCCGCCTTATAAGTCAAATAAACAACTGAAATAATCCAAAATGCCAAACTTAACAAAAGAACATGTTCAGTCATATCCGGACGGTCAACTTTTGATTTGCGCATCATGAATAATTATACTCTACGGAATATAAAAAAGTATCCTAAGAAATGTTTATATTATACAATAGATTAACAAACTCATGTCAGAAACGATTAACCTAATTACCAATTCCAAAGTAGAAAAAAAAGATTTCATTTTCGATTTCAAAGAACTGTACGGACACACAGAAGATTGGCTAAAGTGGCGCCTGTTTACTGTTATTGAAAGCAAGTATGTAGAAAAAGAAGGTCCAAACGGAAAATCTTATGAAATTCATTGGAGAAACGGGAGAACTATTGACGCATATTCAGATTATAAAATCGACATAATTTGGAAAATAACAGATATGAATGATATTCCTGCCGAAATTGACGGCAAAAATTTGATACTACAAAAAGGTACAATTGAGTTCGACATGAGCGCATATCTGGTCGTCGATAAAGACAACAAATGGGAAAATCAGCCATGGATGCGTCTGTTCAAGGGATTCTTTGACAAGTTCATTTACAAAAGCACAATGAAAAGAATGCAGAGCGAACTGTGGCAAGTCGCAACAGAGCTCCAAGCAGAAGTAAAATCCTTCCTAGAACTTTATAGGTATAATCAATGAAAGGGCGTAAAGCAAAGAATAGGCAACTAGTTTATAGTATAGTTTTAATCCTGGCTCT